>DASSVP010000209.1:0-7755 GCA_035705985.1 Thermoleophilaceae bacterium
GTCGCGCGCCGCGCTCGCACTGCTGACGCTCGGCGACGCCGAGGCCGCTCGGGCGCTCGCCCGCGAGGACCTCGCTCGCGCCCGAAGGTGGGGCGCCCCGAGCGGCATCGGGATCGCGCTGCACGCCATCGGGGTGGCGGACGACGGCGTAGCGGGCGTCGAGCGGCTGACGGAGGCGGTCGAGGCGCTCGACCAGTCCCCGGCACGGCTCGAGCATGCGCGTGCGCTCACGGACCTCGGCGCCGCGCTCCGACGGGGCAACCGCCGCTCCGCCGCGCGGCGCGCTCTGCACGACGGACTCCGAGGCGCCGAGCGCTGCGGCGCGCGCGCGCTGGCCGACCGGGCCCGCACCGAGCTGAGGGCTGCCGGCGGGCGCTCGAGCACGCGCGACGCGTCCGGCGTGGACCAGCTGACCGCCTCGGAGCAGCGGGTCGCCGAGCTGGCGGCACAGGGCCTCAGCAATCCCGAGATCGCTCAGGCGCTGTTCGTCACCCGCAAGACCGTCGAGACGCACCTCAGCCACGTCTACGGAAAGCTCGGCATCTCCGGCCGCGGCCGGCTCGTACACGTGCTCGGGATATCAGGGACGAAGATCGGTGAACTCCCTGAGGTCGGAGCGGCGGCGGACGCGTAGCGTGCGTTCGATGAATTTCGCCGCTCCCAGCGGTCTTATCGGTGAGATGAGCGTTCAGTGGACCGCGGCGCTGCTCGAGCGCGAGGAAGAGCTCGCCATAGCGCACGACGCGCTTGCGGATGCCGAGCGTAGGCGCGGCCGCGTCGTGCTCGTGGAGGCCGCGCCCGGTCTCGGCAAGACCAGCCTCCTGCGGGCGTTCGGCGAGATCGCCGCCGAGGAGGGCTTCACCGTCGTTCGTGCACGCGCCACGGAGCTCGAGCGCGACTTCGCCTTTGGATGTGTCCGCCAGCTGCTCGACCCGGTTGTCGCCAGCGCGTCGGACGCAGACCGCGACGCGCGCTTCTCCGGCGCCGCCGCATTGGCCCGCTGCCTGTTCATACCGTGTAGTGACGACCGGCAGAGCGACGAGCCCTCGATGGACGGCCGCTTTGCGATGCTCCACGGGCTCTACTGGCTCATCAACGACCTGGCGGCCGACGGACCCCTGGCTGTGTTGGCCGATGACGTCCAGTGGGCGGATCCGGAGTCGCTCGGATTTCTCAGCTACCTCGCGGCTCGTCTCGACGGTCTTCCACTGGTCGTCTTGGCCACCGCTCGCCCGGGCGAGGGGGACGTTGCGGGGGTGGTCCGCCTCGCCGCCGGCACCGACACGGCCGTCGTACGGCCGCGCCCGCTCAGTCTGGAAGCCATAGGCGCGCTCTGCAGGCGCATGCTCGGCGACGACGTATCGCCCGAGTTCGTGGCCGCCTGCGGCGAGGCGACAGGCGGCAACCCGTTCTTCGTGGAGGAGCTGCTGCGCGAAGCCGCCGAGCGGCGCATCTCGACGGACGCGCGCGATGCAGACGAGGCGCGCCAGATCGGACCCTCGGCGGTGGCGCGCGCGGTGCTCCTGCGTTTGTCGGGCCGGCCCCAGGCTGCGACCGAACTCGTAAATGCCGTGGCGGTCCTGGGCGATGGCGCCGCTCTGGGCGAGGCCGCCGAGCTCGCTCGCCTCTCCGAGGGCGAGGCTGCCGAGGCGGCAGACGTGCTCGTGCGGCTCGCGATCCTCAAACAGGGCGACGGGCTCGAGTTCGCGCACGGGATAGTCAGAGCCGCCGTCTGCCGTGACCTCGGCCCGATCGAACGCGCGCGGGCCCACGCGGTCGCGGCAAGGATCCTCTCGCGTCGGGGAGCTCCTGAGGAGCGGATTGCCGCGCAGATCGCCGCCGCCGAGCCGTCGGGCGATCCCGGCCGCGTCGAGCTGCTACGCCGCGTCGCGATGAGCGCGCTGGCCCGGGGGGCGCCCGCGGCGGCGGTCTCATGGCTTCGCCGCGCGATGCGCGAGCCGCCTCCACCCGAGTCGATGGTCTCCGTTCTGCTCGAGCTCGGGTCCGCCGAGCTGCGGTTGGGATCACCCGAGGCGGTCGACCGGCTCCAGGCCGCGGTCGACCGCATCGAGGAGCCCGGCATGCTCGCGATCGCATCGCGCCAGCTGGCTCTTGCGCTGGCCGTTGCCGGCCAGTCCAACCGCGCGGTAGGCGTGCTGGAGGGAGCAATCGATGCTCTGGAGCCGGACGATCGCGAGCTCGCTCTGCTGCTCGAATCCGAGCTCGCCTCCCATGCACACCAGGCCAGCGGTGTGACGCAGGCGCTCGCCGTCAAGCGGCTGGAGCGCCACCAGGACCTCGCCGGCCGCACTCGAGGCGAGCGGCTGGTGCTAGCGAGCCGAGCGTACGAGCGCGCGCGCGCGAGCGACAGCGCCGAGGAGGCGGCCGTGCAGCTGAACACCGCGCTCGACGGTGGGCGGCTTCTGCGCGACCTCCAACTCGACCTTGCCGGGCCCCTCTACTGGCTGGTCATCGGGCTTCTGCCCACGGATTCGCTCGACGTCGCGGAGGCCTCGGTGGAGCAGGCGCTCGCCGAAGCGCGGGAACGTGGCGCGATCCCGCCGGCGGCGTTTCTCACCACCCGCCGCGGGTGGATAGCACTCAGGCGCGGCTGGGTAGGGCGGGCGGAAGCGGACGCGCGCACGGGCGTCCAGCTGCTGAAGTGTCACAAGATTCCACTCGGCATGCCGTTCGCGGTCGCGTTGTTGATCCGAACGTTGATCGAGCTGGGCGAGCTCGACGAGGCGGACGCGGTGCTGCGCGAGCGAGGGCTCGGCGTAGAGATCCCGCTCGGCCCGGGGAACAACTTCCTCTTCGAGGCACGTGCGATGCTGCGCCTCGCCCAGGGCAGATCCGACGAGGCGTTCGACGGCCTGATGGAGTTCGGGCGCCTGGACGAGCAGTGGGGAGGCGCGCACCCGGTCGCCTCCCGCTGGCGCTCCCAAGCGGCGCTGGCACTTGCACTGATGGGGGATTCGGAGGGGGCATGCGCGTTGGCCGCGGAGGACTTGCAGCGCGCGCGCCGGTGGGGTGCAGCCAGCGGCATCGGCATCGCGCTCCGAGCCAGCGCGCTCGTGGACGCCGGCGAGGCGCAGACGCGCCTGCTGCGTGACGCTGCCGAAGTTCTCGAGCGGTCGCCTGCACGACTCGAGTACGTCCGTGCGCTCGCCGACCTCGGCGGCGCGCTGAGGCGCGCTAATCAGCGCGCGGACGCGCGCGGCGTCCTCGAGAGCGCGCTGGCGCTGGCGAACCGGCTGGGCGCGCGCGCTCTGTCACAGCGCGCCAGCGTCGAGCTGCGAGCGGCCGGAGGCCGGTCGAGCGATCCGAACGGGGTAGGCACCGCACAGCTGACTGCCTCCGAGCTGCGTGTGGCCGAGCTTGCCGCGACGGGCCAGACCAACCCCGAGATCGCGCAGGCCCTGTTCGTGACCCGCAAGACGGTCGAGACGCACCTCGGCCACGTCTACGCAAAGCTGGGAATCTCGGGTCGGGGGGAGCTTCACCTGGCCCTCGCAAGTTCAGGGACGTAAGTCGGGGACCTCCCCGAGGTCGCACGGCCGGTCCGCGCGTACGTTCGCCGAATGGCTGACGAACGCAACCGCTGGAAGGCCCTCTACGTCCTCTGCGTCGGGATGCTCATGATCGTCCTCGACGCGACGATCGTGAACGTCGCGCTGCCGTCGATCCAGCACGACCTCGGCTTCTCGCAGAGCGACCTCGCCTGGGTCGTGAACGCATACCTGATCGCGTTCGGCGGGCTGCTCCTGCTCGCGGGCCGGCTCGGAGACCTGGTCGGACAGCGCCGCGTCTTTCTGCTCGGGCTGGCGGTCTTCACCACGGCCTCGCTCGCCTGCGCCGTCGCCCAGAGCCAAGGGGTCCTGGTTGGCGCGCGCTTCGTGCAGGGCGTCGGCGGCGCGCTCACGTCCGCCGTGATCCTCGGGATGGTCGTGACGACTTTCCCCGAGCCTCGCGAGCAGGCCAAGGCGATCGGGATCTACACCTTCGTGGCAGTCGCGGGCGGCTCAATCGGGCTCCTCGTCGGCGGCGTCCTCACGGAGGCGATCGACTGGCACTGGATCTTCTTCGTCAATCTCCCGATCGGCGTCGCGACAGCGCTGCTCGCGATGCGCTACGTGCCGACCCGGCCGGGCATCGGCCTGCGCCACGGGGCCGACGTCGTCGGCGCGGTCGTGCTCACCGGCGGCGTGATGCTGCTCGTCTTCAGCATCGTCGATGCCGCCGAGCAGGGCTGGGGGTCGGCGCAGACGCTCGGCCTAGGCGCTGTCGCGCTCCTGTTACTGGCTGCGTTCGTCGCCCGCCAGGCGCGGGTGGCGAACCCGCTCGTCCCGCTGCGCATCTTCCGCTCGCGCAACGTATCCGGGGCGAACCTCGTCCAGGCGCTGCTCGTCGTGGGGATGTTCGGGATGTTCTTCCTGGGGGCCCTCTACATGCAACGGATCCTCGGCTACGACGCACTCGAGGTCGGGCTCGCGTTCCTTCCGACGACGCTCGTCATGGGCGTGATGTCGTTCGGCGTGTCGGCGCGGCTGAACGTGCGGTACGGGCCGAAGGCGACGCTGCTCCCGAGCATGATCGCAGTCGGAACCGGCCTGATCTTGTTCACGCAGACGCCCGTCGACGCGACCTACGTGGCCGACATCGCGCCCGCGCTCCTGCTACTCGGGCTCGGCGCGGGCCTGGCATTCCCGTCGCTGATGACGCTCGCCATGTCGGGCGCGACGCCGACCGACTCGGGTCTCGCCTCGGGGCTCGTGAACACGTCGGTGCAGGTTGGCGGCGCGCTCGGCCTGGCGGTGCTCACGACGTTCGCGACCGACCGTACCGAGGCGCTCCGATCGAACGGCGAGGCGGTCACGGCAGCACTTAACTCGGGCTACCACTTGGCGTACGCGATCGGTACGGCGCTGGTGGCCGTCGCGCTCGTCGTCGCTGCCGCGGTGCTGCGCCCGGTGCCCACCCCGGCCGTCGAGCCGAGACCGGCCGAACGGGACCCCGAACCAGCCTACGAAGAGGCGGCGTGACGCTGCGCGCGAACTGGACGTCGCAGGCACTGCTGTTCGGAGCGGCCTATCTCGCGTACAGCGCTTCCCGCTGGGTCATAACAGGCGACGAGCTGACCGCGGTCGAGCACGCGCGTCGGATCGTCAACGTGGAGGCAGCTGCCGGCGTCGCCGTCGAGGCGTCGGTGCAGCGCGCGCTTGACGGCACGATCGTGCTCTGGCTGCTGAACCACGCTTACATCGCCGCGCAGGTGGTCGTCGTCCCGGCGGCGCTTGCATGGCTGTATCGCCGCGACCGCCGCATCTACCGCCGCCTGCGCGACACGGTCCTCCTGACGTGGATGCTCGCGCTGCCCGTGTTCGCGTTCTACCCCGTCGCGCCGCCACGGCTCGCCGAGCTCGGCATCGCCGACACGATCACGGGCCAGACCGGGATCGCGCTGGACTCCAAGCTGACGACCAGCTTCTACAACGAGTTCGCCGCCGTGCCGTCGCTGCACTGCGGGTTCGCCCTGGCGGTTGCCGTGGCGCTCGCCGCCGGCGCGCGGCACTGGTGGTCGCGCCTGACGGCGCTCGCCTGGGCGCCGACGATCTTCGTCGCGGTCGTGGCGACCGGGAACCACTTCGTGCTGGACGTCACGGCCGGCGTCGCCATCACCGCGGTCGGCTACGGCGTCTCGGAGCTGCTCGTCAGAAGGCCGCTGACCGCGCGTGGAGGAAGGCCATGCACCCAGGCCTAGGCTGCCGAGCGCTCTGGCACACGTCGAGGAGCTACGTCGTCTGCCGCCTCGCGGCGTGTACGCGGCGGTGACCGACTGACAACCGAAAGGAGCAGCTACGACATGCTGGCGAACGGACGGATCGCGACGCGGCTTCCCGCTCAGGACCTCGCGCGTGCGCGAGCGTTCTATGCCGAGAAGCTGGGCCTCGAGCCGGTCGAGCAGCGGCAGGGTGGCCTGCGCTACGTCTGCGCGGCAGGGGAGTTTGCCCTTTTCGAGTCGACCGGTCGGCCCTCGGGAGCACACACGCAGATGGGTTGGGAGGTCGACGACATCGAAGCGACCGTCCGCGAGCTGCGGGCGCGCGGAGTGGTGTTTGAGGCGTACGACCTGCCCGGCCTGACGACGGTCGACGGTATCGCCGAGGTCGAGGGGAACTACCCGAGCAAGGGCAGCGGCGAGCGGGCGGCGTGGTTCCGAGACAGCGAGGGCAACATGCTCGGCATCGGTCAGCCGATCAGCCGCTAGGCCCGGCTGCTGCCGTAGAGCACGGCTCGATAGTCCTTCATGGTTGCCGCGACGCGCGACTGCGGCCGCCAGCCGAACATGGTGATGGTGAGGCGACACCGTCGCTCGTCGAAATTCTGGCGATCCAGCGCGGAGTCCTCCGGCAAAGTCGATGCTGCGGGTGAGGGCGCGCTCAGCTTGGGGTCATGAGGAGCTCGACCGCCCGGCTGATGCCCGCGTGCTGCGCTAACCAGCGCACGACGCTTGGCTGCATGTTCCCGGCACGGTGTCCGAGAGCCTGCCGGCGACCGCCAGGTCGTAGCGGCGCAGAATCCGGAACTCCAGAGGCGCCGGCAGGGTAAGGTCGCGCCGTGCCGTTCACGCTCAGGAACCTCAAGGCGGATCTGGACGACGTCGGGTCCAACTTCGACGGCTCGCCGGACCTGGAGTTCCGCCTCGCGAGCAAGGCGCTCGAGCTCGAGCGGTCCGGCCTCGGCTATCAGCGCATCCCGCCCGGCTATCGCTTTCCGTACGGCCACACGCACAGGGAGCAGGAGGAGCTGTACTTGGTCGTGCGCGGGAGTGGGCGGATGAAGCTCGACGACGAGATCGTCGAGGTCAAGGAGTGGGACGTGGTGCGCGTCCCGCCCGGGACGTGGCGAGGTTACGAGGCCGGGCCGGAAGGCCTCGAGATGCTCGTCTTCGGGGCGCCCAATCTCGGCGAGGATCCGCGCGGAGACGTGGAGGGTCAGCGCGACTGGTGGTCTGACTAGC
Organism: Thermoleophilaceae bacterium; assembly: GCA_035705985.1. Lineage (GTDB taxonomy): Bacteria > Actinomycetota > Thermoleophilia > Solirubrobacterales > Thermoleophilaceae > JACVRW01. The sequence continues at coordinate 7,022 of DASSVP010000209.1, forward strand.
GCCCGTTACAGCGCGCCTGTACTTGACGTGGGTGACGCCGGGCGCCTCGAGGGCGCGGACCTGTTCGAGCCGCACGTCCAGCGAGATCGAGATGTGACACCGAAGCTTGCTCATCGCGCCACTTCAGGAGGCGGGCGCCCAACCACCTCGCGGTGCGAGCTGCGATCTACTCGTCGAGCACCGGCTGGAAGCCACCCCAGAACATCCGGCGACCGTCGAATGGCATCTCCATCTGCATCGCCTCGGAATCGGCGCTCATCTGCTCGTTCGCGGCGTCGCGGGTCGCCTTGTCCGGATACTCGATCCAGCTGAAGATGACGGTCTCGTCGTCCTTCGCCTGGGTGGCCCGGTAGAAGTCGGTCACCTCGCCCCGCGGGACGTCGTCTCCCCAACATTCGGTGATGCGCGTGGCGCCCAGGCTCTTGAAATACCCGGCAGCCTGCTTGGCCTGCTCGATGTAGACATCCCGGTTGGCCGTCGGCACGGCCGCGACGAAGCCTTCGATATAGGACATGGGGACTCCTCGTGGGTCGGTGGCCTCGTGGACGCTAGCGCGACGGGCGCGCTGGTCCCCTTTCCGCCGCGCTCCACGGCGGCTGCGTGAGCCGCGAGCCGGCTCCCCGCCGCCGCCCTCGTTCGACGCCGAATGGAACTTCACGAGCTCAAGCCGCCCGTTGCGTCCCTTGCCGTCCGGAGTCTGCATCATCGCCGTGTCCACCCGAACCCCTCCAGGC
>DASSVP010000210.1:0-25082 GCA_035705985.1 Thermoleophilaceae bacterium
CGAGGCGCCCAGGAAGAAGGGCACCAGCACCGAGGAGAGCGCGAAGGTCGCACCCAGGGCCCGCGCTTCGGCGATCGTCGCCGCCTCGCCCTTGAGCGCGAACGCGCCGCCGCGCAAGACGATGCCGAGCGCCGCTAGGAACAGCGGTATCGACAGCGTGGACATGATCGACCCGAACGCCTCCGGGAAGGCGGTCCACAACATCACGAGTACGAAGATCAGCCAGACGTGATTCGCCTCCCATACCGGCGACATCCCGCGCTTGACCATCGCCCTCACCGGAGCTCCGCGCTCCGCCCCACCTGCCGTGAGGTCCCAGAAGCCCGCGCCGAAGTCCGCGCCACCGAGGACGACGTAGGCGGTCACGCCGATCAGCGTCAGCACGATCGCGAGCTCTGGGAGCATCAGGCCTCGACCTCAAAGGGGGCGCGGGCGAGACGCCGGAGCATCACGTACGCGATCCCGGCGAGCGCCGCGTACACGATGCCGAGCGCCGCGAATCCGACGGGAACGCCGCTCGCCCCGGTGACGGCGGCCTCGGTGCGCATCACCTCGTAGACGACCCATGGCTGCCGCCCCACCTCGGTCGTGACCCAGCCCGCGATGAGGGCGATCACCGAGAGCGGCCCCGCGGCGACCAGCGCGCGGTGAAACCAGGCCGAGCGGGGTAGGCGTCCGCGCCGCCACCACGGCCACAGGAACCAGGCGCCGAGCGCCGCGAGCGCGGTGCCGATGGCGACCATCAAGCGGAACGACAGCTTCACGATCGCCGACGGCGGCTGGTCGTCTTCCGGGACGGTCTCGAGGCCGCGCACCGTCGCGTTGGGATCGTGGAACGCGAGCAGCGACAACGCCCTCGGTACCTCGATGCCCGCCAACAGGTCGAACGGGGCGCCCCTCGTCGTCTTCTCGAGCCCCTCCATCGCCGCGAGCTTCACCGGCTGGCGCTCGGCCACCGTGCGCGCGGCCCAGTCGCCGACGAGCAGCTGCGCCGGCGCCACCAGGGCGGCGAAGCTGAGCGCGACGACGAGGCCGGTCAGGTGGCGGCGGTCGCGCCGCCCGCGCAGCCACCCGAACGCATAAACCGAGGCGACGAGGAAGCCCGCCACGAGGAAGCCGGCGAGGTACATGTGCGTCAACTCGTGCCAGAGGTTCGAGTTGAAGAGGGCGGTGAGCGGCTCGACGTCGACCACCTCGCCGTTCCGGATCGAGAATCCGCTCGGCTGGTTCATCCAGCCGTTCACGGAGATCACCATGAACGAGCCGGTGAAGCCCGCGAGGATGACTGGCGCGCCGACCGCGATATGCACGCGCGGTGGCAGGCGATCCCAGCCGTAGACGTAGATCGCGATGAAGATCGCCTCGATGAAGAACGAGAACCCCTCGATCCCGAAGGCGAGCCCGAAGACGTCACCGAACGTGGCCATGAACTCGGGCCACAGGAGGCCCATCTCGAACGAGAGGATCGTGCCGGTGACCACGCCGATCGCGAACAGGATCAGCATCGCCTTCGACCACCGCTTCGCGAGCGCCCGGTAGAGCGGGTCGCCGGTCCGGAGCCAGAGGCCCTCGAGGAACACGACCATCGCGGGGAACGCGATCCCGAAGCAGACGAGCGGGATATGCACCGCGAACGACATCGCCTGCATCTGCCGCGCCTGCAGCAGGTACTCCTGGTCGACCGGACCGCCGAGAGCGCCGTCGATCACAGCCTCATTCTGACGCGTCGAGCCGGTCCAGCGGCTGGACCAATAGGTACACTCACTCCGTGAGTGCGCTAGCCGGCGTCGTGCTCGCCGGAGGCCGCTCGACCCGCATGGGGCGGCCGAAGGCAAGCCTCGAGTGGCACGGCTCCACGCTGCTCCATCGCGTGACCGGGATCGTGGCCCGAGCCGTTGACGGACCTGTCGTCGTGGCTCGTGCGCCGGATCAGGAGCTGCCGGCGCTGGTGCCCGGCGTGCGGGTGGTGGAGGACGCCGCCGAGGGGCGCGGCCCGCTTCAGGGTCTCGCCGCGGGGCTCGCTGCGGTGAGCGGCGAGGCCGACGTGGCGTACGTCTCCTCCACCGACGTGCCTCTCCTCCACCCCGCCTTCGTCCGCGCGGTGCTCCGGTCCGGAAGCGAGGAGGATGTGGACGTGGCGCTTCCGATCGTTGACGGCTACCGGCACCCGCTGGCAGCGGCTTACCGAACCTCGCTGGTCGCCGAAATCGATCAGCTCATCGCCGCGGACCGGATGCGGCCGGCGTTCCTGTTCGAGCGCGTCCGCGTGCGCGAGCTGACCGAGGAGGTCCTCCTCCGCGACCGGGAGCTCGCGGACGCCGACCCCGAGCTGCTGTCGGTGCTGAACCTGAACGAGCCGGACGACTACGAGCGCGCGCGGGCGCGGGCGGCGCCGAGCGTGACCGTGCGCCGCTTTGGCACTCTCGCCACCAACCTCGGGCGTGAGCCGCTGTCGGTGCGAGCCGCGACCCTCGAGGCCGCGGCCACCGCGGCCGGTGTCGCACTCGACCGCCACGTCGTTGCCGCTCTCAACGGCGACCAGATCACGCGCGACCCCGAGCTTCCGCTCGCCGGCGGTGACGAGGTGGCCTTCCTCGCCGCGGACGCGGGAGGCTGAGACTCATGAGCGTGCCCGCCAGAGCCCGCCTGGTCCGGATCGAGCTGGAGGGGAACGCCGCTGCCGCAGAAGCTGCGCTCCTCGTGCGCGGCGATGCGCATCCGTTCGCACTCGCGGGCGACTGGGCGGGCGGCGGGGCGATCGTGGGGTCGGAGCCGGTCGCGCTGGCGGGGCCGGACGACGACCCCTTCGAGCTCCTGGACGTTCAGCCCGAGGTGGATGCGGATGGTGAGGGTGTCGGGGGCGGCTGGTTCGGCTACCTCGGCTACAACCTCGGCGCGCGGCTGGAGCCCGTCCCCCCGCCACCGCCAAGGCACGTCCCGCTGCCGGACTTCGCGCTCGCCTTCCATGACCACGTGCTCCGGCTCGACTCCGAGGGCCGTTGGTGGTTCGAGGCGCTCTGGACCGACGAGCGCGCCGACGCGCTGGACGCGCGGCTGGATCTGCTGCGCGCGCGGCTGGCAGAGGGCGTCCGCGAGCGGCCCGTCTGGGTCGGCGTCTTCCGGCCGGCGCCCCCCGGAGGCGCCGGGCACATGGCCGCCATCGACGAGTGCCGCGAGCGCATCGCCGCCGGAGAGATCTTCCAGGCGAACCTCTGCCTGCGGCTCGAGGCCGAATGGAAGGGGGACCCGCTCGACCTCTTCGCCCGTACGGCGGGCACGCTCCAGCCACGCCACGCGGGGATGATCGCCGGGCCCTGGGGCGCCCTGTGCAGCCTCTCGCCCGAGCTGTTCCTGCGGCGGCGCGGACGCGAGGTGGTGACCGAGCCGATCAAGGGCACCGCGCCGCGCGTGCTCGCCGCCGGCCGCGAGGCCACCCGCGCCGACGACAACCGCGCCGCGCTCGAGGCATCCGCGAAGGACCGGGCCGAGAACGTGATGATCGTGGACCTCATGCGCAACGACCTCGGGCGCGTCTGCGAGTACGGCTCGGTGGAGGTCGCGGCGCTGACCGAGCCGCGCGCCGCGCCGGGCGTCTGGCACCTGGTCTCGACGGTGACGGGCACGCTGCGCGAGGACGCGGGCGACGCGGATCTCCTGCGGGCCGGCTTCCCGCCGGGATCGGTGACGGGCGCGCCGAAGATCCAGGCGATGCGCGTGATCGCGGAGCTCGAGGCCGGCGGGCGGGAGGCGTACACGGGCGCGGTCGGCTTCGCCAGCCCGGTGGCGGGACTCGAGCTGAACGTGGCCATCCGAACGCTCGAGCTTCGCGACGAGCGCATCTGGATGGGCGCGGGCGGCGGGATCGTCGCCGACTCGATCGCGGAGAGCGAGCTGGAGGAGTGCTTCGTGAAGGCGCGGCCCGTGGTGGCGGCCGCGGGCGCCCGGATCGAGGAGGAGCCGCGCGTGAACCGGGTCGCGCCGGTCCCGGCGCTCGCGGGCGAGGCGGACCGGCCCGACCCGGCATTGGGAGTGTTCGAGACGATCCTCGTGCGAGGCGGGGTTGCCGTGGACGCCCGGGCTCACCTGGCGCGGCTCGAGCGGAGCGTGAACGCGCTGTACGGCGCGGAGCTGCCGGCGGACCTCCGCGAACGGGTGGCTGCCGCAGCGGCCGCGGCGCCGCTCCAGCGGCTGCGCGTGCTGGCGACCGCTCACGGGTGCACGGTCACCGCCGAGCCACTCGAGACCGAGCCGGCACCGGACCCGGTGACGGTGGCGCCCGCCGTCCTGCCCGGCGGGCTCGGCGCGCACAAGTGGCACGACCGGCGGCTGCTCGACGAGCTCGCTGCTCGGCTCGACGCGGTTCCGCTTCTGGTGGACCTCGACGGCGACGTCCTCGAGGCCGCATACGCCAACGTCTTCATCGTCGAGGGCACTCACCTGATCACCCCGCCGCTCGACGGGCGCCAGCTGCCGGGCACCGTGCGGGCGCGCGTGCTCGCCCTGCATCCCGCGCGCGAGGAGCGGATCACGCTGGACCGAGTGGCGGGCGCGGACGAGCTGCTGCTCGCCTCCTCGATCCGCGGCATCCACCCCGCGCAGCTCGTCGACGGCCCCGCGCCCGGCTTCCAGCTCGGCGCGCGTCTGAGGGCCGCGCTCCGCGAGGACAGCCTGGGAGTGATGGCGCGATGACGCGCGCGGCCTCCGCGCCGGTGCCCACCGGGAGTGCACCGAGTTTGCCCGGGGGCTACTTCGGCCGCGCCCTCGTCGTGGACGTCGGCAGCGGCGACGCCGAGCGGCTCGAGCTCCCCGAGGACGTCCTGCGCGCCACCATCGGCGGCGCCGGGCTTGGCACTTGGCTGATGCATCGGCTCGCTCCGCCGGGCGCGGATCCGCTCGCGCCGGAGTCGCCGCTCACGTTTGTGTTCTCGCCGCTCGTCGGAACCCCGCTCACGACGAGCGCGAAGTTCGCGGTTGTCGCGAAGTCGCCACTGACCGGTCTGCTGAACGATGCGCTCGCGTCGTCACATTTCGCGATCGCGGGCAAGCTCACCGGCCACGACGCGATCGTGGCCCGCGGCGCCTGCGAGCGGCCGTCGGTCCTCCTGGTGGACGGCGACGGCGCGCGGGTCGAGGACGCCGGCGACCTCTGGGGGCTCAGCGCGGCGGCCGCCGAGGAGCGGCTGCGCGACCGGCTTGGCCCGGCGTGGCGCGTCGCCGCGATCGGGCCCGCGGGCGAGCGGCTCGTCCGCTACGCCACCGTCTCGCACGACGGCCGCCACGCCGGCCGCGGCGGGCTCGGTGCGATCCTCGGGGCCAAGAAGATCAAGGCGGTCGCGGTCAGGGGCGCGGGCGTCAAGCCGCCGCTCGCCGACCCGGAAGCCGTGCTCGCCGCCGCCAAGCAGCTCCGCGAGCGCTCCTTCGGCCCCGCCACCGCGAAGTACCGCGAGCTCGGGACCCTGGCTAACCTCCTCTCGTTCAACGCGATCTCCACGCTCCCCACGCGCAACTTCAGCGCCGCCTCGTTCGAGGGCGCGCCCGAGCTGGCGGCCGAGCAGCTCCACGAGCTCCGCCACGTCGCCCGTGACAACTGCGCCTCCTGCACGATCGGCTGCGAGCACATCTACGCCGCGCCCGGCGGCGGGACCACGCGCGTGGAGTACGAGAACGTGTTCGCGCTCGGGCCGCTCTGCGGCGTCTCCGATCCCGACGCCGTCCTCGGCGCGAGCTCACTGTGCGACGAGCTCGGCATCGACACCATCTCGGCCGGCGGCACGCTCGCCTGGGCGATGGAGTGCGCCGAGCGCGGCCTCATCGAGGCGCCCTGGCTCCGCTTCGGAGACCCCGAGGCGCTCACCCGCGCGCTCACCGAGATCGGAACGCGAACCGGCCTCGGCGACCTCCTCGCCGAGGGCTCGCGCGCGGCTGCGCACGTTGTCGGCCAAGGAAGCCAGGACTTCGCCCCGCACGTAAAGGGCCTCGAACTTCCCGGCTACGAGCCGCGCACGCTTCACGCGATGGCGCTCGGCCTGGCGGTGAACGCCCGCGGCGCCGACCACAACCGCTCCGGCGCCTACGAGGCGGACCTGTCCGGCGGCCTCGACCGCCTCGCCGGCGGCGAGGCGCACGTCCACGCCGCCGTCGAGACCGAGGACCGCGCCGCGGTCATGGACTCGCTCATCCTGTGCAAGTTCCTGCGCGGCGTGTTCGACGAGCCCTGGCGCGAGTGGGCGGAGCTGCTCGAGCCGGTCACGGGGTGGGACGTGGACGAGAACGAGCTCAGGACGATCGCCCGCCGCATCGTCGTCTCGAAGCGCCTCTTCAACCTCCGCGAGGGCTGGACGCGCGCCGAGGACACCCTCCCGGAGCGGTTCCTGAGCGAGCCGCTCGAGCTCGACTCCGGCCGCCCGGCCACCCTCACGCGGGAGCGTCTGAACTCGATGGTCGACGGCTACTACGAGGCCCGCGGGCTGCACGAGAACGGGGTCCCACGCGCTGAAACTCGCGTGGAACTCGGCCTGGACATATTTGTCCAACCGCGTTGAGCCGCGCTAGGCTGCGAGCGTGACGATCACCGCTCCTCCGGCCGCTCGCACGGTCACGCTGAGCATCGACGGGCAGGAGCTGTTGGTGCCCGAGGGGACCACGATCCTCGACGCCGCGAAGAGCGTCGGCATCGACATCCCGGTGCTCTGCCACGACGAGCGCTACGACCCCGTGGGCGTCTGCCGGATGTGCGTCGTCGACGTGGGCGCGCGCGTGTACGCGGCCGCCTGCGTGCGCCCATGCGAGGACGGCATGGAGGTGAAGACCTCGCCGCCGGAGGTCGAGCAGCGGCGCGCCACGCTCACCCAGCTCCTCATGGCGGACCAGCCGCCGACGGACGAGGACCCGAAGGAGATGACGACCGCCGACAACGAGCTGCTCGCGCTCGCGCGCCGCTACGGGGTCGGGAGAGAGGACGGGATCCCGCTCGGCGGCGGCCGGGGCATCGACACGAGCAACCCGGTCATCGCCGTGAACCACGACGCCTGCATCCTGTGCGACCGCTGCGTCCGCGCCTGCGACGACATCCAGGGCAACGATGTGATCGGGCGCTCCGGCAAGGGCTACGCGACCCTGATCGCGTTCGACCTGAACGACCCGATGGGTGAGTCGTCCTGCGTCACCTGCGGGGAGTGCGTTGCCGCGTGCCCCACCGGCGCGATCGTGAACAAGGCGATCAACGACGTGCCGATCAGGCCGCGCGCGCAGCTGGACTCGGTGGACACGGTCTGCCCGTACTGCGGCGTCGGCTGCGCGCTCACCTACCACGTCGACCGGGAGCGGAACGCGATCTCGTTCGCGGACGGCCGCGAGCAGCCCGGCTCGAAGCGGCGCCTCTGCGTCAAGGGCCGCTACGGCTGGGACTACGCCAGCTCGCCGCAGCGGCTCACGACGCCGCTGATCCGGCTCGAGGAGTCGTACCCGAAGGGGCCGCTTTCCTCAGACGTGAAGGGCGAGGGCCGCGGGCGCAAGAAGCCCGGCGGGCTCGTGGACTACGACGAGGTGCTCCCCCACTTCCGCGAGGCGAGCTGGGAGGAGGCGCTCTCGCTCGTGGCCGAGAAGCTCACCGGGATCCACTCCGACGGCGGCCCGGGCGCCATCGCAGGCTTCGGCTCGGCCAAGTGCTCGAACGAGGAGGCCTACCTCTTCCAGAAGCTGATTCGCGCCGGCTTCGGCACCAACAACGTCGATCACTGCACGCGGCTGTGCCACGCGTCTTCGGTGGCCGCGCTCTTCGAGGGCGTGGGCTCGGGCGCCGTGTCGACGACGTACGGCGACATCGTGAACGCGGACGTCGCGATCCTCGCGGGCACGAACACGACGGCGAACCACCCGGTCGCGTCGTCGTTCTTCAAGCAGGCGAAGCGGCGCGGGACGACCCTCATCGTGGTGGACCCGCGGCGCGAGCGGATCGCCGACCACGCCGACATCTACTGCCAGCTCAAGCCCGGCACGGACGTCGCCTTCTACAACGGGATCCTGCACGAGGTGATCGCGAACGACTGGGTCGATCGCGAGTTCATCGCCGAGCGGGTCACGAACTACGGGGAGCTGGCGAAGACTGTCAAGCGGTACCCGCCCGAGCGCGCCGCCCAGATCTGCGGCGTGGATGCCGACACGATCCGCGAGGTCGCACGACTCTGGGGCACTTGCGGCGCCGGCGTCATCTACTGGGGCATGGGAATCTCGCAGCACACCACCGGCACGGACAACGCCCGCTGCCTGATCGCGATGTGCTCGATCACAGGCAACGTGGGCCGCCAGGGCACCGGGCTGCATCCGCTGCGCGGGCAGAACAACGTGCAGGGCGCCTCGGACGCCGGGCTGATCCCGATGTTCTATCCCGACTACCAGCTCGTCACGCGCGACGACGCCCGCGAGAAGTTCGCCGAGGCCTGGGGCGGCCGCGAGCTCGACCCGGAGCGCGGGCTTACCGTCACCGAGATCATCGCCGCGGCGCTCCACGGCGGCGTGCGCGGGATGTACATGATGGGCGAGAACCCGTTCCTCTCGGACCCGAACGTGAACAAGGTCCGAAAGGCGCTGAGCGCGCTCGAGTTCCTCGTGGTGCAGGACATCTTCCTGACGGAGACCGCCGAGTTCGCCGACGTGGTGCTGCCGGCCTCCTCCTACATGGAGAAGGAGGGCACCTACACGAACACCGACCGGCGCGTGCAGATCGGCCGCAAGGTGCTCGACCCGCCCGGGGAGGCGCGCGAGGACTGGAAGATCATCTGCGACATCGCCGCGCGCATCGGGCTGCCGATGGAGTACGGCTCGCCACGCGAGGTGTTCGACGAGATGGCGGCGATCATGCCGAACTACGCCGGGCTGTCGTACGACAACCTGGGGGCTTCGGGGAAGCTCTATCCGAATCCGGACCCGGAGCACTCGGACGGGACCGTCGTGCTGTTCGACGAGCGCTTCGGCACCGACGACGGCAAGGCGCACCTCGTGCCGGCCGAGTGGCTGCCCGCGAAGGAGCTGCCGGACGACGAGTTCCCGTTCATCCTCAACACCGGCCGGCTGCTGGAGCACTGGCACACGGGGTCGATGACGCGGCGCTCGTTCGCGCTCGACGCGATCCAGCCGGAGGCGCACGTGTACCTGAATCCCGACGACGCGGCCTCCATGGGCGTGGCCGAGGGCGACTTCGTGCGCGTCACGTCACGCCGCGGGTCCATCGAGCTGTCCGCCCGTCTGAGTCACCGCGACACCCCGGGCACCTGCTTCATCCCCTTCCACTTCCGCGAGGCCGCGGCGAACGTGCTGACGATCGACGAGATCGACCCGCACGGGAAGATCCCGGAGTTCAAGTTCTGCGCGGTGAAGGTCGAGCGCGCGGACGGCGGCTCGACTGCGACGGACGGCGACGCGGCGGCCGCGACGCGCGACGCGGGCGCCGGCGGCTTTGCGGACGCCGCCCGGGCCGCGGAGCCGCCCGCGTGATCTCGCAGCGCCCGCCGGGAGCCGAGGCCCGCGCCGGCCGCTTTCCCGGCCCCTCGCTGATCCCCGACCTCCACGAGATCCAGCGCGAGCACGGCTGGCTGCCGCGCGAGGAGCTCGTGAAGCTGTCCCGCGAGCGCCGCCGTCCGCTCTACGAGATCGAGGGCCTGATCTCGTTCTACCCGCATTTCCTCACCGCGCCGCCGCCGAAGACCGAGATCGCCTGCTGCCACGACCTGAGCTGCTGGCTCCAGGGCGGCGACGCGCGCATCGCGGAGGTCCGTGCCGAGCACGCCGGCGACCCGGACGTCGAAATCCGCGAGGTCTCGTGCCTCGGCCGTTGCGATCGTGCGCCGTTCGTGACCGAGGAGGCCACGGAGCTGCGCCGCTCGGACGTTCAGCGGCCGAATGACCCTTACGCCGTCGACGCCCGCGACTACCGCGTGCTTCGCTCAGCGCTGGCCGGGGACCTCGACACGAACGACCTCATCGCGTGGCTGAAGGAGGCCGGACTTCGCGGCATGGGCGGCGCCGGCTTCCCGACCGGCACCAAGTGGGAGCTCGTCGCAAAGCAGGAGGCCGAGCCGAAGTACGCGATCTGCAACGCGGACGAGTCCGAGCCGGGCACCTTCAAGGATCGCCAGATTCTGGCCGAGCAGCCGCACCTCGTGCTCGAGGGCCTTCTGCTCGGGATGCTCGCGACCGGCTGTCTCGAGGGCTGGGTCTTCATCCGGCACGAGTACGAGCCCGAGGAGCGCGTGCTGCGCAAGGAGCTCGAGCGCGTCCGCGGGCTGGGTCTGCTCGACGAGGCCGGTGTGACCGTGGACATCTTCGTGTCACCGGGCGGCTACATCCTCGGCGAGGAGTCCGCGCTGATCGAGTGCATGGAGGGACATCGCGGCGAGCCGCGCAACAAGCCGCCGTTCCCGGGGATCGCCGGGCTCTGGGGCAAGCCGACGTTGATGAACTCGGTCGAGACCTTCGGCCACGTGCCGGTGATCGCCGAGCGCGGCGCCGAGTGGTGGAAGTCGCAGGGCGTGAACGGCGGGACGGGGCTGAAGTTCTTCGCGGTCTCGGGGCACATCGAGAAGCCCGACGTGTACTGCGTCCCGATGGGGACGACGACGCGCGAGCTGGTCGGGCTGGCCGGCGGCGTCAGCGAGGGACGCGAGCTGCTGGCTTTCCAGCCGGGCGGAGCGTCGTCGAACTTCCTGGGGCCCGAGCAGCTCGACGTGCCGCTCGACTTCGGCCCGCTCGCCGAGGCGGGCTCGATGCTCGGGTCGGGCGCGGTGGTCGTGATCGCCGAGGGAACCGACCTGCTCGCCGCGGCGACCAACGTGCTCCGCTTCTTCCGCAACGAGTCGTGCGGGAAGTGCGTGCCGTGCAGGGTGGGCTCGACGAAGGCGCACACGCTGCTGAGCGACCTGATCGAGTCGGGCGGCGGGCCCGACGACGTCAGCGACACGATCCTCGAGCTCGAGAAGACGATGCGCCTGACCTCGATCTGCGGGCTGGGGCAGGTCGCCCTCGGGCCGGCGATCAGCGTGCTGGGGCTGAAGCGCGGCGGAGCGGCCGCTCGCCCGCAGCCGCGCCCGCCCCGCGCGCCCGACCAGGCCGCGGGCGACGAATCCCCGCCCGCATCCTGACGTGAGCCGGCCGGGACAGCGCGAGTTCTTCACCGTCAAGACCGTCTCGGAGGCGCTTACCGGGTTCCGACCCTCGCGCCGCACTCGAACCGAGGCGGTCGCACTCGAGGAGGCATTCGGCCGGATTCCCGCCGAAGCCCCGCTCGCCCCGCACGCGCTGCCCGGCTTTGCGCGCGCGACGGTCGACGGCTTCGCCGTTCGCGCCGCGGACACCTACGGCGCCTCCGAAGGGCTGCCGAGCTACCTGGACCTCGCGGGCGAGGTACGCATGGGACACCCACCCGAGGTCGAGGTGCGCCCGGGCACCGCGGTGGCGATCGCAACCGGCGCCCCGCTTCCGTCGGGGGCAGACGCCGTCCTCAAGGTCGAGCACACGCAGTCCGCAACACCTGAGTTACTCGAGATCCTGAAGCCGGTGACGCCCGGCGAGGGATTGGTGCGTGCCGACGAGGACGCCGCCGCAGGCGACGAGCTGGCGACAGCCGGTCGCCCGCTCCGCGCGCAGGACCTCGGGATGCTGGCGGCGGCGGGCATCACGGAAATAACGGTCTACGTGCGGCCGCGAGTGGCGATCGTGTCGACCGGCGACGAGCTGGTTCCCGCGGACGCGCCGAGCCTGAGCCCCGGGCAGGTTCGCGACGCCACCGCGCCCGCCCTGGCGGCGCTCGTCCGCGAAGCCGGCGGCGAGCCCGAGTTCATCGGCATCGTGCCGGACGACCGGGAGGCCCTCACCACAACGCTGCGCGGGCTGCTCGATCCCCAACCCTCGACCACCCTCAGAAAAGGGTCAGACCCCTTTGACGTTGTTGTCGTCTCGGCCGGGTCGTCGGTCGGGTCGCGGGACGAGACCGCGGCCGCGATCGCCTCGCTCGGGGAGCCGGGCATCTGGTGCCACGGGCTCGCGTTCCGCCCCGGCAAGCCCACGCTGCTCGCGGACTGCGGCGGCGTGCCGGTCATCGGGCTCCCCGGCAACCCGCGCTCCGCGCTCGTCGTCTTCCGGCTGATCGGCATGCCGATCGTCCGGATGGTCGGCGGCTGCACGGAGCCGGCGCCCGAGCCGCGGGTCGCCGCCGTCCTCGCGCGCGACCTGCCGTCGGCGGCCGGCCGGCTCGACGTGGTGCAGGTTCGGCTGAGCGGCGAGCGGGCGGAGCCGCTCTTCGGCAGCTCCTCGCTGCTCTCCCTCCTCACGGCAGCCGACGGTTACGTCGTCGTGCCTGAAGCGGCGACCGGTCTGGCGGCGGGCAGCGACGTAGAAGTGACGCTGTACCGCTAGCGCGAGAATGTCCGGGATGGCCCGCTCCGCGCCGTTCATCCACGATCGTCCCGCCGCCGAGGCGCTCGCCGCCTGGCAGGAGGCGTGCGCTGCCGCCGGGTGCCCGCAGCGCGTCGACGCGGTCGCTCTTCCGCTCGATCAGGCGGTCGGTCGGGTCACGGCCGAGCCGGTGTGGGCGGCGCGATCCTCGCCGCCCTTCGACGCGGCCGCGATGGACGGGATCGCGGTTAGAGCCGCGGACACGGTCGGGGCGAGCGAGACCTCGCCGGTCGTGCTCCCCCGCGGCTCGTTCGAGATCGTGGATACCGGCGATCCTGTTCCCGACGACTTCGACGCGGTCGTCATGCGCGAGGACGTCCACGACGTCGGCGACGGCGTCGAGCTCCGCGCGGCCGCCGGGCCGTATCAGCACGTCCGCTCGATCGGCGAGGACGTCAGTGCCGCCGAGCTGCTGCTTCCGGCGGGCCACCGGCTGCGCCCCGTGGACGTGGCGGCGGCCGGGGCGTCCGGCGCGAGGGAGCTCGTCGTGCGGCGGCGGCCGGTCGTGACCGTGATCCCGACGGGTGACGAGATACGCCCGGTCGGTGCCGAGCTCGGCACGGGCGAGCTACCCGACACGAACTCGTTGATGATCGCGGCACAGGCGGAGGCGGCCGGCTGCGAGGCGCACCGGTTCGAGGTGGTCTCGGACGAGCCGAGCGAGATAGCGGCGGCGGTGAGGGCGGCCGCGGCGCGATCGGACCTCGTGGTCGTGATCGCCGGCTCGAGCGCTGGCCGGGACGACCACACCGCGGCTGTGGTGGCGGAGGTGGGAACGCTCGCTGTGCATGGGGTGGCCGTTCGCCCTGGTCACCCCGTTGTTCTTGGAGTGGTGCGGAACGACGCGTTGCCCACTCCGGTCCTCGGCGCTCCCGGCTATCCGGTCTCCGCGGCGCTCACCTTCGACATCTTCGCCGCGCCCCTGCTCGCCCGGCTCGAGGGGGCGGCTCCTCCTGAGGCTCCGGTCGCGACGGCAAGGCTCGCTCGCAAGCTCGCCTCCGCGATGGGCATGGACGACTGGGTGCGCGTGCGGCTCGGCAGGGTCGCGGGCCGGCTCGTCGCCACGCCGCTTCCCCGCGGCGCCGGCGTGCTGACCTCGCTCGTCAGGGCCGACGGCCTGCTGGTCGTCCCGGCCGAGCTCGAGGGGCATCACGCGGGAGAGGACGTAGCCGTCCGGCTGCTGCGCGGCGTCGGCGAGATCGAGCGCACGATCGTGGTGACCGGCTCGCACGACCTCGTCCTCGACCTCGCCGCCTCGAAACTGCGCGAACAGGACGCACTCGTCACGCTGGCGTCGTCGAACGTCGGCTCGCTCGGCGGCCTGACCGCGCTGCGGGACGGCCTCTGCCACGTCGCCGGCTCGCATCTCCTCGACCCGGACACCGGCGAGTACACGCTCCCCTACCTCGACCGGCTCTTGCCCGATCAGGACGTGGCCGTCGTCCGGCTGGTGCGCCGCGAGCAGGGCCTGATCGTGCCGGAGGGCAACCCGGAGAACGTCACCGGCATCGACGACGTCGCGCGGAGAGGCCTCCGCTACGTCAACAGACAGCGCGGCGCCGGAACGCGCGTCCTGCTCGACCACGAGCTCGCGAAGCGCGGGATCTCACCGGCAGCGATCCAGGGCTACGAGCGTGAGGAGCACACGCACCTGGCCATCGCCGCCGCGGTCGCGGCCGGCCGCGCCGACTGCGGCCTCGGCGTGCTCGCCGCCGCGCGCGCCTTCGGCCTCGGCTTTGTCCCGGTCGCGCATGAGCCGTATGACCTCGTGGTTCAGGCGGACAGCATCGATGATGTGCTTCTCGCCCCGCTCTGGGCCCTGCTCGCATCGCCGGAGTTCCGCGACGAGGTCACCGCGCTGGGCGGCTACGACACCGCCGAGATGGGCAACCGCATCCGCTGATCAGCGCGGCGGAGGGTGGCCCGTTGCGGAGGCCCGCGCCCCTGCGGCGCGCAGCTCCGCCTGGCGCGCGCGCTCGACGATCGCTCCCGAGCCCATGTTGATCTCAACGAGGCGGAAGGCGGCCGTGGCGGCGGCCTCGGCGAGCACCACGCCCGTCAGGACGTCGCCCCGCACGGCCGCGGACGCGGATGAGGCCAGCTCCACGCCGAGCGCGGCGACCTCCGCGGCGGTCTCCGCGATCCGGGCCGGGGGCTCACTCGCGGCCGCGAGGGCGGCCTCGCGCTCCGAGGGCGTTCGCGCTGCGAGCACCGGCGCATACGAGCTCAGCTCCTGCTCCGCGAGTTCGAGCGCCTGCCGGCGCAGGGCCGACGCGGAAGAAGCAGCGGCCGAGTCCTTCGCGATCCCGGCCGACATCTCCACGAGCGCCGCCGCAAGGGCAGCGGCCACCCCTGCCGTGCTGCCTCCCCCGGGCGCCGGCGTCGGCTCGGCAACCGACTCGATGAAGTTGCTGAGGTCCACGACTCCCGGTTAGGCTACCTGGACAAATTGGTTCAAGACGTCACAGACGATCAGATCCGGAGCTTCCACGAGGACGGCTTCCTCATCGTCGAGGAGGGCCTGGTCGCGCCCGCCGCCGTCGAGGTCCTCCGCGAGCGCTTCGCCGCGATCTTCGACGGCGACTACGCCACCGGGATCTCCCCCGACGAGGTCAACTGGAAGAAGGGCCGCGACCGCGAGGATGTGACGCGCCAGATCTGCAACGGCTGGCGCGCAGACGACCTGATCGCCGCCCAGGTGCTCAGCGAGAAGACGGGCCGAATCGCAGCCCGCCTCGGCGGCTATCGCGGTACGCGCATGCTCCAGGACCACTGCCTCTGGAAGCCGCCCGGCACGAAGTCGCTCGGCATGCACCAGGACGGCTCGTACGCCGGCTACCTATCGCCACCCGAGATGATCACCTGCTGGGTGGCGCTCGACGAGACCTTCGCCCAGGGCGGCACGATCGAGTACGTGCGCGGATCGCACAAGTGGCCGAAGCTCCCGCCGGATCGCGGGAGCTTCCACGCGCCCGACGACTGGCTGGCGACACTGAACAGCGCGAAGCCTGAGGGCGTGGAGATCGAGCGGGTGCCGGTGGTGGTGAAGCCGGGCGGCTGCGCCTTCCACCACAGCCTCACCTTCCACGGCTCCGGCCCCAACGAGTCGACCGTCGAGCGGCGAGCGCTGGTATCGCACCTCGTGCCGGTCGAGACCCGCTTCCATCCGACGAACACCGACGTGATCTATTCGCGCTACAGGCGAAGAGGAGATCTCTCGCTCGACGAGTCGTTCTTCCCGGTGCTGTGGGACGAGAACGGCGGCCGCAGCGCCTGGCTGAGCGACCTGCCGCGGCTTCCCGGCTGAGCTAGACCGAGAACTCGACGCCCCACGAGCGCGCCTGGCGGGCGAGGCGCTCGTGGACGTCGACGTGCGCCGCGTCGAGCATCACCTGCTGCGAGTTCCCGCGAGCGGCGAGGTGGCCCTTGTAGGCGGCATTGGCGTAGAGCGTGGCGAGCGTGTTCGCCGCGTGTGAGAGCGAGGCGGGCTTGAACGACGGCACGAGCCCGAGCCGCGAGCGGGAGCCGGCCGATCCACGCGCCGTGGACGCCGGGAGGAACAGCCCGCTGCGGCGGCAGAGCCAGAGCGCGCAGAGCATGTCGGACGCGTGCTCGACGCCGCCGATCAGCAGGCTGCCGAGCTCCGCTTCGGGCTCGAGGAGGAGACGCAGGGCGAACGCGTCGAAGCGCTCGGCCGTCAACGGCGCCGGCTCGCCGTCGCGGTCCACCGGCCGCCGCATCAGGCACGCGCGCGTGAGCACGGCCCAGCGCTCCTGCTCGCGCTGGGCGGTCGCGTAGCCCGGCAGCAGGACGCGGCAGGCGGCCTGGAGGTGGGCTGCGCTCTCCACTACGAGACGGCCTGGGCGGGCGGCGCGACCGCGAGCGGAGAGGGCGACGGTCCGTCGCGGTCAAGCCCGCGACCTCCCGCACTGCGCGCCTCGATCTGCTCGAGCTTCGCGAGCAGATTCTCAGCCATGCGGATCGACGCCGCGTCGATCAGCCGGCCGTCGAGCGACACGGCGCCCTTGCCGTCCGCGGCGGCCTCGCGCATCGCCTCGATGATCCTGCGCGTGCGCTCCACGAGGCGCGGCGCCGGGGTGTAGACCTCGTTCGCCAGCGCGATCTGCGACGGGTGGATCGCCCACTTGCCCTCGTAGCCGAGCACGGCCGAGCGGCGCGCCGCGGCGACGTAGCCCTCGGGATCGGTGAAGTCGCCGTAGGGGCCGTCGATCGGCCTCAGGCCGCAGGCGCGGCACGTGACCGCGATGCGCGCGAGCGGGTAGTGCCACTGGTCGCCCCAGTGGCGGTCGCGATGCTCGGAGCCGTTCGGGTCCGTGAGCACGGAGTAGTTCTCGTCCACGCCGCCGATCGACGCCGTGTGGCTCTGGATCGACGCGGCGTAGTCCGCAACCCCGAAGATCATCGCCTCCATGCGCTCAGGGCACGCCTGGGCGACCTCGTCGACGTTGACCATGCCGATCGCCGTCTCGATCAGCACGGCGAGGCCGATCCGCCGCTCGAGGCCCATCGCCTCCTCGATCTGCGTGAGCAGCGTGGCCACCAGGTGCACGTCGCCCGCGCCGCTCACCTTGGGGATCACGATCGCGTCCACGTGCTCGCCCGCCTGCTCGACCACGTCGACGATGTCGCGGTAGCACCAGTGCGTGTCGAGCCCGTTGATACGCACGGAGACCGAGCAGCCGGACCAGTCCTGCTCGCGCAGCGCGTCGACGAGGTTGATGCGCGCCTGCTCCTTGTCGTCGGGCGCGACCGCGTCCTCGAGGTCGAGCATCACCACGTCGGCGCCGAGCGACGGCGCCTTCTCGAGCATCCGCACGTTGCTCCCGGGGACGGCTAGCTCGGAGCGGTGAAGGCGGGTCTTCGTCGGCGTCATGCGCGCCAGTACAGCGGCGGCCGGAAGTTCCGGCAAGAGTTCTTAGAGAAATTTGTCTATGTGTTACTGAAAACTCTTAGCTTGCACTCGTTGCATGCCTGCGCCACCCTCACGTGATGGATCTTCCCCAGCTCCGGCCGCCCGAGCGCCTGCTCTGCGGCCCCGGCCCGACCAACGTCGACCCCGCGGTGCTCGATGCGATGAGCCGGCCGATGCTCGGCCACCTCGACCCCGCCCTCCACGAGATCCTGCTCGATGTGGTGGACCTGCTCCGGCGCGTCTACCGCGCGCCCGGCGGCCTGGTGCTCCCGCTCCACTGCACCGGCACGGCCGGCATGGAAGCGGGCATCGCGAACCTGCTCGAGCCGGGCGACAAGCTGATCGTCGCCCAGTGCGGGTTCTTCGGCCGGCGCATCAGCGAGATCGCGCGGCGCCACGGCGCCGAGGTGATGACGGTCGACGCCGACTGGGGCGACTCGGTCCCGAATCAGGCGATCATCAGCACGCTTGACGACCACCCGGACGCGCGCATGGTGGCGGTCGTCCATGCGGAGACCTCCACGGGCGTGCAGCACCCGCTCGGAGAGCTCGGCGCCGCCCTGAAGGACCGCGACACGCTCCTCATGGCCGACTGCGTGACCTCGCTCGCCGGCATACCGCTCGAGGTGGACGCGTGGAGCGTGGACTTCGCTTACTCGTGCACGCAGAAGTGCCTGGCTGCGCCGCCCGGGATGTCGCCGGTCGCGGTGTCGGAGCGCGCCATGGAGCGGCTGCGAGCGCGCCGGACGCCGGTCCCGTTCTCGTTCGACCTGCTGCTGCTCGAGCGCTACTGGATCGAGCGGCCCGCGGCGTACCACCACACCGCGCCGATCCTGGGCATCTACGCGCTGCACGAGGCGCTCTGCCAGGTGCTTCGCGAGGGGCTCGAGGAGCGCTGGGCCCGCCACGAGAGGGCGGCGCGCCACCTCCAGACGGAGATCGAGGCGCGCGGGCTCGCGCTGCTGGCGGACGCGGAGCACCGGCTCGCGCCGCTCACCGCCGTGCGTGTGCCCGAGGGCGTGGACGGCAAGGCGGTCCAGGCGGCGCTGCTGCGGGACCACGGCATCGAGATCGGCGGTGGGCTGGGCCCGGACGCCCCGTCGATGTGGCGGATCGGGCTGATGGGCCGCAACGCGTCGGTCGAGGCGGCCGATCGCGTGCTGGCGGCGCTCGACGCGGCCCTCGTGGAAGAGGCCGCGCCGGCGCTGGCCGGCTGAGACCTACCGCGGAGGCGGCGTCCAGCCGCCGGAGAGGCGCTCGCCCAGGCGCAGCCCGAAGCGCTCGAGCAGGCCCGGGACGGACTCCGGCTGCATCTCGAGCCCGTAGCGCTCGTTCAGCGCGGCCAGTTCCGCGGGATCCGCCTGGATCGCGCCCCCGAGTCCGTCGAGCTCGCGGAAGAAGTGCTCGAACCCCGCCGGGGAGATGATCTCGAGGATGCGGCAGGGCTCGTCGCCGGCGTTCCAGAACGTGTGCCACTGGTTGCGCGGCTTGTGGACCAGGTCGCCAGGGCCGGCCTCGACGACGTCGTCGCCCAGGAGCGCGCCCATGCGCCCCTCGAGCACGTAGCTGTACTCGTCCTCACGAGTGTGCCGGTGGAGCGGCGCGGCAAGCGCGCGCGGCGACATCGGATGCTCGACGAGCGAGAACCGCTGCGCCGCCTCTTCCCCGTCGATCATGAAACGGGCTCCGATGCTCCCGAGGAACCCCTCCTGCGCGTCGGTCGGGCCGACGATCTTGGGCGGTGCATACGTCATGTCCATCGCTGATCCTTTCGTCGTACAGTAGTGTCTTGCGAAATGTCTACCATGACGCGTGCCCATCTGTCAATATTCATGCGACACCAATGACCGGCGAAACACGAAGGTACGAGAAGAAGCGCCGCGCCGAGGCCGAGGCCGAGACCCGCCGGCGCATCACGGAAAGCGCCGTGGAGCTCCACTCGACGCTCGGGCCCGCGCGCACGTCGGTCAGCGCCATAGCCGAGCGAGCGGGCGTCCGTCGCTCGACCGTCTACCGACACTTCCCCGACGAGGTCGCCCTGTTCGACGCCTGCAGCTCGCACTGGGAGGCCGCGAACCCACCGCCGGACCTGGACGGCTGGGCGGCGATCGAGGACCCTGCGGAGCGGCTCCGCATCGCGCTCGGCGAGCTGTACGCCTTCTACCGCCGGACCGAGCGGATGATGGAGAACCTCCACCGCGACGAGGTGACCATGCCCCTCGTCAGGGAGCGCTTCGCCGGCTTTCACGCATTCATCGACGCCGCCCACGACCTCCTCGTGCGCGGCCGGCCGGAGCGCGGCCGCCGCCGCGACGAGGTGCGCGCGGCGATCGGCCACGCGCTCGCCTTCACCACCTGGCGCTCGCTGACGCACGATCAGGGCCTCGACGACGATCAGGCGGTCGAGCTGATGTGCGACCTAGCCGGCGAGCGCGTGGCGAGCCGCCGGTGAGGTGCAGAAGGCCATGAAGGCCTCCACGTCCTCGCGCACGGGGCCGACGGCGCTCCGCACGACGTGCCAGCGCCGCTCGGGCAGCCCGCCGCGCGGCGTGATCGTCGCCAGCAGGCCCAGCTCCACCTCCAGCTCCACCGCCGCGCGCGACTGAAGCGCCACTCCCAGCCCCGCGCGTGCCGCCTGCTTGATCGCGCCGTTCGAGCCGAGCGTGAGCACGCTGGGCGCGATGCCACGTGACGCGAGGAACTCCTCACAAAGCGTTCGCGTGCCGGAGCCCGGCTCACGCAGCAGCCATGGGCGCGACTCGAGCTCCTCCATCGCGACCCAGCGGCGCCGCGCGAGTGGATCGCCCGCGGCCGTTATGAGCACGAACTCGTTGTCCGCGAAGTCGACTCCCACCAGCCGGTCCTCGTCGGGGATCCGGCCGGTCACCGCGACGTCGACCTTGTGGTCGAGCACCCGCTGGAAGACCAGCTCGCGATTCCCCACGTCGAGCGAGATCTCCACCTCGGGGCGCCGCTCGCGGAACGCCTGGATCAGCTGCGGCACGAGATACTCCCCCGCCGTCGTGACCGCGCTGATGCGGAGCGAATGCGGTCCGGCCTCCTCGGTCTCCCGCGCGATGCGTGCCCCCTGCTCGAGCAGGCCGAGCACCTCGGACGCGTAGGGCGCATACGCCGTGCCTGCGGCCGTGGGGCGCACGGTCCGGCCGGCGCGCTCCGTGAGGCGCACTCCGAGCTCGCGCTCCAGCGCCGAGACGGCCGCCGACACGGACGGCTGCGTCACCACCAGCTCCTCCGCCGCGGCGGTCACGGAGCCGCGCCGCACGACTGTCAGGAAGGCTACGAGCTGGGTGAGCGTCACCGACATGGGTGCCACCCAACCTATAGACCAGGGACTAAGCGTGCAAAGCCGAGTCGGCGCCCGTCGGAAAGCGCGGGTCCGTGCGCGGCGGCGACCCGCCGATCGCGAGCGCCGCCCGTGCGGTGACCACGTGATAGAGCACCAGGAGCTGCACCAGCGCGAGCGAGTCCGAGCGGTGGAGGTCGGTGCCGACGGTGAACTCACCGAGCCGCCGGATGCGCAGGTGGGAGGCAAAGCTCATCCGCTCCCAGACCGCCTCCTCCAGCTCGGCGGCGTGCGCCGGGTCGAGGTCGCCCGGGATGTGCAGCAGCCACTCGCGCTCCCGTTTGATGAGCGCCGGGCCGTCGAGCATCGGCGACAGGTCGGGGTGAGGGAGGCTGTCGCGGAGGATCACGTCCGCGTCGAGGCGCTTCGAGAACGCGACGACGATGTCGGCGTGCATCGTCTGGGGCTGGATGTACGCCTCGGCATCCGCCTGTCTCGCGTCCAGCTCGGCGAGCACCTCATCCGTGGTGTAGCCGCGCCGAGTGCAGTCGCGCTTCAGCTTCCACGCCCGGCGCAGCTCCTCCGGAGGCGCGAGCGCCACACGCACGTCGTGGAGGCTGCGCAGCGTCTCGGTATGGAAATTGAGCAGCCCCTCGACCAGCAGGAACTTCGACGGCTTCACGTAGACGGGCGCCTCGAACTCCCCGCTCTGATGGCTGTACACGGGCTTCAGGACGGGCTCGCCGCGGCGGAGGTGCGTCAGATGCTGGGTGAGGATGTCGAGGTGGTTCGAGTCGGGATGCAGCGGCGTCACGCCCAGCTCGCGCCTCTGCTTCCGGTCGTAGCGGTGATAGTCGTCAGCCGAGACGTGAGTCACGTGGCTGTCGCCGATCACGCGCATGAGGCCCCGTGTCAGCGTCGTCTTTCCGGCGCCGGAGTCGCCCACGACCCCGACGACGATCGACCTAGGCACCGAGCCGCTCGTACCGGCCGCCGTGGAACAGCAGCGGCGTGCCGGGGTTCTGGCGCGCGTACTCCACGCGCCCGAGGAAGAGCGAGTGGTCGCCGCCCCAGTACGACTTCTCCACGCGCGCCACGAAGTGCGCGAGCGCCCCGTCGACCAGCGGCGTTTCCTTGATTACCGCGAACCTGGGCTCCGCCTCTGACGGACGGCCCGCGAACCGGTCGGAAAGCGCCGCCTGGCTCTCACACAGGACGCTGACCCCGTAGTGCATGCCCTCGTGGAGCAGGGCGCACATCTTCGTCCGGCGGTCCACGGAGATGAGCACCAGCGGCGGCTCGAGGGAGACCGACATGAACGCGTTGGCGGTCATGCCGTGCACCTCCTCCCCCTTCAACGCCGTGATGACGGTCACCCCGGTGGTGAACATGCCGAGCGTCCGGCGAAGCGCGACCGCGGGGTCCTGCCCGTCATCGCATACGTCCGGCCGCTCGGCCTCGGCGTACTCCTCGAACGGGCTGGCGCCGATGCCATCCGGTCCTGTGAAGGAAATCGGGAAGTTGAACTCCGGAGGGCGGGCCTCGTCGCTCACGACCGCGGGCGCTCCTTCTTCGGGTCGTAGAACGGGACGCCCACGACCGTCGCCGGGATCCGCTTCTGGAGCCCGTCGAGCTTGCCGACCTCCACCGCGGTGCCCTCGTCGCCGTACTGCACCGCCATCCGGCACAGCGCGATGTTCTTCCGGAGCGTCGGGCTGCGCGTGCCGCTCGTGACCACGCCCACGCGCTGGCGGCCGACGTACACCTCGTCGCCGTGGCCGGCGATCTCGTTGCCCTCGAGCTCGAGGCCCACGAGCTTGCGCTGCGGGTGCGAGGAGCGCTCGATCAGCGCGTCCTTGCCCACGAAGTCATCCTCCGTGTCGAGCTTCACCGTGAAGCCGATGCCCGCCTCGAAGGGATCGACCTGATCGTCGAACTCGTAGCCGGCGAAGATCAGCCCCGCCTCGATCCGGATCATGTCGAGCGCCTCGAGGCCCAGCGGCTTGAGGCCGTGCGGCTGCCCGGCCTCCCAGATCGCGTCCCAGACGGCGGGCCCGTCGTCGGGGTGGCAGAAGACCTCGTAGCCCAGCTCGCCCGTGTAGCCGGTGCGCGACACCACCACGGGGATCCCCTGGTAGCCGCCGATCCGCCCGACCAGGAAGCGGAACCACTTCAGCTCCTCGAGCGACGGCTGAGTGGGCGGCGTCCAGATCAGCTCGCGCATGATGTCGCGCGAGGCCGGGCCCTGGACCGCGAGGTTGTGCAGCTGGTCGGTCGTCGGCTTCACGAACGCCTTGAGGCCGAGCTTCTCGCCCAGCTCCTTGAGCCACACGCCGTCGTACTCGTCGCCGCCGATGAAGCGGAAGTTGTCATCGCCGAGCCGGAAGACGGTCGCGTCGTCGATCATCCCGCCGGTTTCGTTGCACATCGCCGTGTAGACCACCTGGCCGACGGCGAGCCGGCGCGCGTCGCGCGTGATCGCGTGCTGGATCAGCGCCTCGGCGTCGGGGCCGAGCACCTCCCACTTGCGGAGCGGCGAGAGGTCCATCACCACGGCCTTCTCGCGGCAGGCCCAGTACTCCGCGATCCCGCCCTCGTTGTTGAAGCAGTGCGGCAGCCAGTAGCCGCGGTACTCGACGAAGCTCTCCGTGAGCTCGCTGGTCCGCGGGTGGAACGCCGTCTCCTTGGTCAGCACTGGCTCTGCCTCCGGGGTCACGCGATGGGCGATGGCCGTCGAGAAGCGGTTCTCGGGCGAGTAGACGCGCACGTGGATGTCGGTGCATTCCCACGCGTTGGCCGGGTCGATGTCGTCCGGGCAGGCCGACGACGCGCACACGAGGTCCGTCATCGCCCGCATCAGCACGTAGTCCCCGGGGCGCGACCACGGCTCGTCCGAGACGAGCACGTTGTCCTCCTCGATCCGCGTGTTGAAGAAGAAGTTCACGGCCTCCCAGCCGGCGCGCGACGCGATCCCGTACGGGTCCACCTGCTCGTTGAAGTTGTCGGTGCAGTTCACGTGGCCGGGGTAGCCCATGTCCTCGTAGTAGCGGCGGGTGCAGGCGAGGCCGAAGGTGTCGTGGCGGCCGACCGTGTCGCGCACCACCTGCACGAGCGGGTCCATGTCCACGTCGAAGAACTTCGAGTACAGCCCCGGCAGCGGGTAGGCCGCGCCCATCAGCGTGCGCGTGGTCACGCCGTCCATGCCCCGCTCGAGCCCCTTCTCGAGCTTCGCGCGGTGGAAGGCGAGGAAGTCGGAGCACTGGCGCCCCTGCACGTCGATCACCTGGATGTACTCGCCCTCCCTGACCTCGTAGGAGAGCGCGCTGGCGCGGTCCACGCGGAAGTCGAGCCGCGGCTCCGCGAGCGGCTCGGGCAGCGGCGCCTCGGCCGGCTTGCGCAGCGTCTGGCGCTTGATCTCGATGACGAGCGCGGACGCCGGCGGGTCGCCGTCGATCACGCGGCCGCCCGGCGCCGCCACCACCAGCGTGCACTCCCGGTCCACGTCGAACGACTCTGAGGCCCCCGCCTCGCTCGCTGCGCCGAACATCAAAGCGGCCCGCGCCTCCTCCGGACCCAGGCCACGCATGTGCAGGTCACGAAGCAACCCGTCACCGTCCTCCGTCTGCAACAGGCTGCGCAAGACGGTGGCCGGAGCATCCGCTCGGAGGTGCGCGGACTCAGGGAGGAGGGTGACCTCCGCCGGCTGGCCGCCGTCCGGATCTCGGATCGTCACCCGGTCGCCTGCGTGCAGCTCGACCGCGGTGGCCGAGCCCGGCCGCACCCACCAGCTCTCGAAGCTCCGGTCGACCGGCCGGAGCCCTGCGATCAGCGAGGGGGGCGTGGCCTGGACCGTCACGCCTTCGCCGCGGGCTCCTTGGCCTCGTCCTTCTCGGCCTGCTCCATCAGCGTCTTCGCGAGGTCGCGCTTGCCCGCCGAGTCGAGCTTCTTCACCTCGTTCTCGACCACACGCCGATTGTAGGTCTGGTTCCAGTAGTCGAGCGCGTCGAAGCCGAGCAGCACGGCCTTGCCCACGAACTGGCGCAGCACCTCGTTCGTCGGGCCCATGACCCAGCCGGCCTTGGCGTCGCGCACGTAGCGCTCGAGCTCCATGTCGCGCTTGTAGCCCGACCCGCCGCAGGCGTGGAGCATCTTGTCCACGTGCTGCGCGGTGTTCTTCGCCGCCTCGAACTTGATCTGCCACGCCCAGTGGAGGTAGTCGGCACGCGCCGTCTCGCCGGGCTCGAGGATGCGGCGGTTGTCGTCGGTCACGCGGTCCATGGCCTGGGCGACGGACATGACGAACACGCGGCAGGCGTTCGTGTCCATCACGGCCTCGCCCACGTAGTCCTGGATCGTCGGGTAGTCGGCCACGCGCATGCCCACGTCCACGTGGCGCTT
>DASSVP010000211.1:0-6078 GCA_035705985.1 Thermoleophilaceae bacterium
TGCCGCACTACAACGTGATGGGCGTCGCCAAGGCCACGCTGGACTCGTCCGTGAAGTACCTCGCCTGGGACCTGGGTCAGAAGAACATCCGGGTGAACGCGATCTCGGCCGGTCCGGTGCGGACGCTGGCCGCGCGGTCGATCGCCGGCTTCCCGACGATGGAGGACATCGTCGAGGAGCGCTCACCGCTCCGGCGCCACATCACGGCGGACGACGTCGGCTCGGCGGCCGCGTACCTGCTCGGCGACGGCGCCGGCAACGTGACCGGCACGACGCTGTACGTGGACAGCGGCTACCACGCGATGGGTATGTAGAGGTCCGGCCGTGTTCGCGGCTATGAGCCGCAGGCCCTTTGTTCAAGCTGTTTTGCTCCAGTAGGAGCTGCTGGCTGAGAGTTCCGCCGCGTCCTTCCGGCTTGAGCCTCCCCCGTCCGGCGCAGTGGCTGTCGGCGTGTGGACCCGGTGATGACACACACGGTTCAGCGGCGGCGCGGTCGGTTGGCGCGGCAGGACGCGACGCATGAGCGGCCGTGCATGGATGGTCAGCTGCCGGGCGGGAGACGTGGGAAGCCGGTGTCGAGGGCCACGATCGCGCCTGCTCGTTTGGCCTTTTCTCGGCGCCTCTTCTAGGCTGAAGTTCTGACTGCGGAGACGGGAGCGCCGTTGTTCGTCGGCCGGGCTGGGGAGCTCCAGTCGCTTGCATCTCTTGCCGCCGCGGCTAGGAGGAGTGGTCCGGCCGCCGCGGTCGTCGTCGCGGAGCCCGGGTTGGGAAAGACGCGCCTGCTGGGCGAGCTGGTGTCGGTGCTGGAGCTGCCGGTGCTGCCGCTGTACGGATACGAGCCGGGGCGGGAGATCCCGCTCGGCGCCGCCGGCGGGCTTCTACGACGGCTCTCGGCCGTCGCAGAGGTGGGGCCACGGCTGGAGAGTCTTCTGTTCGGCGAGGCGAGTGGCAGCGCCGACCTCGAGACGGTCCGCGTGTTCGAGGCCGCGTTCCGTTGCCTGGAAGGCGTCGGGCCGCTCGTCGTGGTCGTCGACGATCTCCAGTGGGTGGATGCGGAGACGCTTGCGCTTCTTCACTACCTCATCGCGGCGGCGCGGCCGTCCGGCCTGCCGCTGGTAGTCGTGTATGCGAGTCGGCCGTCAGTCGAGGCGCAGACGCTTTCGGCTGCGCTGAGGACGCTCCTCGAGGGCGACTCGTTCCTCGAGTTGACGCTCGAACCGCTCGACCAGGACGACGGCGTCGAGCTGGTGCTGTCGCTCGCGCGCCGGCTCGGCCGAGCCGAGGCAGTTGTGGTTTGGCAGCGGGCGCAGGGATCGCCTTTTTGGCTGGAGGCGCTAGCTGGGGCAGCGGATGCCGAGACGAGCCTGGGTAACTCGATCCGGGCCCGCTTTGCGACCCTAGACGCGGACGCGGCGCGGCTCTTCGCATTGCTGGTGGTCGCGGCACGCCCGCTCGCTGTCGTGGACGCGGCGGAGCTGGTCGCCTGGTCGGAGGAGCGGCTCGGGGCGGCGGTAGACGTGCTCGCGAACCGGGCTCTCGTCCTGCGCGGGGCGGAGTCGGTGCGGATCGCGCACGACCTGATCCGCGAGGCGGCGGAGCGCGAGCTGTCGGAAGCGGAGGAGCGCCGCTTGCACGCCCTCCTCGCCGACTGGCTGGAGCAGCGCGCCGGCGCCGATCTGCAACTCCTCACGCGCGCGCTCGAGCACCGGCAGGCGGCCGGGATGTCCGCCGACGAGCTCGCCTTGCGGATCGTGCGCTCGCCGCAGCGGCGACTGCTCGGCGGTGAGGGGCTCGCGATGCTCGCCGCCATCTCCGACGCCTCGGTCGACGGCGTCGCCCTTCGGCAGGAAGTTGCCGCGCTCGCCTCCGAGCTCGGCGAGTGGACGGTCGCCTTCGAGCGCTGGAGCGCGCTCACCGACGATACGGGGCGGGCGGAGGCCGCGCTCGCGGCGGCGGCGGCCGCGTTCCGGCTCGGGCGGGCAGCCGATGTGCACGCGTTCGCCGAGCGCGCGCGCTCGCTCGCGCCGGACGACCCGGGGCTGGCGGTCGAGGCCGACATCCGCGAGGCAGAGTCGTTGCTGTGGCTGGAGAGCCGCGTAGAGGAGGCCCAGCCGGGGGTGGATCGCGCCGTCGCGGCTGCGGATCGGCTCGTCGAGGAGGCAGGCAGTGTCGAGACCTTGGACGACGCTGCGTCGGGCGTGTATGTGCGAGCGGTGCGGGCACAGCTGGACGCTGCGATCCGTCGGGCTGACGCAGACACCGTCGGCCGTTGCGCGGAGCTGATCCAGCGGACGGCGCGCGATCCCGCCGAGGTGCTCGCGGCCGCCTCCGACGGTGTCTTCTCGCTGCTTCAGTTCGAGGGATCGCCGCGCCCAGCCGAGCCGCCCGCACGGCGGGCGCTCGAGGAGGCTCGCCGGCTCGCGTTGCCGAGCCTCGAGGTCGAGGCGCTGCACTGGGTGGGCTGGATCGCCCACCACCGGGCCCGTCTCGAGGAGGCTTCTGCGTTGCTGGGGCAGGCGGTCACGCTCGCCGGGCGCGTGGGCCCGCCGCGTCGCTTCACCGTTGCCCAGCTGCGGGCGGTCGCGCACAGCATCGCGGCCAGCCGCGGCGACTGGCGCACCAGCGTGGCTGCGATCGAGGAAACCCTTGCAGCCGAGCCCGACCCGCACTTCCGGGTGGCCATCCATGTCCTCCGCGTCTGGCTCGTCGGCCGCTTCGCCACTCCGGGCAGCGACGCGCTCGAGCCACTGCTCGCGCCAATGGCCGAGGACGCCGCTGCCGCCGGCTGCGGGCGCTGCCTGTGGGAGTCCGTCCTCCACGGCGCTGAGGCCTCGGCCCGGATCGGTGAGGCAGACGTCGCCGAGACGTCGCTCGGGCGCTGGGATGCGGCTCACCCCGTGCCGCTGCCGGGCCCGGCCGCCCGTCGCGCCTACGTGGAGGCGCTGCTCACAGCCCGGAGTGAGCCGCTGTCGAGCCTGCCACTCTTCGAGCGAGCCGCACAGCTCGCTGAGACCGCTGGGCACGAGTTGATGCGCCTCTGGATCGAGCTCGACGCCGCGGTCGCCCTCGCGAGCGCCGACCGTACGGCGGGTGTCGCGGGGTTGCGCTTGGTCGCCGATCGGGCGGGTGCGGCCGGGGCGCTCTCCGAGCAGCAGCTCGCGGGCCAGGCGCTGCGGTCGCTCGGTGTGCGCACCTGGCGCCGCGGTGGCACTGCGCAGGCAGGAGAGCTGACCTCCCGCGAGCGCGAGATCGCGGCGCTCGTCGCTTCCGGCGCCAGCAACCCGGAGATCGCGCGAACGCTCTTCCTCTCGCGCAAGACGGTCGAGCGCCACGTCACCCACATCCTCGCCAAGCTCGGCGCCCGTAACCGGGTTGAGCTGGCCGCTCGGCTGGCGCGCAAAGATGCGGGAGCTGCCGGATGATCCACGCCGCCCCCGGCCCTAGCCTCGCTCAACGATGGCGCAGCTTGTCGTGCTCGTCCCCGCCGACCGTGGCGAGGTCCCGCTCGGATCGGACGCGGTTGCGGCGCTCGCCCGACTGGGCGTAACCACCATCTCGCTCGCGCGAGACGAGCACACCGCTGCCGTCATCCTCGAAGGCTGGGCATTTGACCCTACCCGCCCCGGCGCGGCTCTGGATGCGCTCGGTGCCGCGGGCCGGGCGCAGACGCTCCAGCCCGTCCTGCACATGGCGGTTACGACCGCCGCTAGCGAAGGGGGATCTTGATGAAGATCACCGTCAAGCGCGCACTCGCCCTCACCTCGGCGTTGATGGCGCTCGCGGGCACTGCTGCCGTGAGCACGGCGTCGGCAGGGCCCTCGCCAACGCCCTCCGGGCTCACGGGCGCCTGCAACATGCTCCACGCCTGGGGCGTCGGCACGAACGGGGGCATGGCCAACGCCATGTCCGTGGACAACCCGAACGGAAACGCCGGCATGTGGACCGCCGTCTGGAACAGCGGCAACCAGCCCGGCGTGTACAGCTGCGGGTAGTACACGCCGGCACTGCGGCTCACCGGGGACGGCCAGCGAGCCGTCCCCGGCCCCAAAGGAGCTTCGACCGCTCTCCGCGAGTGGGCTTGCCGTGGGCTGACGTGGTGGGGCACTTTGCCTGCAAGAAGGCGTTTCTGCCCGTCCGTCGGCCCGCGAACCGCTTGGGCGCCGTGTCATCACCGAGACCTCACCTGGATTTGATCGTGGTACGCCCCTAAAATTGCGTATAGACTATTTAGCTGAGCAAAACCAGTTAAAATATCCAGTGGAGATCGAACGGAGAGGAGCGACGAGATGCGCGTTGATGTGGATCGCAGCCTGGCGGAGCTGGTGCTGGAGCGGCCGTCGGCGGCGCGCGTGCTGGAACGGCTCGGGCTCGACTACTGCTGCGGCGGCCGGCGCAGCCTGCGCGAGGCCTGTGCCGACCGTGACCTCGATACGGAGACCGTCGCTGTCTTCCTGGAGCACGAGCTCGACCCGGTGGGGCTCGAGGCCCGCGACTGGCTGAGCGCACCGATTGCGGATCTCTGCGCGCACATCGTCGAGGAGCATCACGGCCGTCTGCGTTCGGAGCTTCCGCGTCTCAGCGAGCTGGCAGAGCGGGCCGCCTCCGTGCATGGCGACGTGCGGCCGCAGCTGCACGACCTGCGTCACGAGTTCGAAGGGCTGCGCGCGGAGCTGGAGGAGCACATCGCCGCGGAGGAGCAGCAGCTGTTCCCGATCCTCCTCGCGGGCGGTACGCCCCAGCCGGGGCAGCTCGAGCAGTTGTTGCACGAGCACGACGGCACAGGCGCGCGGCTGCGCCGGCTGCGCGAGCTCGCCGGCGACTACGCGACCGAGCAGGCGCTGTGCGCGACGCACCGGACGCTGTTGCAGGGGCTGCACGGACTCGAGCTCGACCTGCACCAGCACGTGCACGAGGAGAACAACATCCTCTTCCCGCGCGCGCTCGCCGCGGCGGGCGTGTAACCGGTAGCGGGCGCGCCGGTTGGCGTCTGGCAGCCGTTTTATACTATTAGTATGAGTTTTTCGGAGAGTTTCGAGAGTTCAGATCCGCTCGTGGAGGCGGTGCGTTCGGCGCTGTCGCGGGTCGAGGATCCCGAGCTCGGCCTGGACATCGTCTCGCTCGGGCTCGTTTATGCCGTCGAGCGCGAGGGCGATCATGTGCGGGTGGTTCACACGCTCACCTCGATGGGCTGTCCGCTTGGGCCCGTGATCGAACAGGACATCGCCGACGCGCTCGCGTTGGTCGAGGGAGTCGGGTCGGTCGAGGTGCAACTCGTCTTCGAGCCTCCCTGGTCCCCGGAGAAGATGAGCGATGACGCCAGGTTCCTGCTCGGGGTGTACGGCTGATGCCCGCCGCCGATGAGCAGGCACTGCGGCGGCATCGCGCCCTCGCCGATCCGAGCCGGGCGCGTATCCTCGCCGAGCTCGCCGATTCCGGCCCGCTTGATGCCCGCGAGCTTGCTGACAGGGTCGGGTTGCATGTGAACACGGTGCGGGTGCATGTGAACGCGCTTGCGGAGGCGGGCCTGGCCGAGGCGGAAACGCTGCCGCCGCGGGGGCGGGGCCGGCCGCGGGTTGCCTATCGGATCACCGCCGCGGCAGGCGATGCCGGTGCTCGCCGTTACCGGCTGCTGGCGGAGATCCTGACCACGCTCGTGGCTCGCTTCGGGCCGGAGGCCGCGGCGCAGCTGGAGGAGATCGGCGAGGCCTGGGGGCGCTACCTGGTCGAGGCGCCGCCACCGTACGCCGAGTTCGGCGACGGGGAGGCGGTGGAGCGGCTGCTCGTCATGCTCGCGGCGATCGGCTTCGAGCCGGAGATCGAAGAGGGCACGCGCGGGCGGCGGATCCTGATGCGTCCCTGTCCGTTCCTCGAGCTCGCCCGCACCCACCGGGAGGTGATCTGCCCGATCCACCTCGGGCTGATGCGAGGCGCGCTGGCCGAGCTCGGCGCGAAGACGCGGGCGACCAAGCTCGAGCCCTTCGTGCGCCCCGACCTCTGCGTCGCCCGCCTCGCAGGCGGCCGCGCCGCCTGAGCTCAGACCGCGCCGGGGCGGCCGATCCGCACCAGCCACACCTCGTG
>DASSVP010000212.1:0-25922 GCA_035705985.1 Thermoleophilaceae bacterium
GGCGGCCGCCGCGCTCGTGCCGCTTGCGCTCGTCGGCGGGGTGGTCCTGGCGCCGCTCGCACAGCTCGGCGCGTGGTCGGTCGAGTCCATCCGGGATGGCCTCCTACCCGTCGACTTCGGGCCCGCGGTCCGCAACAGCCTGCTGCTCGCGGGCATGAGCGCGGTGTTCGTGCCGCTGGTGGCGTTGCTGCTCGCCTACGGAGCACGCGCGAGCCACTCGAAGGCCGCGGCCGGGGCGGCGCGCACCGCTACGATCGGGTATGGCCTGCCGGGCTCCGTGGTGGCCGTGGCCGTGATCGTCCCGCTTGGCTGGATCGAGCGGAGGATCGACGGACTGGCGGGCACCGGACTACTCCTCACGGGCACAGTGATCGGACTCTTCTACGCCTACCTCGTTCGGTTCCTGGCGCTTGCCTGGGGCTCGATCGAGGCCAGCCTGCTGCGCATCCCGCGCCAGCTCGACGAGGCCGCCCGCGGGCTGGGCGCCGACCGGCTCGACGTGCTCGCTCGCGTGCACGTGCCGCTGCTGCGCTCGGGCCTGGCGACGGCCGCCCTGCTGGTGTTCGTGGAGGTGATGAAGGAGCTGCCGGCGACGCTCCTGCTGCGGCCGCTCGGCGGCGACACGCTCGCGATCGCGGTGTGGCAGGCGACTACGGAGTCTCTGTTCGAGACCGCCGCGCTCCCCGCCCTGATGATCGTGCTGGTGGGGCTGCTGCCCGTGGCGCTCATGATCCGCCTGTCCGGGCGCGGCGGCGCGAGCGAGGTGGAGGCGTCCCCCGTGGCGCCCGCCGCGGTGGACGAGCCGGAGCTGGTGCCGGCGTGAGCCACGTGCGGATCCGCGGGCTGTCGAAGTCCTTCGGAGAGGTGGCGGCCGTGCGCGAGCTGAACCTCGACATCGAGCCCGGCGAGCTGCTCGCCGTCCTCGGACCGTCCGGCTGCGGCAAGACGACCCTGCTGCGCACGATCGCCGGCTTCGAGCAGCCGGACGCCGGGTGTGTGGTCGTTTCGGACGAGGTGGTTGCCGGGCCGGGCCGGATGGTGCCGCCGGAGAAGCGGAGGGTCGGAATGGTCTTTCAGGACTACGCGCTGTTCCCACACCTCAGCGTCGAGGGCAACGTGGCGTTCGGGCTGTCCACGCGGGCGCGCGAGGAGCGCGAGGGGCTCACGCGGCGGACGCTCGAGCTGGTCGGGCTGCAGCACAAGGCGAGCTGCCCGGTGCACGAGCTGTCGGGGGGCGAGCGCCAGCGCGTGGCGCTCGCGCGGGCGCTGGCGCCGGAGCCCGAGCTCGTGCTCCTCGACGAGCCGTTCTCGAACCTGGACGCGACACTGCGCGCCGGCCTGCGCCGCGAGGTCGAGCTGATCCTGCGGGACGCCGAGGCCACCGCCCTGCTCGTGACGCACGACCAGGAGGAGGCGCTCTCGCTAGCCGACCGGCTCGCGGTGATGCGCGACGGCCAGATCGTTCAGGTGGGCCCGCCCGTGGAGGTGTACGGCTCTCCCGCGACGCGCTGGGCGGCGCAGTTCGTGGGCGAGGTGAACGTGCTGTCGGGTGTTGCGCGCGGGGACGGGGTGGAGACCGAGTTGGGCGTGTTCGACCTGCGAGCCCCGGCGTCCGGCTCGGTGCAGGTGGCGGTGAGGCCGGAGCAGCTGGAGCTGCGAGCGCGCCGCCCGACCGACGCCCCCGACGCCGGCAACGCAGAGGTGATCGACCGCGAGTTCCGCGGTCACGACGTGCTCTACCGGCTACGCCACGAGGGCGGGAAGACGCTGCTCGTGCAGCTGCCCTCGCTGGAGCTGCACGACGTCGGCGAGACGGTGTTCGTCCGCCCGGCCTCGTCGGCCTCGGTCACCCCGCTGGCCGATTAGGGTCGCGTCATGGAGCTCAGGCGCATTGCGGCCGTCGAGTCAGCTCTGAGCGACGCGGCGGCCGCGCCGAAGCAGGGCGACGAGGGGGCGCCCGACGCATGGCTCGTGTTCTCGCCCGACGTTCTCCCCGCGCTCGACGGCATCGAGGCGGGCGACCGGATCGTCCTGATCACCTGGCTCGACCGCGCCGACCGCGAGGTCCTGCGGGTGCACCCGCGCGACGACCCGGCCAACCCGTTGCGGGGCGTGTTCGCCACCCGCTCGGCCGACCGGCCGAACCCGCTCGGGCTCCACGAGGTGGACGTGCTGGCGATCGAGGGCGACCGAATGCACGTCCGGCCACTGGAGGCGCTCGACGGGACGCCGGTGGTGGACGTGAAGCCGGTCCTGTGAAGCGCGCTCGCGTTAGGGTCGGCCGATGAAGCTCTTCGTCTGCTGGGGGACGTTCCGCTCACCGCGGCCGGGCGGCCACCACTGCCGCAACGCGCACGAGGCGTTGAAGGAGGCGGGCTGGGACCCGGACGTCGAGAAGGCCTACGGCCTCGGCATCCTCGGAACTGCCCTGAACCCGACCCGACGCGAGGTCCGCAAGCGGAGCGGCCAGAACATGGTGCCCGTGCTGGTGACCGACGACGAGGAGGTGATCGTCGGCAGCGGCAAGATCGCCAGATGGGCTCGCGACAACCCGGCGAGCGGGGCGGACAGGGCCGCCTGATGAAGAACCCGGCTCAGGCGCGCGCGGGGCGCGCCGCCACCGGCTCGGGGAGGATCCGGTCGACCAGCTCGAGCGCCGGGCGGCCCTCGAAGAACGGCCGGAGCTCGGGCCGGTAGAGCATCAGCGCCAGACTGGGAGCCACCATGAAGTCCGCGGCGTTCAGCTCGTCGCCGCCCAGCACCCCGTCGGCGATCCAGTCGTCGACTCGGTCGAGCATTCCGGGGAGCTTCGCGAGCAGCGCTTGCTCGGCGGCCGGGTCGACGGCCCATAGACGCGCGATCAGCGGCATGAGCATGCGGCGTGCCCTGGGGCGCCGGTAGAGGAGATAGCCCATGCGGCCGTCGGCGCCCAGGCGGGCGAAGGCCGTCCGGTCCCGCAGCCCGGCCGCCAGAGTGAGGCGGCGGGCCACCATCTGGAGCTTGTCGTTCGCCCATCGCTCCGCCTCCTCGACCGGCTGGCGCCGGCCGGCGTCCGCCGGCAGCAGCGGGCGCGCCGGATGGCGCTCGTCGAGGAAGCGCGCGATCGCCTGGTTGCTCGAGATCCGCTGCTCGCCGGCCGCGAGCGCCGGCACGGTGCCGAGCAGATCGCCGCTCCGGACCGGAAGGGGGCTCCTCGAGCCGGCCATGCGTCGCTCCGGGCTTGCGCTGAAGCCGCGCAGCCGGACCGCGACCGGGTGCAGGAGCGTCACGAAGTCGACGCGCCGATAGGGCACCCGCTTGTGCTCGAGCATCAGCATCGCCGAGCGGCACGCATGGGAGCCGGGGATGACGTAGAGCGTGTACATACCGACTGGTCAGTTTGTATGCTACCCGCGTGCCGGTGGCCACCAAACGGCGCGTCGATCGCCGAACCCGTGCAGCCCGCGCCGAGGGGCGAGAGACGCGCGACGAGCTGCTGCTCGCGGCGCTGCGGGTCTTCGCCGACCGGGGCTACCGCCAGGCCGGCGTCGACGAGATCGCCGCGGCGGCGGGCTACTCGAAGGGTGCTCTCTACTGGCACTTCTCCGGCAAGGAGGACCTCCTCCAGGCGCTGCTCGAGGAGCGCATCGACGCACCGATGCGCGAGCTGGTCGCGCTGCTCGAATCTGCGCCGCCCGAGCGCGACATGTCCGTCGAGGCGAGCCGGGAGTTCGCGCGGCAGCTCAGCGAGGAACGCGACGCCGTGCTCCTCGAGCGGGAGTACTGGAGCCTCGCCATCCGCGATTCCGATCTGCGCGCCCGCTACGCGGAGCGCCAGACGGAGCTCCGCACGTCTCTCGCCGCCGCGCTGGAGGCGCGGGCGCGCCACCTCGGCACTCCGGGCCTCCCGATGGCCGCTGAGGACCTGGCCCGCATCGTGATGAGCGTCATCGCCGGCCTCACGGTCGACGAGCTCGTGGAACCGGGCTCCGTCGCCCCCGAGCTGCTGGGCGAGACGCTTGCCCTCATCTACGCGGGCCTGCTCACTCGCAGCGGGCCTTAGGATCGGCGCGTGGATGCGCGCGACCTCTCTGACGAGCTCCTGCGGACCGCCGAGCGCGTCGCCAAATACCGCTCCGGCGTGGGGGAGCGGCCGGTGGCCCCGCAGTTCGACCGCGAGGCCGTGCGGGCCGCTCTCGGCGGATCGCTCTCGCACCGGGGCGCGGCCCCGGGCGCGGTGATCGACCAGCTCGCGGAGGCGGTCGAGCCCGCTCTCACCGCGACCGTCGGGCCGCGGTTCTTCGGCTTCGTCGTCGGCGGCTCGCTCGACTCGGCCACGTGCGCCGACATTCTCGCCACCGGCTGGGACCAGCACGCGTTCAACGCGGCCTCGTCGCCCGTCTCGGCGCTCGTAGAGGAGTTGGCCGGCGCGTGGCTCAAGGAGGCGCTGGGCCTCTCCGAGGCCTGCTCGTTCGGCCTCACGACGGGCGGCCAGGGCGCGAACACGGCCGGCCTCGCGGCGGCCCGTCACCGCGTGCTGCAGCGCGCCGGCTGGGACGTGGAGGCGCACGGCGTGAACGGCGCCCCGGCGATCCGCGTCGTCGCGGGCGAGGAGCGGCACGCCACGATCGACCGCGCGCTGCGCCTGCTCGGCCTCGGGGCGAACGACGTCGAGCCGGTGCCCGCGGACGACAACGGGGCGATCGACGCGGGGGCGCTTGCCCGGGTGCTCGACGGCGGCGCGGGCGCGCCCACGATCGTCTGCGTCCAGGCGGGCAACGTGAACACCGGCGCCTGCGACGACCTCGGCGCCGCCTGCGAGGCCGCCCACGGGCACGACGCCTGGGTGCACGTGGACGGCGCCTTCGGGTTGTGGGCCGCCGCCGGCCCGACCCAGCGGCACCTGGTCGCGGGCATCGAGCAGGCCGACTCGTGGGCCGTCGACGGCCACAAGTGGCTGAACGTGCCTTACGACTGCGGCTACGTCTTCTGCGCCGATCCGGAGGCGCACGCGGCCGCGATGTCGTACACCGCCGCCTATCTCGCCGACGAGGCGGTTCTGCGCTCTCCCTCGGACTACGTGCTCGAGTCGTCGCGCCGCGCTCGCGGCTTCGCCACCTGGGCCGCGCTGCGCGAGCTCGGCAGGGACGGCCTCGCCGAGCTGGTCGACCGCTGCTGCGCGCTGGCGCGCCGCTTCGGGGAGCGGCTCGCCGAGATCGAGGGAGTCGAGATCGGCAACGAGATCGTGCTCAACCAGGCGCTCGCGCGCTTCGGCTCCGACGAGCGGACCGACGCGCTCATCGATGCGGTCCAGCGCGACGGCACC
Organism: Thermoleophilaceae bacterium; assembly: GCA_035705985.1. Lineage (GTDB taxonomy): Bacteria > Actinomycetota > Thermoleophilia > Solirubrobacterales > Thermoleophilaceae > JACVRW01. Next base: position 5,306 of record DASSVP010000212.1, read on the forward strand.
TGCTGGATGGGCGGCACGACCTGGCGCGGTCGCCGCTACATGCGGATCTCCGTGTCGAACTGGTCCACAACCGAGTCCGACGTGGACCGCTCCGTCGAGGCGATCCGCCGCCTGCTCGCCGAGCTCTCGTGACCGAGCACGCGCCACACAACGCGCTGTCCGAGCCGGACGACGTGGCGCGCTTCCACGACCGATGCAGCGACCTCATGCGCGAGCTGCTCGACCACCTGGCCGAGACGCCCGGGCAGCCCCGCCCGTTCGGGCAGGTCGAGGACGCGCTCGGCTGGCCACGCCGCCGGATCGCCTCGATGCTCGGCGGCGTGTGCCGGCTGCGGCAGACCGAGTTCGGCGGGCGCCGCCCCTACCGGCTGAACGACGAGCGCTCGGCGTCCGGCCGCTGGGAGATCTGGATGGACGACGATGCGGCGCGGGCGGTCGGACCGCGCGTCGTGCTCACGCTGCCGCTCGCCCGGACCGAGCGTGCCTCCGCCGCCACCGCGAAGGCAGAGCGGGTGCACGGACATGCTGAAGGCGCGGGCGGCGCGCGCCGCGCGCCGCGCGACCTGAGCTGACGTACTCGGAGCGGCTCGGGCCGCCGGGCGCGTTGGGATCTGAGGGGAAGGCCATGCGCCGCATCATGCGGGTCGTGCGCGCCGCGGCCAAGGCGGGCCAGCCGCCAGATCGCGGCGGATGTCCGCCAAGCGCCCGGCGACGAACCGAATCTACTCGGGCCAGCTGGCGTCGCCGGTGGTCGCGCCGCGCATCACCTTCAGCGACAGCAGCGCGCACTTGCGGCGCGTGGGGGAGATGTCGATCCCGAGCTGGTCGATGACCCAGTCGGCTCCGAGCCGCTCGATCTCCTCGACCGGCATCCCGATCAGCTCCTCGGAGGTGATCGACGCCGCGGCCTGCGAGATCGCGCAGCCCTGGCCGTGGAAGCGGAGGTCCTTCACCACGCCGTCCTCGACCACGATGTGAACGCCCAGCTCGTCGCCGCAGAGCGGGTTGTGGTCGTGCCAGTCGAGATCGTGTTGAGGCAGCTCCCCGAAGTTCCGCGGGTTCTTGTAGTGCTCGAGGATGAAGTCGCGGTAGAGGGCGTCCATCGCTACAGCTCGAAGACCTCGCGCGCCTTGCCGAGGGCGTCGACCAGCCGGTCCACCTCGTCGCGCGCGTTGTAGACCTGGAAGGAGGCGCGCGCCGTCGAACCCACTCCGAGGCAGCGCATCAGCGGCTGCGCGCAGTGGTGGCCGGCGCGCACGCAGACCGCCTCGCGGTCACACAGCTCGGCGATGTCGTGGGGGTGCATGCCCTCGATCGCGAACGAGACGACGCCGCCGCGTCGCTCCAGGTCCGACGGGCCGTAGAGGTGGATGCCCTCGACCTCCAGCAGCCGCTCCAGGGCGTAGGTCGTCAGATCGCGCTCGTGGGCGCGCACGCGTTCCATGCCGATCGCGTCGAGATAGTCGACCGCCGCCGCCAGGCCCACGGCCTCGGTCGCCGCCGACGTCCCGGCCTCGAACTTGTGGGGCAGGTCGTTCCAGGTGGAGTGCTCTCGCTCCACCCGGGAGATCATGTGGCCGCCGCCGAGGAACGGGCGCATCTCCTTCAGCAGCTCGCGCCGGCCGTGCAGCAGCCCGATCGTCGGCCCGAGCGCCTTGTGCCCGGTCCACGCGTAGAAGTCCGCGTCGATCTCGCGCAGGTCGAGCGGCAGCTGCGGCACCGCCTGGGCGCCGTCGATCACGCTCACAGCCCCCGCCGCGCGCGCACGGCGCACGATCTCGGACACTGGGTTGATCGTGCCGAGCACGTTCGAGACGTGCGCGACCGCAACCACCTTCACGCGCCCCTCCGCCAGGATCGAGTCGAGCTCGTCGAGGGACAGCTCGGCGTGCTCGGTGAGCGTCAGGTAGCGGAGCTTCGCCCCGGTGTCCTCGCAGAGCATCTGCCAGGGGACGATGTTCGAGTGGTGCTCCATCTCGGAGATGAGCACCTCGTCGCCGGGGCCCACGTTGGCGCGCCCCCAGGCGTACGCCACGAGGTTGATCGCCTCGGTGGCGTTGCGGGTGAAGATCGAGGTGTCGGCATCCCAGCCGACGAATGCGGCGATCCGCTCGCGCGCGGTCTCAAAGGCCTCCGTCGACTCCCTCGCCAGCTCGTACACGCCGCGGTGGATCGGCGCGTAGGACTCGCGCTGGAAGCGGTCCATAGCCGCCACGACCCGCTCGGGCCGCTGCGAGGTGGCCGCCGAGTCGAGGTAGGCCACCCGCCTTCCGCCGAACTCGCGGGAGAGCACGGTGAAGTCCGCGCGGACGTCCGCGAGCGGGCGCCGTGGGGGGAGCGCGTGGCGCGTGCGAGCGGGCGTATTCCCCACTGACATCAGCCGGCCTCCGCGCGCTCCCCGATGAACTCGCGCACCTGGTCCTCGGCGCCGGCCAGCTTCTCGGAGATCCGCCGCCGGACGAGCTCCTCGAGGCCCGGGTCGTCGAGTCGCATGACGACCTCCTCGAAGTAGCCCTCCACGAGCACGCGCACCGCTTCGGCGCGCGAGATCCCGCGGGTCATCATGTAGAAGATCTGCTCGGGGTCGAGCTCGCCGACGGTCCCGCCGTGCGAGGCCTTCACGTTGTCCACCTCGACGATCAGCGACGGGATCGCGTCGCCCTTCGCCTTCGGCGACAGCAGCATCGAGTGCGTCTGGAGATAGGTGTCCACCTCCGTCGCCTTCGGGATGATGTGGATGAGCCCCTCGTACGACGCGCGCGACTCGCCCGTGAGCGCGCCCTTCCAGACGGTGTCGCCCGTGGTGTGGCCCGCCTCGTGCCGGTCGGTGGTGAACAGGTCGAGGTGCTCGTCGCGCTCGGTGAAGTACATGCCGGTGTGGCGCATGTCCGAGCCGGGCTCGGCGGTGATGATGTCGAGCGTCTGCTTCGTGAGATGGCCGCCGAGGTGGATCGGCACCCACTTGACGTGCGCGTCGCGCTGGACCTCCACCCTCCTCACCGAGAGATCGTGCACCTCGCCCGATCCCCAGTCCTGGTAATGCGCGAGATGGACCTGGGCGCCGGGGCGCGCGTAGAGCTCGAAGGCGCCCGAATGCAGCGCCTGGCCCTCGAAGTCCGGCGCGAGGAAGTACTCGCGGATCTTGACCTCGGACTGCTCGCCCACAACTACCAGCGAGTGCGCCCATTGCACGGTGCCCGGCTCCTCGATCAGCCAGACCGCCTGGATCGGCCTCTCGATCTGGACGTTGTCCGGCACGTACACGAAGACGCCGCCCGTCCAGAATGCGGCGGTCCCGGCGGGGAACTTGCCCTCGTCGTAGGGGAGCCGCCTCGCGAAGTACTCCTCCACGAGATCGGCGTGCTTCTCCACCGCTTCCTCGAGCGGCATGACGATGACACGCTCGTCCGTCACATCGCAGTGCACGATGTTCGCGCCCTGCTGCACGATGAGCGCGGCGTGCTCCTCGTCGCCGAGGTGCTCGCGGACAAGGACAGAGTCCAGGCTGTCGTAGCGCTTGGGCTCGAGCGAATCGAGGTCGAGGCCGCGCAGCGACGTCGTCCAGAACCCGGAGCGGCGCCAGGTGGGAACCTCCTGCGACTCGAAGACCTCGAGCGCGGCGTGCCGGCGGTCCTCCACGAAGCTAGGCGCCATTCGCGGCCACCGCCTCGCGCACGAACTCGTAGCCCTTCGCCTCGAGCTCGTCGGCGAGCTCCGAGCCGCCCTCGCGCACGATCCGGCCGTCCAGCAGGATGTGGACGAAGTCCGGGCGCACGTAGCTCAGGATGCGCGTGTAGTGCGTGATGATGAGGAAGCCGCGGTCCTCGCCGCGCATAGCGTTCACGCCCTCGGAGACGATGCGGAGCGCGTCGATGTCGAGCCCGGAGTCGGTCTCGTCGAGCACCGCGAACTCCGGCTGGAGCATCGCGAGCTGGAGGATCTCGGCGCGCTTCTTCTCGCCGCCCGAGAAGCCCTCGTTCAGGTAGCGGCTCGTGAAGTCGCGGCTGATCTTCAGGAGGTCCATGTTCTCCTTCAGCAGTGCGCCGAACTCCTTGACCTTGATCGGCTCCTCGCGCTTGGCGTTCACCGCCATGCGCATGAAGTTCGCGACCGACACGCCCGGGATCGTGGCCGGGTACTGGAACGCCATGAAGAGGCCGGCGCGGGCGCGCTCGTCGGGATCTGACTCCGTCAGGTCCTCGCCGTTCAGGAGGATGCGGCCCTCGGTGACCTCGTAGCTCGGGTTGCCCATCAGCGTGTTGGCGAGGGTGGACTTGCCCGAGCCGTTGGGGCCCATCAGGGCATGCGTCTCCCCCTTCTTCACGACGAGGTCGACGCCGTGGAGGATCTCCCGCTCCTCCGTGCGCACATGCAGGTTCTGGACTTCAAGGGTCATGCGGTTACGTTCGCTCTCTTCTTCTGGGTCAAGGGCCGGACCAGGTCGTCCAGCGTCATCTCGTTCAGGGTTCGGACGATCGACCCCTGGACCCGGGTCCAGAGGAACTTCGTCGGGCACGGCTCGCCGTCCTCGTGGTGCTCGCGCGAGCAGACGAGCACGCCGTCCGCGTCGGCGCTGATGCACTCGATCGGCGCGATGTCGCCCTCGAGCGCGCGCACGACCTCGGCCATGGAGATGTCCCCGGCCTCGCGCGCAAGCGTGTAGCCGCCGTGCGCGCCCCGGCGCGAGTCCACGAGCCCGGCCTTGCGGAGCCGCTGCACGAGGTGCTCGAGGTACGCGAGCGGCAGCCCCTCCGCGTCGGCGATCGTGCCGAGCGAGATCGGGCCGTCCTCGCCGCGCCTGGCGAGATGCGCCATGACGCGAACGCCGTACTCGGCCTTCGTCGAGAACATCATGGGCTAAATCCTACTCAGCCGGTCGGAGAAGCCTCGCGCTCCAGCAGGGCGAGGTCGTTGGCCAGGCGCTCGGGGGTCGCCTCGGAGCCAGGGAAGCCGATTCGCTGGAAGCCGCGGGCGTCCACGAGCGTGAAGCGCGCCTGGTGCTCGGTCGTGACGGTCTGGGGCTGGATGTGGAAGCCGTCCCAGACCTCGCGCAGCTCGGCGCGCGACCCGAGCACGAAGTCGATGCGCCCGGTTGCGCGCTGCTCCGCGAGAAAACGCCTGGCGCTCTCGGGCGTGTCGCGTGGGGGGTCCACCGCGATCGCCAGCGCCGGCACGTCGTGGCCGAGCTGGTCGAGTGCCCCTCGGATCGTCTGCGCCTGTATGGGGCAGGTGTCCTCGCAGTTCGTGTAGAGGAAGGTCACGACGACGGGCGTGCCGCGCAGCTCGCGCATCGAGACCGGATCGCCGTCCTGGTTTCTCAGCGTGAAGTCGGGCGCCCGCACGCCCTCCGGCATCAGCGCCCCTTCGAAGCCGGCCGGCTCGTCCTCGCCGCCCATCGCCCCGAGCACCACCGCCCCGAGGGCCAGTACGCCCACAATCAGGAGCGCGACGGCGATGCGCGGATTCACCCGGGGCAGGCTAGAGAGTGAGCTCGTAGCGCTGCCAGTCCATCCGCCGGCCCCAGCGGGTCACGTCCTCGCTGCTCACGGGCTCGAAGCCGACGCTCCGGTACAGGCTCCCGGCCGCCGTCAGGTCGCCGAAGGTGAACAGCTGGAGCCGCTCGTACCCCGCGGCGCGGGCCGCGTCGAGCACCGTCACCACCAGGCGGCGCCCCGCGCCCGTGCCGCGAGCCTCGGGCAGCAGCACGAGGTGCCCGAGCTGACCGAGCGTCCGGCTCTCCTCGTTCAGCGTGATCGAGCCGGCCACCTCGCGGTCCAGCTCCGCCAGCCACAGCCCGTCGCGCGGGCCCGGGAAGCCGCCGCGGCGCAGCTCGGCGAGCCGCGTGGCCACGTCCTGGGCGAACGACGGGTCCAGCCCGAACTCCGCCTCGTACACCTGGCGGTGGAGCCGGACGACCGCGTTCACGTCGTCCGAGGGGATGATCTGCACGCCTAAGGCTCTACCAGGCCGCGCCGGATCGCGTAGCGGACGATCTCCACGCGGTCGCGCATGCCGAGCTTCCCGAACACGTTCGTGCGGTGCGACTCGACGGTCTTCTCCGAGAGCTTCAGCGTCTCGGCGATCTGCTTGTTCGTGTACGCCTCGGCGATCAGCTTCACGACCTCGAGCTCGCGCGGCGTGAGACCGTCGTCCACCTCGGTCGAGCCACCCTCGAGCCACTCGTCCATCAGCGCCTTCTGGGCGTCGTCCGAGAGGAAGGTGCGGCCGCCGGCGACGGTGCGCACGGCGTCGATCAGGTCCTTGTCGGCGGCCCGCTTCAGCACGTAGCCCGCCGCGCCGGCCTCGAGGCCCTCGAGGAAATAGCGCTCGTCGTCGTGCATCGAGAGCATCAGCACGCGCGTGTCGGGCACGTGCGAGCGGATCTCGCGAGCGGCCTGGAGCCCCGTCATCCTCGGCATCGAGACATCGAGCACGGCGACCGTCGGCCGGTGCTCCTGGGTCGACTCGAGCGCGCGCACGCCGTCCTCGGCCTCCGCCACCACCTGCATGTCCGGCTGGCGCTCGATAAGCATCCGCAGTCCCGAGCGCACGATGCCGTGGTCGTCGGCGATCAGGACGCTGATCACGCCGGCACCCGCTCGTGACGGCCGATGCGGAACGACACCGTCGTCCCGCCGCCCGGCGCGGATCGAACGTCGAGCTCGCCGCCGGCCAGGCGCGCGCGCTCGGCCATCCCGCTCAGCCCGAGGCCCGCACCCCGGCTGTCGCCGCGGCCGCGGCCAACCGAGCCTGGGTCGAAGCCGGCGCCGTCGTCGCGGACGCGCAGCTCGAGCCGGTCGTCGGCCACCTCGAGCTCGACCGCGACCGCCGTGGCGCCGGCGTGCCTGCCCACGTTCGCGAGTGCCTCCTGGAGGATCCGGTACACCGCGGTCTGCACGTCCTCCGGAAGCGAGTTCGGGTCGCCGTCCGTCTCGATGCTCACCTCGACGCCGGTGCGTGCCGAGAAGCGCTTGAGCTGGGTCTCGACGGCCGCTATCAGCCCGTGGTCGTCGAGCGCGCTCGGCCGCAGCTGGCGCGCGAGGTTGAGGAGCTCCTCCATCGCCTGGTTCACGAGCCGCTTGAGCTCGTCCACCTCGTCCACGCGCGTGGGCGGGCTGTCCTGCGCCAGCGCCTCGAGCCGGAGCAGGATCGCGGTGAGCGCCTGGTTCACCTCGTCGTGAAGGTCGCGGGCGAGGCGGCGGCGCTCCTCCTCCTGCGCGCGCATGGCGAGCGTGCCGGAACGGCGACGCTCCTCCTCGATGCGCGCCAGGAGGCGGTTGAAGGCGCGCGACAGCTTGTCGATCTCCTCGACCGGGTCGTGCGCGGAGAGCCGGTGGCTGGACGGCTCCGCGGGGTCGATTCCCTCGATCCGGGCGATCAGCCGCTCGAGCGGCGCGAACCGGCGCTGGAGCATCCAGAGGTTCACGCAGAGCGTGAGCACGATCGCGAGCGCGAGGATGAGGAACGACCAGCGCTGGTCGTTCACGGTGAGGTCCAGGCCCGCGGCCAGGCTCGCCGCGAACAGCGTGATCGCGACGAGCACGACGTTCGCGGCCACGACCTGGCCGATCAGGGAGTCGTCGCGTCGCGTCATAGAGGGTCTTGTCATGGATCGGAAGGGGCGTTCGGAACGGAAATGGGGTCTCCACCCCATATCGGCAGCCTCGCGCCGGGACGAAACTCCTTGTGAGGCTTCAAGCAGGTGGAACTGCCGGGGCTTCCGCACAAACAATCTAGGTCTGGGTCTTCCGCCGGGGCGTCCGAAAGGGCGCCCCGGCTGTCGTTCCGGGCGCCGCGTGTCACCCCGCGACGGCGCTACACTTTGTGAAGTATTGAATCCCGACCGGGTATCGAGGTAATCGCAGAAGATGGCGTCCGGCGCAGAGCTGATTCGCAAGATCAAGGAGCAGATCCACGAGGTGGACCCGAAGGACGTCCACGAGCTCCAGCAGAACGGCAACGGTGCCGTGATCGTCGACGTGCGCGAGCAGCACGAGTTCGAGCAGTCGCACGTGCCCGGAGCGGTTCATGTCCCGCGCGGGCATCTCGAGTCGCGCATCGAGGGCGCCGTCGCCGACCGCTCGAAGCGCGTGATCCTCTACTGCGCCTCGGGCAGCCGCTCCGCGCTCGCCGCCCACACGCTCCAGGAGCAGCTCGGCTACGAGGACGTCGCCTCCATGCGCGGCGGGATCACGCTCTGGAAGGACCGGGGCTACGACGTGGACGTCCCGGTCGCCCTGACGGCCGAGCAGCGGGAGCGCTACTCGCGCCACCTGCTCGTGCCCGAGGTGGGCCTCGAGGGCCAGCTCAAGCTGCTCGACGCGAAGGTGCTGCTGCTCGGCGCAGGCGGGCTCGGCTCACCGGCGGCGCTCTACCTCGCCGCCGCGGGCGTGGGCACGATCGGCATCGTCGACAACGACGTCGTCGACCTGTCGAACCTCCAGCGCCAGGTCGCGCACTCGAACGACCGCATCGGCATGCCGAAGGTCGACTCCGCGGAGATCTCGATCCACGAGATCAACCCGGACGTGAAGGTCGAGAAGCACGAGGTGCGCCTCGGACCGGACAACATCATGGAGATCATCGAGGGCCACGACGTCGTCGTCGACGGCCTCGACAACTTCCCCACGCGCTACCTGCTGAACGACGCGAGCGTGCGGCTCCAGATCCCTGTCGTGTCCGCCTCGATCCTCGGCTTCGAGGGCCAGCTGTCGGTCTTCCACCCCTACGAGGGCCCGTGCTACCGCTGCCTCTACCCGACGCCGCCGCCGGCCGAGCTCGCGCCGTCGTGCGGCGCCGCGGGCGTGCTCGGCGTGCTTCCGGGCGTGATGGGGCTGCTCCAGTCGGTCGAGGTGATCAAGCTCATCACCGGCTCCGGCGACACGATGGCCGGCCGCCTGCTGCTCTACGACGCGCTCGGCACGACGTTCACCGAGCTCAAGGTCCGCCGCGACCCCGACTGCCCGATCTGCTCACGCGACCCGGGCGAGATCTCGGACGAGGAGATGGGCGTCTTCCCGGACTACGAGGCGTTCTGCGCAGGCGCTGGCTAGGCTGCTGGACCCCTTATGAGCACGATCAAGATCCCCCCGGTCCTCCGGGGCTCGGTTGGCGGCGCCAAGGAGGTCGAGGTTTCCGGTCAGAACGTGGGCGAGGTCCTGCGCGCACTGGCCGACCAGCACCCGGCGACCGAGTCGCAGCTCTTCTCCGAGGACGGCGAGCTGAACCGCTACGTGAACGTCTACCTGAACGACGAGGACGTCCGGGTGCTCGACGGCCTCGACACGAGCGTGTCCGATCGCGACACGGTCGTGATCCTGCCGGCGATGGCCGGCGGCCGCTGAAGGTCCGCCGCGCGACCGAGGCGGACGCCGACGCGATCGGCGCCGTCTGGACGGAATCGGCCCGCGCCGGGTTAAGCGACCTGCTCCCGCAGCGCCTTCTACGAGCGCGCCGGCTTCGCGCGCGACGGCAGAGAGCGCACCGAGGAGGTCTGGCGCCACGTCCCCGAGGTGCGCCACCGGCGTAGCCTCTGAGCGCGATGCGAATCGAGAACCTGGAGCGCGTGGACGCGTTCACGACGAAGGACGGCTCGGAGATCCGCGAGCTGGCCGGGATCCCGACGGGCAACGCGGAGAGGCAGAGCCTCGCCGAGGCGACGGTGCCCGCCGGCGCCGAGACCGAGGAGCACTACCACGGCGTGACCGAGGAGATCTACTTCTTCACGAGCGGGAGCGGCCGGATGCGTCTCGGCGACGAGGAGAGCGAGGTGACCGCGGGCGACACCGTCGTGATCCCGCCCGGCGTCCCCCACAAGCTCTGGAACACCGGCGCCGATCCGCTGAAGCTGCTCTGCTGCTGCGCACCGCCGTACTCGCACGACGACACGTATCTGACCTCCTGATGAGCGTCCGCGCCCGGCAGGCCTGCGCTCGCGCTCTTGTCGGCGCCGCGTCGCTCCTGCTCGTCCTCGCCCTGGTCGCCGGCTACGCGAGACGCGCAGCTTTCGACTCCGAGCAGTTCTCGAACCGAGCCACCGCGGCGCTGCGCGACGACAGCGTGCGGGCCGTGCTCGCCCAGCGGATCACCGACGACGTGGTCCTCGAGCGGCAGGCGGACCTCCTCGCGGCGCGGCCGATCATCGAGTCCGTCGCATCCGTGGTGGTCGGGAGCAACGCCTTCACCGGCCTCTTCAGGAGCGCAGTGCGCGATGTCCACCGCTCCGTCTTCGAGCGCGACCGCGACACGGTGACGCTCGCCGTCACGGATGTCGGCACGTTGCTCGCGGCAGCGCTCCAGCAGCTGCGGCCCTCCCTTGCCGCCAAGGTCGAGTCGACCGGCAGAGCCGAAGTGCTCAGGCGCGACATCGGCGCGGTCACCGGCGACCTGGCGCGGGTCGCCGACAAGGTGCGCCTGCTGTCCGTGATCCTGCTCGTCCTGTCGATCCTGCTCGCCGCGGCGGCCCTGGCGATCGCCCCGGACCGGCGTGGCACCGTAGTCGAACTGGGCGTCGGCATCGCCGCGGGCGGCGTCGTGCTGATCGTCGCCTATGCCGTAGCGCGCTCACTGGCCCTCGATCCGCTCGAGCAGCCGCAGGACCGGGCGGCGGCCGGCGCGGTCTGGGACGCGTTCCTCGGCGACCTTAGGACGGCGAGCCTGATCCTGGCCGGCTCGGGCGCGGTGATCGCCGCGTCCGCGGCGTCGATGCTGAAGCCCGTCGACATCGGCCCGCCGCTTCGACGCGCGGCCGCATGGATCACGACGGACCCGAGGCGCCCGGCGCTTCGCGCGGTCAGGGGCGTGGTCCTCGTGGGAGCCGGCGTGATCGTGATCGTCGCCCGCGAGGCGGTCATCCAACTGCTGTTCACGCTCATCGGCGTCTACCTGATCTACGAAGGGGTGAGCGCGATCCTCCGGCTCGTCTACCGCGCCCCGGCCGGCGAGCGTCGCTCCGTTCCCGCGCGACGCCTCAGAGGGCGTCACGTCGTGGCTCCGCTGCTCGCGACGGCGCTGATCGCGGCCGCGATCGCCGTCTTCCTCGGCTCCGGGGGAGTGACCACCGCCGCGCCCGCGAGGGGTGGCGCCTGCAACGGCCACGATGCCCTCTGCGACCGGCCTCTGGACGAGGTCGCGCTGCCGGCTACGCACAACTCCATGTCGGTGCCGCTTCCCGGCTGGTACTCGTCGGCACACGAGGCGCCGGTTGCCGACCAGCTTGCTGACGGCATCCGCGGCCTGCTGATCGACACGCATTACGCGGACCGGCTCGCGAGCGGCAGGCTGCGGACCCACTTCGGAAGCCGGGAGGAGCTGCGCCGGCGCGCGGGACAGGACGGCGTGAGCCCGGACGCGGTCGACGCGGCGCTCCGCACGCGGGAGCGACTCGGCTTCCGGGGCGAGGGCGAGCGTGGCATGTATCTCTGCCACAGCTTCTGCGAGCTGGGCGGCACCCCGCTCGGGGACGTGTTGGACGACATCCACGACTTCCTCGTCTCCCACCCGGAGGAGGTCGTCGTGATCGTCAACCAGGACTACGTTACCCCGGAGGACTTCGTGGCCGCCGCCAGGGATGCCGGCCTGGAGGAGTTCGCCTACCGCGGGCCCACGAAGGGTGCCTGGCCCACACTCCGCCAGATGATCGACCGCGGCCAGCGGGCGGTCTTCCTGGCGGAGAACCACGCCGGCGCGGCGCCGTGGTACCACCTGGCGTACGAGAGCATCACCGAGGAGACGCCCTACTCGTTCTCGAGGGTCGCCCAGCTCATCGACCCCGCGAGCCTCGCGGCGAGCTGCGAGCCGAACCGAGGGCCTGAGGGGGCGCCGTTCTTCCTCGCGAACCACTGGATCACCACCGACCCGGTGCCGCTCCCTTCCCAGGCGGAGAAGGTGAACGCCTACGAGCCGCTGCTCGCTCGCATGCGGGAGTGCGGGAGTCGGCGCAGACAGCTCCCGAACCTGGTCGCGGTCAACTTCTACCGCCGGGGAGATCTCTTCCGCGTCGTGGACACGCTGAACGGCGTGCAGTAGGCGCTGGCGGCACTACACTTTTTGAAGTGATCGACCCGCTCCTCGACAACAGGCCGTGCGGGGGCAAGTACGGCGACATCGTCGCGGCGATCGGCAACACGCCGCTGGTCGAGCTACGCCGGCTCAGCCCCAAGCCCGGTGTTCGCATCTACGCGAAGCTCGAGAGCTACAACCCGACCGGGTCGGTGAAGGACCGGGTCGCGCGCTCGATGATCGAGCGGGCCGAGGAGGACGGGCTCATCCGCCCGGGTCAGACGATCCTCGAGCCCACCTCCGGCAACACGGGCATCTCGCTCGCGATGATCTGCCGCCGCAAGGGCTATCCGCTCCAGGTGGTCATGCCGGACAACGTCACCTCCGAGCGCACCCATCTGCTCAGGATGTACGGCGCGGAGATCGTCCCCTCGCCGGGCGCGCAGGGCTCGAACGGCGCCGTGGCAATGGCCCTCGAGCTCGCGGAGACGGACTCGAGCTACTACATGCCGTACCAGTACGGCAACCAGGCGAACCCCGATGCGCACTACAACGGCACCGCCGTCGAGATCCTCGAGGAGCTCGACAGCGTCGCGGCGTTCGTGGCGGGCCTCGGCACCGGGGGCACGCTCATGGGCAACGCCCGCCGCTTCAAGGAGGAGGACCCGGACACGCTGATTGTGGCCGCCGAGCCGCTCCAGGGCGAGCTCGTGCAGGGCCTCCGGTCGCTGGAGGACGGCTACATCCCGCCGATCATCGACCTCTCCCTGCTCGACCGGAAGATCTTCGTGTCGAACCGCGACGCGGTCGTCTGGACGAAGAAGCTGCTCGACGAGGAGGGTCTCTTCTGTGGCGTCTCCACCGGCGCGATCGCGTCGATCTGCGTCCGCGTTGCGAGCGACCTCGACGAGGGCAACGTCGTCTTCGTCGCGCCGGACGACGGATGGAAGTACCTGAGCTCGGGCGTCTACAACAAGACGGTCGAGCAGCTCGAGGAGGAAGGCGTCCTCGAGACCGGCTCCTTCTGGTAGCGAGCGTCCGCTAGGAGTCGACGCGCGCGTCCGCGCGGTGCCGCTCGGTGCGGACGACCGGCTCGTCGTACGGGTCGTCGTCGTCGGCGGTGAGCGACTGCTTCAGCTCGCGCATCCCGCGCCCGACCGAGCGCGCCGCCTCCGGCAGCTTCTGCGGCCCGAGCACGATCAGCGCGACCACGAGGATCACCATCAGCTCGAGCGGGCCGGGTGCGGAGATGAAACCCATGTCACCAGACTAGTCCACTATCAGGAACTCGCCCAGCGATTGGCGCAGCGCGACCCCGTGCGCCGCCTCGCAGGCGAGGATCGAGCCGAGCGGCTGGCGGAGGCGCTCGTCGCGCATCGCGGCCGACGCGGCGACGTACGCGTCGGCCGCCGCCCGCTCGAGCCGCGCCGCGAAGCGCGCGAACTCGGACGGGCTTCGGAGCGCGGCCGTGAGCTCCGGCGAGGGCACCGTGGCACGCGGGTTCCGCTCCGACCCCGCCAGGGCGCGCCGCAGGGCGGCCGCGTGCTCGCGCTCGTGCTCCAGGAGCAGCTCGCCGAGAGCGGGCTCGATCGCGTCCCTTCGAAGGCCGGCCTCATAGGCCGCGACCAGGCGCTCCTCGATGGCCAGCAGGCGCTCCAGCCGCTCGGCGTCCGTGCGCTCCGGCATCAGAGCGCCCCTGTCACGAACGGGCCCTCGGCCACCGGCAGCCCCCGGAGCATCCGCACGATTCCGAGGTGGACGCCCTGTCGCCACGCGATGCCGGCAGCCGTCTCGCGCTGTCCCTCGAAGGGGAAGTCGGTGAGCGCATCGAGATAGGCGCGCACCTGCCGCTGCTCCAGGTGGTCGGCAAAGCGAAGCGCGTCCTCCGGGCCGCGGAGGCGCGGGAACGTGCGCGCGTACTCCCCGGGGCTGCGGCCGGGCGGGACCTCGATGCGCTCGCCGGTCATGATGATCTCGAGCTCGCGGGCCATTCGGTGCTCGTCCTCGCGTATGTCGCGGACCTGGGCGAGCGAGTCGCCGCGGAGCACCTCCTCGCAGGCGCCGTACGCGGACACCGTCGCGCGCTGGAGCGCGAGCAGCGAGGTGATCAGGGCGGCGCCCGAGCCGGGCTCGGCGCTGCTCGGAGGAGGCGCGTCGCCGCCTCCGCACGAGGCGAGCGCCACCGCGGCCGCGGCGCCGCCGAGCGCCTCGCGGCGGGTGAGGGAAGGCGCCATGTGGGCGCAGACTAGCCTTCGACTCGTGAGGATCTCGCGGGCACATTGGGACGCGCTGGTGGAACACGCGCGCGAGGACGCGCCCAACGAATGCTGCGGCTACCTCAGTGCGAAGAACGGGACCGTCGAGGAGGTCTTCCGGGCCGAGAACCCGCGCAAGTCGCCCTACGGCTACGAGCTCGACCACAGGAGCCTCTTCGCCGCCAACGAGCTCGACGACGAGGGCTTCGACGTGGGGATCTACCACTCGCATCCGCGCAGCCCCGCCGAGCCGTCGCAGACGGACATCAACCTGGCCAGCTATCCGCACTGGCGCTACCTGATCGTGTCGCTCGAGAACGAGCCGGTCGTCCGGGTGTGGCGCATCGCGGACGGGAAGGTGGAGGAGGAGGGGCTGGAGGTTGTCGACTCCTGACGATGAGCGCCGCCAGAGCGGATCGCTCGACGAGCCGCTGAGCGAGGCGCACGGCCGCTGGCGCAAGATCGACCCGACGCTCACGGAGGGTGAGCTCGTCCGCGTGGCCGGCGGGCGCAACCAGGCCGAGGCCGAGCTGATCCAGGGGCTGCTGCTCGAATGGGGCGTTCCCAGCATCCTCCGCCGCAGCGCCGGCTTCGACGTGCCCGACTACCTCGCCGCGGGCCCGCGGGACGTGCTCGTGCCGGAGGCGGCCGCCGAGACCGCACGCGAGGTGCTGCTCCAGGCGGACCTCGCGCCCACGACCGGCGACGGCCGCGGCCCGCGCCCGCTGGTGGTGGCGGCAGCGGTAGCCGGCGGCGGCGCGCTCACGGCGCTCCTGGCCTGGCTCACGGCCCAGGGAATGTAGGCTCCCTCGCCATGGATTTCGCTGCGTCGGACCGAGTGGCCGCGCTCCTGGAACGGGTCCGGGAGTTCATGGAGGAGCACGTCGATCCCGTCGAACGCGAGGCGATGGAGGGGCTCGACAGCGAGGTTCGTCCCGGTGTCCCCTACCCCCAGATCCTCGTCGAGCTGCGCGAGCGCGCGAAGGCCGAGGGGCTGTGGAACCTGTTCCTCCCGGACGAGCGCTTCGGCCCCGGGCTCACCAACTGGGAGTACGGGATGCTCTGTGAGGCGATGGGACGCAACGGCGTGGCGCCCATGGTCTTCAACTGCTCGGCGCCCGACACGGGCAACATGGAGATCCTTGCCGAGCACGGCACCGACGAGCAGCAGGAGCGCTGGCTCCAGCCGCTGCTCGACGGCGAGATCCGCTCCTGCTTCTCGATGACCGAGCCGGACAGCGCGGGGTCCGACCCGACCGGCCTCCTCTCGCGCGCCGAGCTCGACGGCGACGAGTGGGTCGTCAACGGCCACAAGTGGTTCACCTCGGGCTACAACGGCGCCGCGCTCGCGATCGCGATGGTGGTGACCGACCCCGATGCGCCACCGCACAAGCGCGCGAGCATGATCCTGGTGCCGGTGGACACGCCCGGATTCGAGGGCGTCCGGCCCGTGCCGGTGATGGGCCACGACGAGGGCCCCGGCCACTGGGAGGTCCGCTACGAGGACTGCCGCGTGCCGGCGCGCAATCTGCTCGGCGAGCGCGGCGCGGGCTTCGCGATCGCGCAGGACCGGCTCGGCCCCGGCCGCATCCACCACTGCATGCGCGCGATCGGCTCCGCCGAGCGGGCATTCGAGCTGATGTGCGCGCGTGCACACGACCGGCAGGCCTTCGGAGGACCGCTCGCGGAGAAGCAGTTCGTCCAGGATTTCATCGCGAAATCCCGCATGGAGATCGACCAGGCCCGGCTGATGGTGCTGCACGCCGCCTGGAAGATGGACACGGAGGGCAAGCGGGCGGCGCGCCAGCAGATCTCGATGATCAAGGTGATCGCGGCGCAGATGCACCAGCGCGTGCTCGACCGCGCGATGCAGGTGCACGGTGCGCTCGGCATGTCGGACGACACGCCGCTCGCCGCCGCCTGGCGCCAGGGGCGCTGGCTGCGGATCGCCGACGGGCCCGACGAGGTGCACAAGATGGTGATCGCTCTGCGCGAGCTGAACCGCTTCAAGCCTCGGGACGTTGCGGAGGCGGCGGGCGGTGCCCGCCGCGCACCGACGACTTCCGCGGTCGAGGCGTAGCGACGCGTGCGGCTGAACGAGGAGCAGGAGGCGTTCGTCGCGGCGATCCGCGACTTCGCCGCGCGCGAGAAGTTCGAGCGACCCGAGCACGACGGCCACTCCCACGAGGTGGCCGCGCGCATGGGCGAGCTGGGCTGGTACGGGCTCCAGATCCCCGAGGACTACGGCGGCTCGGGTGGCTCCTTCCTCGACGCGACACTGTTCCTCGAGGAGTTCACGCGCGGGCAGATCCCGGTGGCGGCCTACGGCGTCACGCTGATCGTGGTCGGCGCGCTCAACCGCTTCGGCACCGAGCGGCAGAAACGCGACCTCTTCGGCCGCGTCGTGAAGGGCGGCACGCTCGCGATCGCGATGTCGGAGCCCGACGCGGGATCCGACGTCGCAGCGCTGAAGACGCGCGCCCGGCGCGATGACGGCGAGTGGGTCCTGGACGGCGCGAAGATGTGGTGCTCGTACGCCCACAAGGCGAGCCACATCCTGATCGTGTGCCGAACCGGTTCGGGCGAGCGCCACGAGGGCATGTCGATGATCCTCGTGCCGCGCGAGGCCGAGGGGATGGCCATCACGCCGATCGCGACGCTCGGCGGCGAGGAGACCAACGAGATCCACCTCGACGGCGTGCGCGTGCCCGAGGACGCCCTGCTCGGCGCCGAGGGCGGCGGCTGGACTCAGCTGATGGCGGGGCTGAACTACGAGCGCACGATCCTGGCCGCAACCTCGCTCGGCCTCGCGCAGCGCGCGTTCGACGACGCGCTCGCGTACGCGAAGGAGCGGAAGCAGTTCGGCCGCCCGATCGGCTCGTTTCAGGCGATCTCGCACCGCTTCGCCGAGCTGGCCACCGAGCTCGCGCAGGTGCGGCTGCTCGTGCGCTGGGTGGCGTCGCTCACCGATGAGGACCCGAGCCGGATGCTTCCTCAGGAGGCGTCGATGGCCAAGCTCGCGGCCACCGAGCTGGCGAAGCGCGTGGCGCTCGAGGGCGTCCAGATCATGGGCGGCTACGGGTACGCCAACGAGTACCCGATGGAGCGCCACCTCCGCACGGCCGTCGTCACGACCATCTACGGCGGCACCTCGGAGATCCAGAAGAACATCATCGCCAAGACGCTCGGGCTCTAGCCGTGGCCGAGGTCGCGTCGCGTCTGCTCGAGGCCGTGCGGGGCCTGAACGCGAGCCTCGACCCGAGCCGGGTGCTGGTGCGCGTGTGCGAGGAGGCCGCCCGGCTGGTCGACGCCGACCGAGCCGGCGTCTTCCTCGGCGACGCGACGGCCGGGTTCCGGCTCGAGGCCGCCTACGGCGTGCCGGGCGAGCGGATCGGCGAGGAGCTCCGCCGCGACGGCCTCGTCGAGGCTGTGCTGAAGGGAGGCGAGCCGGGGCGTGCGGGCGACGAGCTCGCCGTGCCGATCCGCTGGGGCGGGCGGCTGCGCGGCGCGCTCACGGTGGGCGGCGTGCGTGAGCCGGGCCCGCAGCTGCTCGAGCTGCTGGAGACGTACGGCGAGCTTGCGGCCGCCGCATGCCGCAACGCGAGCAGCCACCGGGAGCTCGCGCTGGCCGCGCGCACGGACGCGCTCACCGGCTGCCTCAACCACGCGGCCATGCACGAGTCGCTCCAGCGCGAGTTCGAGCGCTCGGCCCGGCACGGAACCGCGCTCTCGCTCGCGATCCTCGACCTCGACCACTTCAAACAGGTGAACGAGACGCGCGGGCACCTGGCCGGCGACGAGGTCCTCCGGCGCGTAGGGCAGGCGCTCCGGGCGAGCGTGCGCGCCTACGACGTGGTCGCCCGCTACGGCGGTGACGAGTTCGCGATCATCGCGATCGAGGCGAGCGAGGCCACCGCGGCGGAGCTCGCGCAGCGGGCGCTCGAGACGATCAGGCGAGAGCTCGCGTCGCTGGGGACGGACGAGGTCACGGCCGCGACGGCGGGGGTGGCGGAATGGAGGCCGGGCGACACGCCCGCGTCGCTGATCGCGCGCGCCGATGGCGCGCTGCTGGGCGGCAAGCACGAGGGCGGCCGGGGCCGCGTGCTCCGCTCAGGGCGCGGCTGAGAGCGAGTCGAGCTCGGCGCGCCAGTCGCGCTCGACGCTCGCGACCTGCCGGTCGAACGCCTCGGCCAGCACCCCGCGGGCGCCGCGGTTCTCCAGCGGGCTCGTGGCGAGCGCGGCGGCGGCGCCGGGCCCGGCCTCGCGCTCGAGCATGCTGAAGATCGTCCCGCCGAGCAGCATGGCGTCGCGCGCCGAGGGTGGGAACTCCGGCCGCGCGCCCTCGCGCAGGCGTCGGACGATTGCCGCGCGCAGGTAGGGCGTCTGGCCGGAGAGCCACACCGCCCCGCCCTCGCACAGCCACGCCCAGCGCACGTAGCTCCGGAACGCGGCGGGCGAGAACGGGGGAGGGAGGTCGGCGTTGTTCGCGCCGATCACGAGGTGCGAGTACTCGTGGAGCGGCGAGAGGAGGAGCGCCTCGCGGGAGCCGGGGACCTTCGACGCGCGGCGCTCCAGCGCCGGCGGCGCGAGCACGTGGATGTCCGCCTCGGTGAACCACCCGGCGAAGTAGCGGCGGCTGGCGGGGGCGGCGACCATCCGCGCCAGCGGCAGCCACGGGTGCGCGAGCGTCAGCGCGGCGCCGCGCGGGTGGAGCACCACGGCGATCTCGCCGGGAGCGTGCCGGAACAGGCCGTCGACCTCCTGCCTGAACGCCTCGAGCGACTCGAGCACCGCGGCCGCCTCCGAGCGCTGGCTCGAGTCGTGGCGTGCGGAGAAGGCGGGTGAGGTGGACTCCTCCCAGGGCACCGGCCGAACTCTGTCAGGGACCTCCCGCGCACGCTCCCCCGTATCCACCCGGGTGAGTGCGTGAGAGGCTCTGCTTCAGCCATGACCGGCGACCGGCCAGCGGCGTTCGTGCCCGCGTCCGACCCGCCACTGCGCATCGCGCGCGCGGCGCCCGATTCGCGCCGCCATGAGCGGCGGCTTGTCCGCGAGGTCCAGCGCGGCTCGGCCCAGGCGCTCGAGGAGCTGTTCCGGCGCGAGTGGCCGCGCGCCTACCGGGCGGCGTATCTCGTGGTGCACGACGCGGCCGCCGCCGAGGACATCGCGCAGGAGGCCTTCCTCGCGGCGGTGCGCGCGATCGACCGCTTCGACCGCCGCCGCCCGTTCGGCCCCTGGATGCACCGGATCGTGGTGAACCGCGCAATCGACGCCACGCGCGCCCGCTCGCTGCGCCGCGAGGTGGACGCGGCGGCCGCCGAGTCCGCCGAGGCGCCGCCCGATCCTCCGAGCGCGCCCCTGTCAGGCGACGTCGTGACCGCGCTACGCGAGCTGAGCCCGGAGCACCGCGCGGTCGTCGTGCTCCGCTTCCTCTTCGACTACACCCCGGGCGAGATCGCGCGCGCGCTCGACATGCCGCGGGGGACGGTCAACTCGCGCCTGCGCCGCGCGCTCGACCGCCTGGGCGAGTTGGTGGAGCCCTGATGACCGTGCGCGACAGCGTGCGCGAGCAGCCGCTGCCGGGCGAGGCGGAGGCGGCCGCGCGCAGCTGGGCGGTGGTCGAGGCCGCGCTCGAGGCGCGCCTCGCCGCGAACGCGACGGCCCGCAGGCGCCGGATGCTTCCGCGCCTGGCCCTCGTGACGGCGGTCGCGGGATGCGCCCTTCTTGCGGTCCTCACTCCCGCGGGCGCATGGCTCGAGGAGCGGTTCGACGATGACCGCGCGCCGAGGTCACCGGGCTTTGCCGCGCTCCCGCAGGGCGGCTCGGTGCTGACGATCAACCGGACGGGTGCATACGCGGTCGACGACGAAGGCGGGTCGCAGCGGCTCGGGTCGTTCACACAGGCCGGGTGGTCACCGCGCGGGAGGCACGTGGTGGGGGTCGAGGGGCGGAGGCTCGTCGCTGTTACGCCGACGGGCACTCCCAAGTGGACGCTCGTGCGCCCGCGCCGCGTGCACCATCCCGCATGGAGCCTTGATCAGGGCTTCGCCGTCGCCTACCTGGAGGGCAGTGCCCTGCGGGTGATCGCGGGCGACGGCGACCCCACCACGCACCGCCTCGTACGCCGCGGTGCGGCTCCCGTCACGCCGGCCTGGCGTCCCGGGAGCGACACGGTCCTGACGTACGCGGGAGCGGACGGCGGAGTTGAGACGGTGGACGTGACGACCGGGGTGAGGCTCTGGCGCTCGCAGCTGCCGGGGGCCGTGCGCGCGCTCGCGGCGGCCCCGGGCCGCCGCGTCGTCGCGCTCACGCCACGCGCCGTCACCGTCCTGGGCCCAAGGGGCCACCCCGTGCTCCGCGCG
>DASSVP010000213.1:0-21834 GCA_035705985.1 Thermoleophilaceae bacterium
CCACCGCGGTTGCCAGGGCTGCCGCCGGCGACTCACCCACCGCCACCACGCCGTGGCGGCCCAGCAGCAGCGCGCCGCGCTCGCCAAGCGCCTCCGCGGCCGCCAGCGCGAGCTCGTCCGTTCCGGTCGGGGCGTGGCGCGTGGTCATCACCGCGCCCCCCGTCGCGGCATGGAGCTCCTCCGTGCCCGTGTCGAGCGGCTCGCCCAGGAAGCTCCAGGCGGTGGCGTGCACGCTGTGCGTGTGCACGATCGCGCCGACGTCCGGCCGCGCCGCGTAGATCGCGGTGTGCACGCGACGCTCGCTCGAGGGCGCGGCGTTCTCGTCCACGGCCTCGCCGTCGGGGCCCAGCTCCACGACGTCCTCCTCGGACATCTCCGCGTAGGCGAGCGCGGCGGGGGTGATGAGCACCGAGCCGCCGTCGCGCGCGCTCACGTTCCCGGACGTGCCCGTCACGAGGCCAAGCCGGAGCATCTCGCGCGCCGCCGCCACGACGGCGCTTCGCAGGTCGGCCGTGCTCACGCGGTGAGAGCTTGCCGGATCGAGTCGGCGTAGGGCGGATGCAGCACGCCGGCCTCGGTCACGATCGCCGTGACCAGCTCGGCGGGCGTCACGTCGAATGCCGGGTTGAACGCGTCGCCGGCCGACGGAGCCAACACCTCGCCGGGATCGCGCTCCTCGATCGGTATCGACGCGCCGTCCGGCGTGGCCGAGTCGATCGTCGACAGCGGAGCGGCCACGTAGAACGGCACCCCGTGACGGTCGGCCAGCACAGCCAGCGGGTAGGTGCCCACCTTGTTCGCCACGTCGCCGTTCGCCGCGATGCGGTCCGCGCCGACCACGATGCGGTCGACCTGGCCGCGCGCCAACAGCGATCCTGCCGCGGCGTCCGCCACGACGCGGTGAGGAATGCCGGCCTGCCGCAGCTCCCAGGCGGTCAGGCGGGCTCCCTGGAGCAGCGGGCGCGTCTCGTCCACCCACACCCCTGCGAGCCGCCCGCCCTCCCAAGCCGCGCGCAGGACGCCGCACGCGGTGCCGTAGCCACCGGTGGCGAGGGCGCCGGTGTTGCAGTGGGTCAGCGCGCGCGTGCCCTCGCCGAACAGCTCGGCGCCGAGTGCGGCGAGGCGCCGGTCCGCCTCCCCCTGCTCGCGGTGAAGGCGCCGAGCCACCTCGAGCGGGTCGGGGGCGTCGCGGCACTGCTCGAGCGCCCAGGCGAGGTTGACCGCCGTGGGCCGGGTGGACCCCAAGAGCTCGGCCGCGGCGGCGCGGTCGCCCGGCTCGGCGAGCGCCAACCCGTACGCCGCCGCGAGCCCGATCGCGGGGGCGCCTCGCACGGCGAGCGTGCGGATGCACCGAGCCACCTCCTCGACCGTCTCGCAGCGGATCCAGCGCTCTGCCTGGGGCAGCGCCCGCTGGTCCAGGACCAGCAGGGCGCCGCCCTCGAAGCGGAGTGGCTGTACCGGGTCAGCCAACCAGGCCGCTCTCCTCCAGGTACGCGCCGGCCACGGCCTCGGGGGTCTCCTTGTCGAGGTCCACTCGGGCGTTCAGCTCCTGCATGACCTCGTCCGTCAGCCCCTCGTTGACCATCTCGACGGTCTTCTCGAAGTCGGGGCCCGCCTTCTCGATCACGTCGTTGCGCACGACGAGCGTCGAGTTGTAGGGCGGGAACATCCCCTTGTCGTCCTCGAGCAGCACGAAGCCCTCGCGCTTGTTCTGCGGGTCGGTCGTGAACACGATCGACACGTCGGCCTGCCCCTTCGAGAGCACCTCGTGCCGCAGCGCGATGTCAACCGGAACGAACTTCTTGAACTTCAGCCCGTAGACCTGCTCGAGCCCGAGCTTGCAGTCGAGCCGCTGGCGGCACTCGGGTGTGCCGTAGAGCGTCAGGTCCTGCGACTTGCCCTCGAGGTCCGAGATCTTCGTGAGGCTCAGCCTGTCCGCGGTCTCCTTGGTGACCCCGACCTCGTTCGAGCTCACGAACGGCGTGGGCGGCAGGGCCGTGAGGTCCTTCTCCGCGAAGCCGGCCTTGGCCTCCTCGAACGCGGCCATCTCGTCCTTCGGCAGCGCGTCCGCCTGCTTGCCGAAGAAGGACAGGAGCGCGGTGCCGGTGTACTCCGGGTACGCGCTGATGTCGCCGCCCTCGACCGCCGCCAGAGCGGTCTTCTCGTCGCCCAGGTTGAGCTGCTTCGAGACCTTGTAGCCGGCGGCCTCGAGCGCCTGCGCGTAGATCTCCCCGAGCACCTTCTGCTCTGTGAAGTTCTTCGAGCCGATCGTGACCTGGGTCGAGGCGTTGTCCTCGTTTCTCTGGATGGTGGTGCCGGACCCCTCCTGCGACGACTGCTGCGAGCCGCCACCCTCGTCCTCGTCGTCGTCGCCGCAGCCCGCCACCGCCAGCGCGGCGATCAGCAGGGCCAGGAGCATCAGCCAGCGGTGCTTCCTCATGTGACTGCTTCCCTTCTGTTGACTCTCAGACCGCGCGGCGTCACGGCGCGTTGCGCCGATCCCAGCACGACCTCCGTCGCGACGGCGAGGAGCGCCACGACGATCGCCGCGGCCAGCCTCCCCTCGTCGCCGTACGTGTTGACGTTGATGATCGGGTCGCCGAGCGTCACGACGCCGGCCAGCGGCGCGATCGTGGCCGTGGCGACCACGTTCACCGCCGACGTGCGAATGCCCGCGAAGATCAGGGGGAGCGCCAGCGGCAGCTCCACCCGGCGCACGACCTGCCGGCCCGTCATCCCCATGCCGCGGGCCGCGTCCACCGTGTCGCGGTCGACCTGGGTGACGCCGACGTACGCATTCGTGAGCACCGGCGGGATCGCCAGCAGCACGAGCGCGAGCGTCAGGTTGGTGAACCCGACGCCGACGTACGCCACGAAGAAAGCGATCAGCGCCAGGCTCGGCACGGCGCGCCCGACGTTCGATGCGTTGATGGCGAAGAACCCCCCGCGGCGGCGGTGGCCGAGCCAGAGGCCTATCGGGATCGCGATCGCGCAGGCGATCGCCAGCGAGACCCCCGACAGCTTCAGGTGCGGCCAGGTGAGCTCCCAGAGCTCCGCGAGCCCGCCCACGCGGGTGCCTCCGGCGGGAGAGTCGCGCTCGGAGAAGATGAACTCGATCGCGTCGACGAAGTCGTTCATTGCGCCGCGACCGCCCTTGTCCATGGCGTGATCGCCCGCTGAGCGAGCAGGATGACCGCGTCGAGCAGTGCGGCGAGCGCGACGGCGAGCCCGCCCGCCACCACCACGTTCGACTTGAAGTTGATGTCCGCGAAGATCTGCTCGCCGAGGCCGCCGGCGCCGGCGAAGAAGGCGAGCGTCGCGAGCCCCACTGTCGAGGTCGCGGCGATCCGGAGGCCCGCGAGGATCTCCGGCAGGGCGAGTGGCACCTCCACGCGCCAGAGCAGCTGGCGGTCGGTGAGACCCATCCCGCGGCCGGCGTCCTTCGTCTCGTCGGGCACGTTGTCGAGCCCGGCGAGCACGTTGCGGAAGATGATCAGCAGCGAGTAGGAGACCAGCGCGATCGTCGCGGTCACGAAGCCGCGGCCCGTGATCGGCAGCAGCAGGAAGAACGCCGCGAGGCTCGGGATCGTGTAGAGCACGCCGGTCACCTGCGTGACGGGGTTCACGAGCCAGCGGCGCCGGTGCGCGACGACCGCGAGCCCGAAGGCGACCCCAAAGCCGATCGCCACGGCCACCACGGTGAGCAGGACGTGCTGGAAGAAGGGGTCGACGTAGCGGTCGAAGTTGTCGGCGATCCAGTCCGGGCAGAAGCCGTTGTCGGACACGCACGTGTCCTCGGAGCGGTCGCGGATCTCCACCTGTGCGAGCAGGGCGCTCACGCGGCATCCGCTCCGCTCGGGACCACCTCGGGGTCCTCCTGGAGGGCGTGGCCCACGAGCTCGATCGAGAGGACGCCGCACGCGACACCCCGTTCGTCGACCACGGCGCCGTACTGCGCCTCCTCGGCGAGCAGGTCGGAGAGGGCGTCGCGCAGCACGTCGTCCAGCTCGATCACCGGGTCCGCCTTCGAGCGCAGCTCGTCCCCGACCCGCTCGCCCTCGAGCGCTCGGTCGGAGAGCCAGCCGAGCGGCCGCCCGTCCGCGTCGATGAGGAGGGGGTAGGGCACCTCCGAGCTCGCGAGCTTCGCGCGCGCGTCCGAGCTCGGCTCGCCGGCGCGCACGAGCGGCGCCTCCCACAGGTCCACGTCGCGCACGCGCTGGAGCGCGAGGCGCTTCAGCGCGCGGTCGGCGCCTACGAAGTCCTCCACGAAACGGTTCGCGGGGCGCATCAGCAGCTCCGCCGGCGACGCGTACTGCTCGAGATGCCCGCCCTCGCGCATGATCGCGATCCGGTCGCCCATCTTGATCGCCTCGTCGATGTCGTGCGTCACGAACACGACGGTCTTCCGGATCTCGCGCTGAAGCCGCAGGAACTCGTTCTGGAGGCGCTCGCGGTTGATCGGGTCGATCGCGCCGAAGGGCTCGTCCATCAGCATCAGCGGCGGGTCGACCGCGAGCGCGCGGGCCACGCCCACGCGCTGGCGCTGCCCGCCGGAGAGCTGCGCGGGGAAGCGGTTGCGCGTCTCGGCCGCGTCGAGGTTCACCAGCTCGAGCAGCTCGTCCACGCGCGCCCGGATGCGCTCGCGCTCCCAGCCGAGCAGGCGCGGCACCGTGGCGATGTTGTCGCCGACGGTCAGGTGCGGGAACAGGCCCACCTGCTGGATGACGTAGCCGATGCCGCGCCGTAACTCGGCCGGGCTGCGGTCGCGGACGCTCCGACCGTCGAGCAGGATGTCGCCCTCGGTGATGCTCGTCATCCGGTTGACCATCCGCATGGCGGTGGTCTTCCCGCAGCCGGACGGGCCCACGAGCACGCATGTCTCGCCGGCCGGGACCTCGAGCGATAGCTGGTTCACCGCGGGCTCGGGCTGGCCCGGATAGCGCTTCGTGGCTTCAACGAACTCGAGCGTCGCCGCCTTGGAGCGCGCCGACGGCCCCGAGGTGTGGGCGTGGTCGGAGGTATTCACGAGGGAGGTCCCGGCGGGGGACCCCGATCCTACTGACGCGGCTTGGCGCGTTCGCGCCCGGTTCGCGAAGCCTTAACGTCCGAGAGGCGGTGGCTGCACGCCGGGCACCGCCCGGCGTTTGCCCACGGCCGCGAGTCGCTCGAGCTCGCGCCTCAGCTCCTCGCGAAGCAGGTCCACGTCCTCCTGCGCCACGTCCGGGTCCGACTCGGCGGTCTCGACCAGCGCGGCGGCGAGCGTCTCGTTCGCCGCGCGCAGGTCGGCGTCAGCGCGTTCCCTGTCGTCCGCGCCCCTGAGGTCGAGCGCCTTCTCCTTCGTGTCGTGCGCGAGGCGGGCGATGCGGTTGCGGTCCGCCTCCGGCAGCAGCCGCCAGCGCCCGTGGAGCGTCCTTGCCACGCGCACGCCAATGGCCGCGCCCGCCGCGGCCCCGCCGATCACGAGCTTGGTCGAGGGCACGGCGCCACTTTGGCGCGAGGGGTGGACGGAAGGGCCGGTTAACGTGGGAAGCGCCATGCCAACCTCCACGCCGGTGACACTGGAGGCGCTCCCGCCGTGGGCCCGCGCGCTGCTCGACGAGGCGCGGGTGGCGAGGCTGTCGTACGTCGACGAGCGCGACCGCCCGCGGGTCCTGCCGGTGACGTTCGCCGTCGAGGGCGGGGCCGTGTGGAGCGCGATCGACGAGAAGCCGAAACGCACGCGGCACCCGGCGCGGCTGCGCCACCTGAGCCGCCGGCCCGAGGCGGCGCTGCTGGTGGACGTCTACGACGACGACTGGTCGCGGCTCGCGTGGGTGCAGCTGATGGGGACGGTGGAGATAGTGGACGCGTCGAACGCCCGGGATGCGCTGAGGGTGCTGGCGGCCAAGTACCCGCAGTACGCGGAGCGGACCCCGCCGGGTCCGCTGCTGCGGCTGCGTGTCGAGCGCGCGCTTCAGTGGCGGGCCGCGGACGGGGCCCCACCCCCCGCGTCCGGGTCGCCGCCCTCGGCCGGCAGCCCTCGCCGCGACCACTCGCTCCAGGACCCGGGGTAGAGGCGCGCGCCCTCGAGCCCGGCCACCTCGGCGGCGAGCAGGAGCACACACGCGGTAACGCCCGAGCCGCAGTAGGCCACGAAGTGCGCATCCCGACCGGCGCCGGCCGCCTCGAAGCGGGCGCGGAGCTCTGCCCGCGGGAGAAATCGTCCATCCGGAGCCACCTCCACGAAGGGCAGGTTGTGCGCACCCGGTATGTGACCGGCGACGGCATCCACGGGCTCCGTCTCACCGCGGTAACGCTCAGGCGCGCGGGCATCGAGCAGCGGAGGCGGGCCCGCTGCGGCGAGCTCCGCGATGCCTGCCGTGTCGTCCTCGCACGGGCGCGCGCGGAAGCTGCCGGGTTCGATCTCCTCCCCGCCGCCCCGCAGCTCGCCGCCCGCCTCGCGCCATGCGCGCAGCCCGCCGTCGAGGACGGCGACCTCGGTGTGACCGAAGTGACGGAGGAGCCACCAGAGCCGTGCGGCGCCGCCTTCGGCCGCCTCGTCGTACGCCACGACGAGCACGCCCGGTCCTATGCCCGCGCGCCGGGCGGCGGCCTCGAACTCCGAGGCGTCCGGCAGCGGGTGCCGGCCGCCCTCACCCGGCGGCGCGGCGAGGTCGCGGTCCACGGACATGAACGCCGCGCCCGGTATGTGCGCCTCGCTCCAGAGCCGCTCGGGCGCGTCCGGATCCCCGAGCACGAAGCGGCAGTCCACCACCCGCAGGCCCGGCTCGTCCAGCGCCCCGCGGAGCCATGAGGTCGAGACGAGCGGCCGGATCACTGCCTGAGCGTACGGGAGGGTGGGCGTAGGCTTCGACCATGCGCGCCATGGTGCTCGACCGTCCGGGGGCGTCGCTCCGCGCAGCCGACCTGCCGGAGCCCGACCCGGCGCCCGGGCAGCTGCTGCTCGACGTGCGCGCCTGCGGCGTCTGCCGCACCGACCTCCACATCGTGGACGGCGAGCTCACGAAGCCGAAGCTCCAGCTCGTGCCGGGCCACCAGGTGGTCGCGCGGGTCGTCGGAGGCGGCGAGCGCTTCGAGCCCGGCCAGCGCGTCGGCGTCCCGTGGCTCGGCTGGACCTGCGGCGAGTGCCGCTTCTGCCGCTCCGGGCGCGAGAACCTCTGCGACCGCGCCCGCTTCACGGGCTACGACGTCGACGGCGGGTACGCCGAGCGGGCGGTTGCGGACGAGCGCTTCTGCTTCGCCATTCCGGAAGGCTACGAGGACCTGCAGGCCGCGCCGCTCCTGTGCGCCGGCCTGATCGGGTACAGGACGCTCCGGCTCGCGGGGGACGCCGAGCGGCTCGGCATCTACGGCTTCGGCGCGGCGGCGCACATCGTCTCCCAGGTCGCTCGCCACCAGGGTCGCCGCGTCTTCGCGTTCACGCGCGCGGAGGACCACGAAGCGCAGGCCTTCGCGCTCGAGCTCGGCGCGGAGTGGGCGGGGGACGCGCTCGGCCCGCCGCCGGAGGAGCTCGACGCCGCGCTCGTGTTCGCCCCCGTCGGCGAGCTCGTGCCGGCTGCCCTGCGGGCCGTAGGCAAGGCCGGCGTCGTCGTGTGCGGCGGCATTCACATGAGCGAGATCCCGTCGATGCCGTACGAGCTGCTCTGGGGCGAGCGAGTGCTCCGCTCGGTGGCGAACCTCACCCGCAGTGACGCGGACGAGTTCCTCGCGCTCGCGCCTGAGGTGCCTGTCCGCACCGAGGTGACGACCTTTCCGCTCGAGGAGGCAGGCGACGCGCTGGAGACCCTGCGGACGGGCAACCTGCGCGGCGCGGCGGTGCTCCTGCTGTGATGGGAGCGTGCGGAAGTCACGGACGACCACCCTGCTCGCGGCGCTCCTCGTGCTCGGCTCAGCCGCGCCGGCGACTGCCCTCCCGGCCGGCCGCTCCGGTCTCTACGGCGGCGGCGCCGTGCGCGACTACCTCCAGTTCGTCTCGCTCCAGGTGCGGCCCGACGGAGGCTTCACGGCGAGCGCCACGCTCGTCACCGTCTGCTCGCCTCGCTTCGGGGACTCGCTGACCGAGAGCGTCTCCGTCAGGAACGAGCGACTCTCGCCCGACGGCCGCTACGCCGCGACGAGCACCTTCGAGGACGAGCTCGAGCCGGGGGTGCCCACCGTGGGCGGGCTGCACGCCGAGGGCACGATCCGGCTCTCCGTCGGCGTCCAGGCCGGCGGGCGCGCCGCCGGCACCATCCGCGTGCGGACCACGTACACCGACCCCGGGACCGGGCAGGAGGTCGCACGCTGCGACACCGGCCGGATCGGCTGGGTCGCGCGGCGGCCGCTGCCGGACGCCGGCGAGGGGCGGGTGCGGCTCCAGCCGGGCACCCACCGCGGCACGACGGAGAAGGGTCAGCCGTTCCTCGCGCGCGTGACGAGGCGCGGCCGCCTCGTGCGCCGCGCGGGGCTGACCGTGCGGGTCGGCTGCCCGAGCGGCATCGGCCTGCCGCTCGACGTCGTGGCGCACCGCATCCGCGTGCGGCGCGGCGGCTTCGGCGCCGCGGACCGCTTCGAGCGGCCGTACACGTACCCGGACGGGACGCGCGTCGTCGAGCGCTACTCGTGGGAGATGCGCGGCCGCTTCGGCGCGCGCGGCGCGCGCGGCACGTTCCGGATGCGCGGCGTGGTGCGCCGGGCGGACAGCGGTGAGCAGGTCGGCTCGTGCAGCACCGGCGCGATCTCGTGGCGGGCGGTGCGCTAGGCGGCGCGCGGCAGCCGCCGTACCTGCGCCCTCGCGGCAGGCCGGCGGGCGCCGGCCCCGGCAAACTGCCCGAGCGCGTCCGCGACCGCTCCCCATGCCGGACGCGACACGGCCATGCCGCAGTGGGAGGCCCCGATCTCCACCAGCTCCGTGGCGTGCGGGTCGAGGCAGGAGCGCCAGTCGACCACGCCGTCGCTCCTCGAGTAGACCGACACGAGCGGCACCTCGGGCGGCAGCGGCCGGCCCAGGTCCTCCCAGAACGAGGAGCAGCACTCGCCGTCGAGGCACGACCGCTTGAAGAGGCCCGGCGCGCCGAGCGATCCCAGGCGGCCGACCGCCTCGACCTGGAGCCGGACGAGCGGATGCACCGCGAGCGGGTCGATCTGCGGCGACCCGAGCGTCACGACGCCCGCGACGAGGTCGGGGCGCCGGTAGGCGAGCACCTTCGCGAGTGTCCCGCCGCGGCTCTGGCCCACGATCGCGGCCGGCTTGCCCTGGAGCGACACCAGGCGCTCGAGGCGCCTCTCGAGCCGCGGGATCAGGACCCCGGAGCAGTTCACGTTGGCCACGATGCCCGCCCTGCTCGGCCGGTAGCCCGCGCGCTTCAGCCAGCCCGCCATCATCGAGAGCGAGCCGTCGCCGGCCAGGAAGCCCGGGATCAGGAGCACCGGCCGCCCGCGGCCGTCCACCACCCCGTCGCCGCGGAAGAGCGGGTCACGCAGGAGCGCGGCCGCCTCGAGGCCGATGCGAGCCTCCCGCCAGAGCGGCGGCCGGACGCCGAGCGTGGTGAGGTTCGGACCTCTCATGCCGACCGCGCGACCCTAGACGGCAGACCCGACGGCTTCGTGTAACAACCCCGCAACAACTGGCAGTAGATTGCCCCGCGGATGCGCGCAGTAACCATTCAGGACGAGCAGCTCGTGGTGGAGGAGCGGCCGGACCCGGAGCCGGGGAGGGGCGAGCTCCTCGTCCGCGTGCGCGCCGCGGGCCTCAACGGCGCCGACATGCTCCAGCGCCGCGGTGGCTATCCGGCCCCTCCGGGCTCGCCGAAGGACATCCCGGGCCTGGAGCTCGCCGGCGAGGTGGTGGGCCTCGGCGACGGCGCACGCCGCTTCGCGGAGGGCGACCGCGTCATGGCGATCGTGGGCGGCGGCGGCCAGGCCCAGCTCGCCGTGCTGCACGAGCGCGCGGCGATGCCCGTGCCCGAGGGCATGGAGTGGCCGCAGGCGGGCGGCCTGCCGGAGGTCTTCACGACCGCCCACGACGCCCTCTTCAGCCAGGCAGGCCTGCGCCCGGGCGAGCACCTGCTCGTGCACGGCGGCGCCGGCGGCGTTGGCACGGCTGCTGTCCAGCTCGGGCGAGCCGCGGGAGCGCGAGTCACCGCCACGGTCCGACGCGAGGAGCTGCGTGCCGGCGTCGAACAGCTGGGCGCCCGCGCGATCGCCGCCGAGGGCTTCGAGAGCGAGGGCCCGTTCGACGTGGTCCTCGAGCTGGTGGGCGCCGCGAACCTCGCCGGAAACCTCGAGGCGCTCGCCACCGGCGGGCGAATCAGCGTTATCGGCGTGGGTGGGACGGGGCCGAGGGCGGAGATCAACCTGCTGGCCGTCATGCAGAAGCGCGCCCGCATCCACGGCTCGACACTGCGCGCGCGGCCGCTCGAGCAGAAGGCCGAGGCGATGCGCCGCGTCGAGAAGGAGGTCCTGCCGAACTTCACGAACGGCACGCTCACCGTTCCCGTGGCGGAGACCTTCGAGCTCGACCGGGCCGAGGAGGCGTACACGCGGTTCGAGTCCGGGGGGAAGCTCGGCAAGATCGTTCTGCTTGCCTAGCTCGAGCGAATCCTCGCGGCTGCCGAGAACACCCGTGGGGCCGTAGGCCCCGATCTCCGCCGCCAGCCCGACATCGCGCTCGTGGATGTGGGCCTGCCAGGACGCAGCGGCGCCGAGCTCACACGCACCCTGCTCGGCTCCGATCCCGAACTGCGCATCGTGCTCTACACCGGCGCCGCGGGCTTCGCCCTGAAGAGCGGCGACCCGGAGGGCCTCGAGCAGGCGATTCTCACCGTCGCGGACACACGTCCGGAACGCGATGGCGAAGCTCGGAGCCGCCACGCGCGTCCACGCGGTCGCGTTGGCGCTCCAGCGCGGCGAAATCACGGCGTAGTGGCGCAGGCACCGGCGTCCCCCGGTGCGCAGCGATGCCTTGTTGCGGCCGTGGACGCCTGTTCGATCGGCATATGTCCGATCGGGGCGGCCATCACCCCACCGATAAGTCGAGCAGACCGACCAAGGCAAACCCGTCGCGAGGCGGGGGCGCAAAGCCAGAGGCCTCCACGGAAGGAGGTGGCTCAGCTGCCGGATCAAGTCCAACGAGGAGGGACATTTCCGCATGGCTGCGCTCACCATCGTCTTTCGGCTCCGGTTCGCCGTAGCCCTTACGGCAGCTGTCTGCCTGCTGCTGGTCTTCACCGCAGGCGACGCCGGCGCCGCCCAGGCCCGCTACGAGTACATCGTCCAGATGGACGCGGGCACGAGCCCCGCCGCAGGGAAGCGGCTCGTCCGGGCGCTCGGTGGGCAGGTCACCTCGCCGACGCTGCGCGTGGTCAACGGCTTCGGCGCGAGCCTCGGCAAGAAGGCCGCCAAGCGCCTCGGGCGGCACCCCCGCGTCAAGAACGTGACGCGTAACCGCCGAATGGGCGCCAGCAGCACCGATCTGAGCGGCGGCTACACGTGCCCGACGACGGACGCGACAACCGTCGCGGCGAAGGCGGCTCCGGGCCCGGGCCGTGAGTGGGAGCCGTCCCTCCTCAACACCTACCAGCGCCTCGCCCAGCCGATGATCCACGCGGTGCGCGCCGACAAGGCGTGGTACCGGACCACCGGTCGCGGGGTCGGCGTCGCGGTGATCGACACCGGCATCGCCGGGGACGTCCCCGACTTCCAGACGCCCGGCTGGCAGGGCTCGCGCGTGATCGCGTCCGCCGTGACGAACCCGTGCGCGCGTGACGGGAACGACCACTACGGCCACGGCACGCACGTGGCCGGGCTGATCGCCGGAAACAGCCTCCTGTATCCGCCCGACCACCCGCTCACGGGCCGCTACATGGGGGTGGCGCCGCGCGCGAACCTGGTCTCGGTGAAGGTCTCGGACGATGACGGCAACACGACCGTCCTCGACGTGATCCACGGGCTCCAGTTCGCGGTCGACAACAAGCAGGCGTACGGCATCCGCGTGGTGAACCTGTCGCTGTCGTCCACCGTCGCGGAGTCGTACAGGACCGACCCGCTCGACGCCGCCGTGGAGCAGGCGTGGTTCAGCGGCCTCGTGGTCGTGACCGCCTCGGGCAACGAGGGCGCCCAGCAGGATGGCGTGACGTTCGCCCCCGCCAACGACCCGTGGGTCATCACGACGGGCGCGCTGGATGACCGCAACACCTGGACCCGTCTCGACGACATCCTGGCGCCGTGGTCGAGCCGCGGCCTGACGCAGGACGGGGTCCGCAAGCCCGAGCTGCTCGCGCCGGGCGCGGGCCTGGTGTCGACGCTCGCCCCGGGCAGCGACTTCGCCAAGATCTGCCCGGCCTGTGTGGTCGACGGCCGCTACTTCCGGGCCGGCGGCACCTCGATGTCCTCTGCGGTGGTAGCGGGAGCGGCCGCGCTTCTGATCGAGGAGCACCCCGCATGGACGCCCGCGGAGGTGAAGGGCGCTCTGATGGCCACGCTGGACGACGTGCCCGGCGCGGGTGGCGTGATCGACATCGACGCCGCGATTGACAGCGCCAGGACGTGGAGCACCGAGCTCGTGCCCAACGACGCGATCGACTCGGCCACGGGGCTCATCGACTGGACGCGCGTGAGCTTCCGGCGAGCGAGCTTCCGCGACGCCAGCGGCTCGCCGTACAGCACCACGTGGAGCCGTGTCAGCTTCCGCTGCGAGTGCGGCTTCACCGAGAGCGGGGCGGTAGACCCGACACGCGTCAGCTTCCGGAGGGTCTCGTTCCGCAAGACGACCGACTTCGGCTGGTAGCTCGATGAGCGTCTTCGGACGACAGCTGGGCCTCGAGGCCAAGATCTGGATCCTGTCGGCGGGCATCGCCGTGCTGACGGTCCTGGCCTACCTCCTGCTGGTGCAGCCGTTCGACGCCGCGCCGCCTGCCCTGGACGTTCCCTGGTGGGTGGTCGCGGCGGGCTTCGCCGCGGCCGAGCGGTGGGTGGTGCACCTGCACTTCCGGCGCAGCACCCACTCGCTCTCGCTCGGTGAGCTCCCGCTGGTCGCCGGGCTGCTGTTCCTGCCGGCGCCGGAGCTGGTGCTCGCGGGGCTGGTGGGCGCGTCGCTCGCGCTCGCGTTCGACCGTGAGATCCCCACCTTCAAGGCGTTCTTCAACCTCGCGCAGTTCACGCTCGGCACGTGCGTGGCGATCTTCATCGTCGCGGGCCTGGCGAGCGGCCGCGATCCGCTCGACCCGCTCGTCTGGCTGGCGGTGTTCGGCGCGGTCTCGGCCGCGACGCTGATCGCCGACCTGTGCGTGGGCGCGGCGGTCACGATCGCCGAGGGCAAGCTCGAGACGTCGCAGCGCATCGACATGCTGCTCACGAACTGGACCGTGGCGCTCAGCAACACCTGTCTCGCGCTCGCGGTGGCGGCCGTCGTTTCGGCGCGGCCTGAGGGCGGACTTCTGCTGGTGCCGCCCACGGTGCTGCTGATGGCGGCCTACCGCGCCTACCTCTCCGAGCGCCGCCGCAACTCCGAGCTCGAGTTCCTGTACGAGGCCACGCGCACGCTGTCGCGCTCGTCCGAGATCGTGCCGGAGCTCGAGGCCCTGCTGGCCCGGACCGCCTCGGCGTTCCGAGTCGAGGCGGTGGACCTCGTCCTCTTCTCGGCCGAGCCGAACCGCTCCGCCCGCTCGTCGCTGACCAGCGACGGGACCCGGCGGATGCTCGAGCCGATCGACGAGCCGCTCGCCGAGAGTCTCCGAGCGCTGGCGGCCGGCCTCACCGGCCCCGTCGAGACGGCGCGGCTCAACGACACCGGGCAGCGCGAGTACTTCCGCACGCGCGGCATGGAGAACGGCGTGATCGCGCCGCTCCACGGCGAGGCCGGCTGCGTTGGAGTGTTCTCCATCGCCGGCCGCGAGAGCGTGGACCGGAGCTTCAGCGAGGAGGATCTGCGCCTGCTCGAGACGCTGACGGGCAACGTCACGGTCGCGCTCCAATACGACCGGCTCGAGCAGGCGGTCCGCCAGCTCGAGTCGCTCCAGCACGAGCTCGAGCGCAAGGCGCTCTATGACTCGCTCACCCAGCTCGCGAACCGCTCGCTCTTCCACAACCGGCTCGAGCACGCACTGCAGAGCCGGCGGCCCGGCGTCTGCGTCCTGCTGCTCGACATCGACGAGTTCAAGGCGATCAACGACAGCCACGGACACCACGCGGGCGACGAGCTGCTGCGCGCGGTCGCCGACCGCCTGCGCGGCTGCCTCCGTGAGGGCGACACCGCGGCACGGCTCGGAGGCGACGAGTTCGCGCTCCTGCTCGACCGCGCCGGCGGTGAGGTCGACGCCGTGGCGGTCGCCAAGCGGCTGCTCGCCGACTTCGAGTTGCGCATCCCGGTGGCGGGCGAGCGCGTGCGGGTGCACGTGAGCATCGGCATCGCGGTCGGCAGGCCGAGCAGGGACTGCCCCGACGAGATGATGCGCAAGGCCGACGTGGCGCTCTACGAGGCCAAGCGCCGCGGGAAGAGCCAGTACCGCGTCTACCACCCGTCGATGCGCGATGCGTTGCGCAAGCGCCGCACGCTCGCGTTCGAGCTCGAGCGCGCCGTGAGCGACGAGGAGCTGACCGTGGTCTACCAGCCCGTCGTGTCGCTCGCGGACAGCCGCCCGGTGGCGCTCGAGGCGCTCGTCCGCTGGAACCACCCCGAGCGCGGGCTGATGCCGCCCGCGGACTTCATCGCCTTCGCCGAGGAGACGGGAGCCGTGGTGGAGATCGGCGCCCTGGTCCTCGAGCGCGTGATCGAGCAGGCCGCCAAGCTGCGGATGCCGATCCACGCGAACGTCTGCGCCCCGGAACTGATCGACCCCGGCTTTCTCTCCCGCCTGGACGCGCTGGTGGACATCCACGAACTGCCGCCGGAGCTGCTCGTCTTCGAACTCACCGAGCGGGCGTTCGTGGGCGACGACCCGGTGCCGATCGCGGTCCTCGAGGCGCTGCACGAGCGCGGGATGAGCGTGGCCGTGGACGACTTCGGCACGGGCTACTCGTCGCTCGCGTACCTCTCGCGGTTGCCGGTCGACACGATGAAGATCCCGAAGCAGTTCATCGACGAGGTCACGGGCTCCCGTGAGCACCACGCGCTGGCCCGCGCCGTGATCGAGCTCGGCTCGGCGCTCGACCTGAAGGTCATCGCCGAGGGCATCGAGACACCGGAGCAGATCGCCGCGTTGCGCGCGTTCGGCTGCGACCTCGGCCAGGGCTATCACTTCGGCATGCCCACCGACGCCGAGCTCGCGCTGCGGCGCGTGGAGCTGCTGCGCGAGAACCCGGGGCGCCCAACGCTCCGCGCCGTCTAGCCCCGCTCTAGTCCAGCCGCTCGACGATCATGGCCTGGCCCTGGCCGCCGGCCACGCACATCGTCTCGAGGCCGATCGTCTTGTCGTCGGTCTCGAGGCCGTTCAGCAGCGTGGTCATGATGCGGGCGCCGGTCATTCCGAAGGGGTGACCCAGCGCGATCGCTCCGCCGTGCGGGTTCAGCTTCTCGAGCGGGATGTTGCACTCGGCCATGATCGGGATGACCTGGGCCGCGAAGGCCTCGTTCAGCTCGACCGTGTCCACGTCCTCGATCGACATCCCGGCTTGCCTCAGCACCTTCCTGATGGCCCAAATTGGCGCGACGCCCATGTACTCCGGCTCGTTCGCGGCCGTGGCGGAGGCGATTATGCGGGCACGCGGCTTCAGCCCCAGCTCGCCCGCCTTCGTGTCCGACATGACGAGCACCGCGGCGGCGCCGTCGTTCAGCGGGCACGAGTTGCCGGCCGTGACCTTCCCGTCCTCCTTGAAGGCCGGGTCGAGCTGCGACAGCTTCTCGAGCGTCGAGCCGGCGCGCGGGCCGTCGTCCTTCGAGACGACGTTGCCGTCGGGGAGCGTCACCGGCACGATCTCCCGGTCGAAGTAGCCGCTCTCCTGCGACTGCACCGCCAGCTCCTGCGACCGCTGGGCGTACTTGTCCATGTCGGCTCGCGAAACCTCGTAGCGCTCCGCCACGTTCTCCGCGGTCAGCCCCATCGAGATGTACGCGTCGGGATGCCCGTTCCCGCCCTGGAGCTTCCTGTTCTGGTCCTGCTCCCGCGCGCCCTCGACGGCCTCGTTGTAGCGCGACACCCACTCCACGCCCGCGGCGATGTATGCGTCGCCCTGGCCCGCGACGATCGCGTTCGACGCCTGCCGGATCGACTCGAGGCTCGAGGCGCAGTAGCGCGAGACGGTCGCGCCGTTCGTGCCCAGCGGCAGGCGCTCGGAGAGCAGGGCCACGATCCGGCCCATGTTGAAGCCCTGAAGGCCCTGCGGGAGACCGACGCCGCAGTAGACCTCCTCGATCAGCTCGGGGTCTACCTCCTGGTTGCGCTCGAGCAGCGCGTCGACCACGAACGCGCCCATGTCATCGGGGCGCAGCTGGGCCAACGAGCCCTTGAAGGCGCGGCCAATGGGTGTGCGGACGGCATCGACGATCACGGGTTCAGGCATGGCCGGAACCCTAACGGGGTCAGGACTGGTCCTGACCCCGGTTACCGAGGGGGCATACGCAGGGCGCCGTCGAGCCTGATCGTCTCGCCGTTGAGCATCTGGTTCTCGGCTATGTGGCAGGCGAGCCGGGCGTACTCCTCGGGCCGTCCGAGCCGAGGCGGGTGCGGCACCTGGGCGCCCAGGGCCTGGCGCGCCTCCTCCGGCAGGCCGGCGAGCAGCGGGGTGTCGAACAGGCCCGGCGCGATCGTGCAGACGCGGATGCCGATCCGCGCGAGGTCGCGCGCCGCGGGGAGGGTGAGCCCCACCACGCCGCCCTTCGAGGCGGAGTAGGCGGCCTGCCCGATCTGGCCGTCGTAGGCGGCGATCGACGCCGTCATCACGACGGCGCCGCGGTCGCCGCTCTCGTCCGGCTCGTTTGCGGCCATGGCGGCGGCGGACAGGCGCAGGACGTTGAAGGTGCCGATCAGGTTCACGCGCACCACCGTCTCGAACGGCTGGAGCGCCGCCGGCCCGTCCTTCTTCACGGTGCGCTCCGCCCAGCCGATGCCCGCGCAGGAGACCGCGAGCCGCAGTTCGCCGGCGGCCTCGACGGCCGTCTGCACCTCTGACTCCTCTGTCACGTCAGCCTTCGCGAACCGCCCGCCGATCTCGCTCGCCAGAGCCTCGCCGCGCTCCTCGTTCAGGTCCGCGATCGTGACGCGTGCGCCGCGGGCGGCGAGCTCGCGGGCGGTCGCCTCGCCGAGCCCCGACGCGCCGCCCGCGACGAGCGCCCCTGCTCCGTTCAGCTCCAACTACTCGCTGACCCGCTCCACGAGGAACGAGATCCTCACGAGCGCGCGCCACTCGTCGAGGTTCTCTCCGCGCAGACCGGTCGACACCACGTCGACGGCCTTGATGTTGCGCAGCGACTGCCGCGCGTCCTCGAGCGCGGCCTTGACGGCTCCGTCCGAGCTCTCGGGCGAGCTGCCCACCACCTCGATGATCTTCGTGACTGCCACAGGACTCCTCTCGTCGGGGGCGAGCACCGGGCGGTGCCCGGTGCGCCGCCAGGTC
Source organism: Thermoleophilaceae bacterium (assembly GCA_035705985.1). Lineage (GTDB taxonomy): Bacteria > Actinomycetota > Thermoleophilia > Solirubrobacterales > Thermoleophilaceae > JACVRW01. The sequence goes on from DASSVP010000213.1 coordinate 17,530, forward strand.
GTTCAGGGTTGGCAGCAGCCTATCCCGGCATGTAGCTTGCCCGTCATGGAGGCGAGCGCCGAGGAGCGCAGCGGATACCTCGATTTCTCGAGGGTGTCCCCAGGCGAGCTCATGGGAATGGGCGCCGCGGTGGTGCTCCTGCTGTCGCTCTGGCTGCCCTGGTTCACCACCAACGCCGACAACCCGAACTCCCGGCTTCCCGGCGCGGCGAACGGCGAGTCCGCCAGCGCCTGGGACGTGTTCGCGACGCTCGACTGGCTGCTCGTGGCGGCGTGCGCCGCGCCGTTCATCCTCACCTGGATCATCGCCCGCGGCCACAAGCTCACCTGGAAGCCGGGCGAGGTCACGATGATCGTCGGGATCGTCGCGTTCATGCTGATCCTCTGCAACGGGATCATCCTCGGGCGCCCCGGTGACAGCGTCGACATCGGGCTCGACATCGGATACTTCGTCGCGCTGCTCGCCTCGCTCGGGCTGCTCGTGGCCGGCTACCTGCGCCAGGCCGTGTACGAGACGGCGCGCAAGCCGCCGGGCGTCGTGTGACGGACCGGCCGGACCGCAACCTCGCCATGGAGCTCGTGCGTACCACCGAGTACGCCGCGCTTGCCTCCGCGCGCTGGATCTGGCGCGGCGACAAGGAGGGCGCCGACGGGGCCGCGGTCGACGCGATGCGGCTGCTGCTCGACACGGTCTCGATGGACGGCATCGTCGTGATCGGCGAGGGCGAGAAGGACGAGGCCCCGATGCTCTACAACGGCGAGCACATCGGGGACGGCTCGGAGCCGGAGGTGGACATCGCCGTCGACCCGCTCGAGGGGACCGAGCTGTGCGCGAAGGGCCTGCCGAACGCAATCGCGACGATCGCGCTGTCGGAGCGAGGGACGATGTTCGACCCGGGGCCGTGCGTGTACATGCTCAAGATGGCCACGTCGCGGAGCCTGGCCGGCGTGCTCGACATCGACCGCCCGATCGGCGAGACGCTCGAGCTGATGGCGAAGGAGAAGGACGTACCGGTGGGCGACCTGGTCGTGATCATGCTCGACCGCGACCGCCACGAGAACTACATGCGCGAGATCCGCGAGGTGGGCGCGCGCATCCGGCTGATCCCGCACGGCGACGTGTCCGCGGCGCTTGCGGCGGTGACCGAGGACGAGCCCGTGGACCTGCTGTTCGGAATCGGAGGCACGCCGGAGGGCGTGCTCGCCGCGGCCGCGATCCAGTGCACCGGCGGGCAGATCCTCGGGAAGCTCTGGCCGCGCTCGGACGAGGAGCGGAACGCGGCGGTCGAGGCCGGCTACGACCTCGACGAAGTGCTCGACAAGGACCGGCTCGTCTCGGGCAAGGACGTTTTCTTCGCTGCGACCGGCGTGACCGACGGCGAGCTGCTCGACGGCGTGAACTTCAGCGGGCCGCTCGGCGCGACGACGGAGTCGATCTCGATGCGCTCGCGCTCCGGGACGGTGCGCCGGATCGTCGCCCGGCACGACCGCACGAAGCTGCGCGAGATCACCGGCGAGCGCCTGGGGTGACGTCGGCGCCGATCGCCGCCTCGACGGCGGTGCGGAGCGCGCCCACACGCGAGGGCTCCAGCTCGAGCTTGGCCAGCGAGCGCAGGAAGGCGTGCGTCACGAGCACGTGGATGCGCAGCTGCGTCTGCTCGTAGATCCAGCGGCCGAGCCGGCTCGCGATCACGGGATAGAAGTTCACGACCTCGGACGAGACCTCGACGGTCACGTCCCGGCTCTCCTCCGGGGCCTCCAGGCGGCGCACCGACAGGCGCAGGAACCCGCGGCCGCGTCCCCGGCGGGCCACCAGCACGCCCCGGTCGATCGGCCAGGTCACGGCGCCGCCCTCGGAGTTCGTCGTGTACTCCGGCTTGCGGAAGCGCAGCAGCACGAACGGTCGCGTGAGGAAGACCACCTCGCGCGAGTCCTCGCTGTAGAGCACCTTCAGCAGGCCGAGGGAGAAGCGCGTGAGGAAGCTCCAGTACGTACGAGCAAGCCGTTCGAGGTACTCGGGCGACCAGATCTTCTGGAGCTCGGTGCGCGGGACGGTCACATGGGCCACCTGGCGGCTCCCGATGCCCTCCTCGGAAGCCGCCGACTGCGGCACGTGCACGATCTTCACCTGCCCGCGTGCACGGCGGCGGAATTCGAGCAGGCGGCGCGGGTCGCGCGGCCTCACAGGAGCTCGACCTCCACGCGGTCGCCGGCCTCGGCGGCGCCATCACCCGCCGCGATCAGCGCCAGGCCGTCCGCGCCGAGCATCGAGGTGAGCATGTGCGAGCCCTGCTCGCCGGTGGGGCGGGCCGCGAGCCCGTCGTCGGTCTGGCTCAGGCGGACCCGGACGGCCTGCTCACGCCGGGGGTTGCGCGGGACCGCCTCGGTTAGCCTCGCGGTCACGTGGCGCGGCTCGGGCGGCGCGCCCTGCAGCGCCGCGAGAGCGGGCCGGGCGAAGAGCTGGAAGGTCACCATGGCGGAAACGGGGTTGCCGGGCAGGCCGAACGCGAGCGTGCCCTCACGGACGCCGAACCAGGCGGGCTTCCCGGGTCGGAGGCTCACGCCCCAGAAGCGCTCCTCGACGCCGAGGTCGCGGAGCGTCTTCTTCACGTGATCGTGCGGCCCGACGGACACGCCGCCCGAGACCACGACGACATCGGCACGGTCGAGCGCGGCGCCGATGGCGCTGCGTGTGCCGCCGGGGTCGTCGGGCACCGACGAGCGGCCGGCCAGCTCCGCGCCGGCCCGTTCCACCTGTGCCGCGAGCGCGAAGCCATTGGAGCTGTAGATGCCTCCGGGCGGAAGCGGCTCGCCCGGCGGCGTCAGCTCGTCGCCGGTCACGAGGATGGCCACCCGCGGCCGGCGCGCGACACGCACCTCAGCCCGGCCCACCGAGGCCGCGACACCAAGCTCGGCGGGCCCCATGGTCGTCCCCGCGGCCAGGACGGCAGTGCCCGCGGTGACGTCCTCACCCGCGCGCCGGACATTCTGGCCCGGGCTGGTGTCCGGGACCCGCACGGTCCCGTTCGACGCCGTCACTCGCTCCACTGGGACCACGGCGTCGGCGCCCTCGGGCAGCTTTCCCCCGGTCGAGATCCGCACCGCGGCGCCCCGCTCCACGTCGATGTCCGCCGGATGTCCGGCTCGGGCCTCCCCGATCACCTCGAGCTCCGCGCCCGGCCCGGCGACCACGGCGTAGCCGTCCATGCCCGAGCTGTCGAAGGGCGGGACGTCGATGGCGCTCGTGACGTCCTCGGCGAGCACGCGGCCGAGGGCGTCGTCGAGCGCGACCGCCTCGTCCCCTAGCCGGGGGACGCTCTCGAGCACCCGCCTTCGGGCCTCGGCGATCGAGATCAGCTCGCTCACGCGCGCAATCTTCTCCCAAATTCGGTCCCAGTCCGCCGTTTCCGGGGGTAGAGTCATCGCGAGATGCCACCCGTCCGGGGACCACTCGCGCGCCTTGACCGGTCGCGGGACGAGCTAGCGAAGGCGTGGCTCGTTCGGCTCATCGAGCGGGCGTCGCTGGACGAGATCCGCGAGCTGCCGACGGAGCGGATCGCGCGCGAGCTTCCTGACCTGATCACCGAGATCGTGCGCGCCGTGTCGGAGGGCGAGGGCGACCCGTTCGAGCTCACGAAGGATCAGGCCGAGCGGGCGGCTTCGCTCGCGACCATGCGCGGCGGCACGCGCGAGGTGCAGGCCGCGGACGTGGCTCGGGACGTCGTGACGCTCCAGAGCGTGCTGGTGCGCGCCCTCAGGGAGGAGATGGGCGACGCGGACCCGGTCGGCGTCGCAGACGCGATCGAGCAGCTCGTCGAGGCGATCGGCGGGATACAGGCCGCCGCGCTCGAGGCGCACGTCCAGTCGCGGTCGCGCGAGCTCGAGTCGCAGGCGAACACCGATCCGCTCACCGGCCTCGGCAACCTGCGCGCGCTACAGCGCCAGCTCGTGAGCCTGGTCGACGTCCACAAGCGCTATCTGCACCCGTTCGGCCTGCTGCTGATGGACATCGACGGCCTCAAGCGGATCAACGACTCGTACGGCCACCAGGCGGGCGACCGGGTGCTGATGCAGGTGGCCATGTCGCTGCGGCGCTCGATCCGCTCGGTGGACACGGCGGCGCGCATGGGCGGCGACGAGTTCTGCGTGCTCCTGCCGCAGCAGGACCTGAAGAGCGCTGCGAAGCTCGCGGCCCGCCTCGCGACCGCGGTGGAGGAGGAGGTGGCGTCGCCCGGCGACCCGCCGGTGACGCTGTCGATCGGCGTCGCGGCCGCACCCGAGCACGGCGACGACGCGGAGGCCCTGA
>DASSVP010000214.1:0-11101 GCA_035705985.1 Thermoleophilaceae bacterium
GCCATCGGCGTGGTCGGGGCACTCGCCGGCGGCGCGTTCGCCGACCAGGTGGTGAACAACCTCGACACCACCGTTGATTCGACGCCCGAGGCCATGGCGCTCACCGTCGGGGGCGCAAACGGTCAGGTGGGCTACTACCTCAAGTCAACGACCGGTGACGACGCAAAGAACGGTTGCAACCTGACCGGCTCGGGGAGCCAGCTCGTCGTCGACCTTCAGTCCAGCGACACGAGCGTCGCAACGCTCGGCTCCAGCCAGGTCACGATTAGTGCGTGCGACAGCACGGCGGTCAATGTGAGTGTCCATCCGGTCGCGGCAGGTTCCTCGACAGTCACCGCGACATTCCACAGCGTCACGACCTCTTCGGCGGCAACCAGTTCGAGCGACTACCCGATGGACACCGCAACGTTCACGGTGAACGTCAGCAATTCGACGCCGACGAACAACCCGCCGTCCACGCCCGGCGCTCCGACCGTGTCTGCGGGTACGTCTCCACGTGCCGACGGAGACTTCACGGTGAGCTGGGCCGCGTCCTCCGATCCAGATGCAGGCGACTCGGTCACGTACACGCTCGAGCAGCACGACGCCTCGACCAACACGTGGAGCGCGGTTGCCTCGGGCCTGTCGGCGAACTCGTACACCTTCGGAGGCGCCAATCCTTCCGAGGCCGAGGGAACCTGGTCGTATCGGGTCGAAGCAGTCGACAATCACGGTGCGACGAGCGACTACGCCGAAAGCGACGATCTCGTCAAGGTCGACGAGTCCAATCCGAACGCGCCGACGGGCGACACCAACCCGGCTGCCGCCTTCACCGACGGCAGCGGGAACAACTGGTACGCGGACAGCGTCACCGTCGGCTTCACGGACAACGGCGATCCCGCACTCCTGGACGGTAGCGACGGGAGCGGTGTCGCCTCGGTCACCGACCCCGAGACGTTCGACTCGAGCAACGTGAATGCCGACGGTTCCTTCTCGTACACCGGCTATGCAACCGACAACGTCGGGAACAGCTCCGCTGGCACCACCGTCGACGGGTACGTCGATTGGCAGGCACCGTCGGTCGCAATCACTCCCACCACGTCGTCCGTCTACACGGACGGCTCCGGCAACAACTGGTGGAAGGACTCGGTCAGCCTGAGCGTGGCGGCCACCGATCCTGCCCCGAGCTCGGGGCTTGCGAGCGACCCGAGCACCACGCTCGGCCCGTTCACGAGCTCTGGCTCCGTAGGCCCGGGCACCTACACGGCGACCGACAACGTCGGCCACAATGGATCTAACGACGCATTCGCCTACTACGTCGACTCACAGGCTCCCACATTCGGAGCCTGCAGCGGCGGCCCGTTCCTGCTCAACAGCGGCACGCAGTCCGTGTCGATCACCGCGCAGGACGAGGTCGGAGGGTCGGGGCTCGACACCGCGGACAGCACCCTGACCGGCACGGTCGACACGAGCACCGCCGGTGACCACACGGTCACGTTCACCGCCTACGACAACGTGGACCACGAGTCACAGACCACGTGCCACTACAACGTCAACTACAGCTTCAGCGGCTTCCTCGCGCCGATCAACAACCCCTCGACGGTCAACACGGGCAAGGCCGGAAGGACGTATCCGGTGAAGTGGCAGCTGACGGATGCGAACGGCAACTACATCAGCGCCCTGAGCGCCGTCAGCTTCGAGAAGTACAAGAGCGTCGGATGCGGCAGTCTCACGGGCGACGCGTCTGACGGGATCGAGACGGTCGCGACCGGCGGCACGAGCCTCCGCTACGACTCGACGGCGAACCAGTACGTCTACAACTGGGCGACGCCGGGCAAGGGGTGCTACATCCTCTCGGTCGGGTTCGACAGCGGCCAGGTCTACTCGGCCTACTTCAACCTCTCCTAAGCACGAGATAGCAACAGCGCAGTAGGGGGAGCGGCTTCGGCCGCTCCCCCTCTTCATGTCTGCCGTTCCGACTCGACTGGCGGAGGGGCCGCCCCAGCCGATCGGCGGACGAACGGCGGCCTTCGTCCGGCAACGATGAGGAGGTGAAAGCGCGGCTCATTCGGGGTCTCTTCGAAGCCCAGTTCCTACGGTTCTGCGCAGTCGGCGCGTCGGGCTACGCCGTCAACCTCGCCGTCTATGCGGGGCTCCTCGCCGCCGGGCTCCACTTCCTCGCCGCCGCGGCCGTCTCCTTCCTCGTCGCTGCCGGGAGCAACTACGCGTGGAACCGCGCCTGGACGTTCCGCACCGCCGGCGCTCCCGTCCTCGGCCAGGGGGCGCGCGCCCTCCTCGTGTCCGGGCTCTCGCTCGGCGCCAACCAGCTCTTCCTCATCGCGTTCGTGGCCGCCGGCGCAAGCCACCTCGCGGCCCAGGCGGTCGCGATCGTGCTCGTGACGCCGTTCAGCTTCACGGCGAACAAGCTCTGGGCCTTCGCGGAGTCCGCGTCAGCCGCCGGGCCCGCACAGGCCACCGCAGCCGCGCACGACCGGTAAGAGCCTGCTCTCGCAAAACCTTGTAAAGTGCCCGCCGCGAAAACCGGGGGGTTCCCTCGCTTGAGTGAATAGTGCCGCGTCGCCCATGCCGAAGAGCCTGGCAGTCATCCCAATACGGGTGCCGCTGGGGTCAGGCCCGTACAGGAGGTTCGCAATGAAGCTCAGGAAGCTGACTCCGGCAGGTGCCGTGCTGGCAGTCGTCGTGCTCGCAGTTTCGCTCGCGCTCGTCCCTGCCGCTCTTGCCGGCAAGAGTAAGCCCGGTGGCGGGGGTGGCGGGAGCTACAGCGTGACCGTGAGCCCCGGTGGGCCGTACTCGTTCGGGCAGGCGGTCTCGATCACGACCAACGATCCGGTATACCCGAATGGGGCCGGGCCGTATATCTGGCTCAAGTGCTACCAGAACGGGGTGCTCGTCGGAAGCGCCGACGAAGCGGCCTTCCCCGGCGGCTGGTACTACGGCCAGCCATTCACTCTTGGCCCGAGCGGATCATGGACCAGCGGCCCCGCGACTTGCGACGTCACCGTCGTCCATATGGGCAAGAGCCGGGCAATCGTGGACGCGAGCACCTCGTTCGCCGTCAACGGCTGAATCGCCTCCCGGCAGTAAGTAAATAAAAGCGCCACACTCGACGAGGGCTCCCAGAGCCCTCGTCGACTCGTGGAGGCCGCACTTGCAGAGACGAGGCCGGCCCGGGACCACCGGCCCTCATCCGAGGGACTCATCCGAGGGTCGCGGCGGAGGCCGTCGGGGCCGATCAACGGTGTGGGGTCGCAACCAACCGTCGAGTCGCCTACCGCGTCCTCGACACAGGAGGCCCAGCCGTGAGTACCACCGCCTTCACCCGCCGCGCAGTCGTAACCGCCGTTGCACTACTCGCGCTCGTCGTCACGCCCTTCGCCCTCGGCGCAAAGGGTGGGAAGCCCGCCGCTCCAACACCCTCCGTGAGCGTCAGCCCGGGGGGCGCCTACACGTTCGGTGAGGCTGTCTACGTGACGACCAACGTCCCGGCGTATCCGGACAACATGGGGCCGTGGATCGAGATGAAGTGCTCCCAGAACGGGGTCGTCGTGGGCACGAGCGACGAGGCCGGATTCCCTGGCGCCGTCGGTTACCAGACGCCGTTCTACCTCGGTCCGAGTGCGACCTGGACGAGCGGCGCGGCCGATTGCGCCGTGACCGTCTTCCATCTCAACAACAGCAAGATGGTCACCGACGCGACCACGTCGTTCCACGTCGACGGGTAGCAGCGCAGCACTCCTACAGAGAAAGGAGAGGCCCCGGCTTTCGCCGGGGCCTCGCTTACTTCGCAAGTTTGAGCAGAGAACGATCAGTTCGTGATCGTCACGCTGCTCGTCTCGCAGTGGTCGTCCGGTGACGGCACATTCGAGTCGGAGCTCGCGAAGTGCACCAGCCACGAGACCGTGTGCGTCCCGTCTCCGCTCACGACGTAGCCGTTCGCGTCGTTGCTCGACGAGATGCTGTCGGTCGTCTTGGCGGTCACCGTCTTCGAGTAGAGCTGACCGCTAACAGCGCTGCCGCTGTTGACGCCGCAGTTGTCGCCCGTGTAGAGCTGGATCGACAACGTGCCGTTCAACGGGGCACCGCTCGTCGAAGACACCGTTCCCGTGTCGTTCGGGATCCACGTCTGGCCCGAGGTGAGGCCGGCCGTGTCGCCGACGGTGAAGCACTCGCCCGTACTGTCGTCCTTGGAGCCGTTGTACGGGGAGCCGTCGGCCGGGGTGTACACGGCCCGGAAGCACCACTTCCCGAGCTTGTTCGCGGTGACAGCGTCGGAATCCGCCGTCGACGAGGGCGGATCAGCCATGGCCGTCGGGCTCAGGTCGACCGGACTGCCGACCTGGGTGCCGCCGGTGACGCAGCTGTCTTCGCCGGCGCCCATGTTGGCCGCTGCGAGATCGTCCGGGTTGCAGACGAAGAAGGTAACCGTGCCGGTTACATCGCCGTCATCGGAGTTCGCGGCCGTCACCACGGCGTGGTCCGTCACGCTGTCGCCGAAGGTGGCGGCGGTGATGTTCGAGCCGTCCTCCTGCGGGTGCGTGACCGTCGTGGTGTCGATCTTCGAAACGGTGAAGCACTCTCCCGTGGTGTCGTCCTTGGAGCCGTTGTACGAGGAGCCGGTGGCCGGCGTGTAGACCGCCCGCCAGCACCACGTGCCTTCCTGGTTCAACGCTCCGGACGAATCGGAATCCGCCGTCGACGAAGGCGGACTCGTTGCGGGCGATACCGCGGTCAGGTTCACCGCACTGCCGATCTGCGTCCCGCCGCTCACGCAGCTCGTCTCGCCTTGGCCGCTGTTGGCAGCCGCCAGGTCAGCGGGACTACAGAGCGTGAACGTGACCGTCCCTGTGACAGGGCCGTCCGAGCTGTCAGCTGCGGTCACCACCGCGTGGTCGGTCACCGAGGTGCCGAAGACCACGCTCGACGAGATGTCCGAGCCGCCCTGCTGTGGTGTCGTGACCGTCGTCGTGTTGATTTTGAGCACCCTGAAGCACTCGTTGGTCTCGTCCGGGTTGCTCAACGGACCACCATAGTTTTGATCTCCCTGGTACACGGCCAGGAAGCAGTAGTAGCCGTTGGCTAGTGGGTTCTCACCGGTCGAACAACCTATCCCGTCCGCCGCGCAGTTCACGTTCGGCGACGTGGCAGTCGCCGTCGCGTTGCTTCCACTCAGCGTGCCACTCCCGATCTTGGTCCCGTCGGTCGTCGCTCCACAGGTCGGGTTCGCACTCGCGCTCGGCCCACAGAGATAGAAGTCGACGGACCCGGTCGGGGTCGGCGGGCTGGACGGACCGGTGCCGGTGACGGTCACCGTGTCGTGAACGGCGGTCCCCGGAGTGACGGTGCCGTTGCTCGAGGCCTGGGTCGTGACGCTCGCCCCGCAGAGCTGGAACCGCCCGAAGACGAGGTCCTTCAGCTGTGCCTGGAGCGAGAGCCCCGAGCTCGGGCCTGCAGACGAGCGGCTCTCGGCGACGAAGGTCGGGAAACAAGTTCCTGCGCCCGGAATCCTTGCGAGGTCGACACCGCCCTCGACGAAGGCCGAGGGCTTGTACGTTGCCTGCCCCGTGGTGCCCTTCGCCTGGTAGGCCCAGATCGGCTCGTTCGTGAGGTTTGTCGTATTCGAGGTCGAGCAGAAGCTCTGCCCCGGGTTGAGGGTCTTACAGTCCGCGCCGGTTCCTACCAGCTGCTGCTGATACGTCCCGCCGGTGGCGCAGCCTCCGGCAGCGCACTTCCACTCGTACACGCCGGCAAGACCCAACGTACCGCCGTTGTTGAAGTTGACGAGGATCAGCAGGTCGCCGTCCTTGTGGTGCACCGGGCATCCGGTGCTCGGGTTCACAAACCAGCCGGCGTTGCTGCCGCTGACCGACGGAGTACAGGTGTTCGGGAATGTCGTCGGCGTCGTGCCGGGACAAGCCGCATTGGCCGGAGCGCCACTGCCTGAGAGGCACGCAGCGTTCTGGAGGAACTGGAACCCCTGCTGCGCGTCGCCGTTCGTCGTGTAGCGGTCCGAACCGAAGTAGAGATTCTGGTGCGTCCCGTTCTGGTAGATCGCTGCGAACGCGTTGACGAGGTCGTTCTTGTCAGGAGAAACGTCGTTCGCGGCCCACTGCCACGGCCCGAGCGCCGGATCGTATGCGTCCTTTGACCCGCCGCCTGCCCAGTACGTGTGATCGGTTCCGGTCGTGCCTCCGATTCCGTCGGCAACGAACGTAAAGGCGCTGGAGTTGCACGGCCCGCCGTTCGCGCCGGCCGTCGCCCTGTTCGTATAGAGCCCCGCCCAGTCGTCGCCGCCGGTGTTGGCAGACGCAGGCCACGGGTCGGCGCACTTCGTGCCGTCCTGTGTCGTGGCTGCGGGCGAGCCCACCAGCGTGTTCCCGTCCAGCTCGAACGAGCCGCTGTTGTAGAGATCCGAACCTGTCGCTGCGCCCGCACCGGCGATCACGAACGCCGCTGTGGCGAACGCAGCGATTAGACAGAACAGGAACAGCCAGCGTCTACGCCGGCTTCCTGTCGGCCCTATGACCTTCCTAGCCATCTAGTTACCTCCGCTCCCCCCGGCCAGGCGGCGAGCCGCCGCATCGCTCGACTCAGTCGCCGTCCACAGCCCCTGTGGACAATCTGAGGGTCTCGCGAACGGAGAATCGCTACAAGGGGTTGCGCCGCAGGTGGGCGCTTGTGCTTCGCAGCGTTTCTATCGGGTCGTGTCGCGGAAGTACTCGACCGCCTCGTCGCGGTCTTCGACGCCGAGCTTGCGGACGACCGCGGAGATGTGGGCGCGCACGCCGCTCTGCTTCAGTTGCAGCCGGCGTGCGATCTCGCGGGTGGACAGGCCGTCGGCGAGCCCGACCAGCACGTCCCACTCGCGGCTCGTGAGCCGCGGCCCGAGCTCGCCCGCCACCGCGGTCGTGCGGAAGCGAGGGTCGGTTCCGTGGAACTGCTTCACCATCCGGGAGACGAGCCCGCGCGGGATCGCGGCCTTCCCCTCGGCGGCGTCGGCGAGCGCCCGCGGGAGGATGCGAGGGTCGAGGTCCTTGGTCAGATAGCCGACGGCGCCGGCGCGGAGCGCGGCGAAGAGGCTGGCGTCGTCGTCGAAGACCGTGAGCATCACGATCTTCGTCGTCGGCAGGCGCGCCGCGATCTCCCAGGCCGCCGCGACGCCGCCACCGGGCATGCGGATGTCGAGGAGGCAGATGTCGGGCTTCGTCTCGAGCGCCAGCTGGACGGCGTGTGCGGCATCCGGGGCCTCGGCGCAGACCTCCATCCCACCGTCCGTGAGCGCCCGCCGGACGTCGTCGCGCGTCGGTGCGTGGTCGTCTGCGATGAGCACGCGGAGCGGCTGAACGCGGACGGCGATGTGGGCGAAGACACTCACAGCTCGAGCTCCACCCGGGTGCCGCCGCCGCGGCGCGAGTCGACCTGCAGCTTGCCTCCGAGCGCCTCGGCGCGCTCCTTCATCGTGATGAGGCCGAACCCCCGCCGCGGTTCCTCCTCGTCGAAGCCGGCGCCGTCGTCCACGACCTGCAGCCGCATGCCGGCCTCGAGGCGCTCGAGATAGAGCCGCAGTACCTCGGCGCCGCTGTGCTTCGCCGCGTTCGCCACGGCCTCGGACGCGATCCGCACCACAGCCTCGCGCTCCTGCGGCGACAGCGCGATGCCGCTCGCCAGCTCCATGTCGACGGCCGCGCCGTAGCGGCGGGCGGCATCCTGCGCCGCCTGCGCGAGCGCCTTCTCCAGCGGCTCGTCGACCTTCGTCGAGGCGAGGGCGCCGACAACGCGACGGGACTCCTCCTGCGCGCGGCCGATGCCGCGGAGGATCCGCTCGACGAGCTGGGGCTCGGCGCCCTGCTCCCGAAGCAGCATGGCGTTCCGGGCGATGAACGCGATCTCCTGGGCCAGGCCGTCGTGCACGTCGCGCGCGAGCCGGCGCCGTTCCTCGAGCGACGCGGCCGCGATGACGCTCGTCCAGTAGGAGGCGATCTCGCGAGCGGCTCCCATCAGCAGGGCGAGGGAGAAGCCCAGGCGGAAGACGTCGCCCGTGTAGACCCAGTTCGGATGGACCGACGGGTGGAAGAAGAAGTTGACGCGGCTGGCCGCGAAGAGGATGCAACCGACCGCGAGCCAGCCGCTGAGCTCGTCGTCGGTGAGGCGCTGGCGCCGCGTGAAGCCGAGGGCGGCCAGCAGGTAGAGGAGGGCCAGGGCGAGCTGCACGGTGCCGAACACGCTCGCATGGTCTCCACCGGCGGGAACGGAGGCCGTGATGTCGCGCGGCAGGAGATCCGGGCTCATGGCCACCGGCACGGTGCCGGCGAATGCGAGCACGATCGTGCTCGTGTAGACCGCGACCGGCCAGTGCCGGCCCCTGACGAGGCGACGGCGACGCAGCAGCGCCGCGACGCAGATGAGTAGGGCCGCAAGCGCGGTGGTGAAGAGCTTCCCCCAGACCGAGCCGCGGTCGGACTGCAGGTTGAAGACGGCCGGCAGCGCGGCGAACACGAAGTTCGAGAGCGCGAACAGCGAGAGCCCGGCCGAGAGGATCAGCTCGTCGAGGAAGCCCGTGCGCCAGAAGCGACCGAGGAGTAGGAAGGCCGCGGCGAAGGCGATGAGCGCGGTCGTCGTCTCCAACGCGACGTGGAGCGCAGGGGCATGAAAAGCGAAATTCAGCTTCGCCACGAGAGCGACCGCGGTGGTCGCCCCGGCGGACGCCACCGCACAGGCATAGGCCAGCCTTCGGAGCCGCAGTACCACGCCCCTAATTCATGCGCTCTCGCGGCCCCCGGACGGGGTCCTTTCGGCTGGACCCGACCGCCCTTTTGGCTACGGAGAGGCCCGGCCCGAAGGCGGAATCCCGCGCGCGGCGGCGAATTCAGGGGGTTCTCCCATGAACGTCGCCCAGCTCGCACCGGACGAGCCCCTCTCGCCGGAACTCGTGCTCATCCTCTCGCCCGAGCTCCGGGCACAGGCGCTCGCGCGCCTCGGCCCACCTGCCTGGCCGGCGCCGAGGTTCCGTGTGATCGAGGCGCCCACCCCGGCCAGCGCGCCGCCCGTCCGCTCGCTGGGCGTGGCGCTCGCGGCGCGAGTCGCGCAACTCGGGCTGATCTTCGTCGCCGTGACGATCGCCACCCTGGCGATGTCGCTCGTCGCACACGCAGTCCGGTGACGGTGAGCCCACAAACGCGGCCAGTCGATCCGGCGGCGCGGACCGGCCCTTCGGGCCGGTCGCAATTTCTGCTCCGGAGCTACAGAGAAGAGGTATGGAAGCCCGCCTGACTCCGCGGCGCCTCCTCGTGTGCGCAGCAGCGATCGTGACCCTCGTCGCGGTGACGAGCGCATGCGGCGGAGGCGGCAACGCGCAGGCGGCGCCGAAGGATCCGCCGCTTCTGCAGTACTCGGGCTCCGGCCTCAGCTTCAGCTACCCCGCCGCGTGGACGGCCTCCGCGGGCAAGCCCGCAGAGCTCCACTTCGACCCGCTCGTGTACCTCAGCACCCAGCCCGTGCACGACCCGTGCTCGACGCACGGGAGTGAGACGACGTGCGGCTTCCCCGTCGGGCACCTCCAGCCGGGTGGCGTCCTCGTGGTCTGGGAGCGCAACGGCATTCCGGCGATGGGGCTCGGGCCCGGAACGCGGATCCGGGTGGGCGGCCATCCCGCCAGCCTCGTCGACACGCCGGGCGGCGAGTGTCGGAAGATCGGCGCCGACCGGACGATCAACGTCACGGTCGAGACGAGCGATCCGCCCGCGCCGTTCACCTATCTGACGGCGTGCCTGCGTGAGCCGGGCGTGGCCGAGAACGTGAGCAACGTCAACGCGCTGCTCGCGTCCACGCAGTTCCTCGCGTCCTAGACGAAGGTCCTGGTCGAACCAGACCCTGGTGGGGACTGGAACGCCGCCGAGGTGTCGAAACCGTGATCAGACGCGGACAATGCACGGCACCCACTGACGGTGAGGCCTCCTCGGGCCCGGCGGGTCAGGGCGTGTCACTCGATCTCGATGCCGTGCACGGCCCGCGCTCCGGGCCTCACCGCTAGCCGGTTGGTGCGGTGGCAGGCGCCGCCTCGGTGTCCTCGCTTCTCCGGGTCGTCCACGCGTAGTGGGCGAGGCGTCCCGAGAGACCGAGCAGCAGGATCGCGTTCACGGGGTGGAACATGCCGAGCCCCCAGTGGTGGTAGCCGCTCGAGGCAAGGATGGCCTGGAAGAACGCGAGGACGGCGAGCAGGATCCAGGCCCCCAACAGGCGCCGTGCCGGCCAGGCGAGCAGCACGAGGATCAGCATCAGCGGGGCACCCCAGGTCGAGAGGATCCAGCCGAGGCCGCGATGCGAGTCGAGCGACTTCGCGTTGTCGATCGTCGCGCCGTGCTTCATGGCGAACAGCCCGTAGCCGACGAGGAAGAACTGCGCGACCACCCCGATGAAGAAGAGGGAGGTCACGTACTTCAAGGCCACCCATGCTCCGCGCCGCACTGCTGCCATTCGTCCTGACTCCTTTGCCTTCGCTTGTCCGACGCGCGGAGGCTACAACGGGCGGCGGCCGGTTACTAGGCTCCCGCGATGTCTGACGCGATCGTCGTCGGTTCCGGGCCGAACGGACTGGCCGCGGCTATCGTGCTCGCCCGGGCCGGACTGTCGGTGCGGGTGCTCGAGGCCGCGGACACCGTCGGAGGCGGCGCGCGGTCGGCCGAGCTGACCCTGCCGGGATTCGTCCACGACGTCTGCTCGGCGATCCACCCGCTCGGGGTCGCGTCGCCGTTCTTCCGCACGCTGCCGCTCGCCGCGCACGGGGTCGAGTGGATCGATCCGCCCGCCGCGCTCGCCCACCCGTTCGACGACGGAACCGCGGCGCTGCTCGAGCGCTCGGCGACGGCGGCGTCGAGCATGCTCGGCGAGGACGACACGAGCTGGCGGCGGCTCTTCGCTCCGCTCGCCCGGGACGCCGACGCGCTGCTCGAGGACGTGCTCGCCCCGCTGCACGTCCCCGGGCATCCCCTCCTGCTCGCCCGCTTCGGAGCACGAGCGGCGCTTCCGGCCACCACGGTGGCCCGGCTCTCGTTCGGCGGCTCAAAGGCAAGCGGGCTCTTTGCCGGCCTCGCCGCCCACTCGATGC
>DASSVP010000215.1:0-34151 GCA_035705985.1 Thermoleophilaceae bacterium
ACGACGCCGTCCGGTGCGTGGTGCTCAGCTCCACGCATGACAAGGTCTTCTCCGCCGGTGGAAGCCTCGACCAGTTCGCCGCCGACGTGCCGCTCGTGCACAAGCACTTCGGCACCGAGCGCTTCCCGCGCCTCTTCCAGACGATCCTGCAGCTCGGCAAGCCCACGATCTGCGCCGCGAACGGCCACGTGCTTGCCGGCGCGCTCGGCCTGGCGCTTGCGTGCGACCTGATCGTGGCGAAGGAGAGCGCGGCCTTCGGGACGCCCGAGATCAACGTGGGCGTCTTCCCGTTCATGATCATGGCGCTGATCTTCCGGAACGTGCCGCGCAAGAAGGCGAACGAGCTGCTGCTGCTCGGCGAGCGCATGTCGGCCGAGGAGGCGCGCGAGGCGGGCATCGTCAACCGGGTCGTGCCCGACGCCGACTTCGACGCCGCGGTGGACGACTGGGCGAGGAAACTCGCCTCGAAGTCGCCGGTGCTGATGAAGCTCGGCAAGGACGCGATGTACCGGCAGCTCGACATGCCGTTCGAGGACGCGCTCGACTTCCTCCGCTCGCAGCTCTCGCTCGCCTTCACGACCGAGGACATCCAGGAGGGTGTAAAGGCATTCTTCGAGAAGCGCGAGCCCCGGTGGACGGGTCGGTAGGCAAGTGGCCGTCTCGCTCGTAGCGCTGCGCTGCCACACTGCCGACCGCTTCCCCGGCGCTCCGCGCGGCGTGGAGATCCTCGCGCCGCTCGTGGCCGGCGCGCTCGGCGTTGAGCCGCGCTTCATCGGGAGCGCGGGCGACGTGCGCGAGACCCGCTACGACGAGGACCTCGCGGACGCGCGCGGCTGCCTGCTGGAGGCCGGCGGCCAGGTGGACGACGCGCTCGCGGCCGGCGACACGCCGGTGCTGCTCGCGGCGGACTGCTCGGTCTCCGTGACCACGCTCCCGGCGGCGATCAGGAACCGGCCCGACGCGCGCATCCTCTGGCTCGACGCGCACGGCGACTACAACACGCCGGACACCTCGGGCAGCGGCTACCTCGGCGGCATGTGCCTCGCCGCGGCCACGGGCGAGTGGGATGCGGGCCTCGGCGAGACGCTCCCCGCGGAGCGCGTTGTGCTGGCCGGGATCCGCGACCTCGACCCTGGCGAGCGCGAGCTGCTCGAGCGCAGCCCCGCGACCGTGATCGGGGCGAGCGCCATCGAGACGCTCGTGGCCGCGAAGAACGCGCTCGACGGCGCGCCGGTGTTCGTGCACCTCGACCTCGACGTGCTCGACCCGGAGCACTTCCCGGCCGCCGTGCCGGCGGCGGGAGGCCTCCACCCGGACAAGCTCTACGACCTGATCGACTCGGTGCTCGAGGACTCGGAGCTGGTGGGGCTCGAGGTGACAGCATTCGAGGCGCCGGAGGACGAGGAGGCGCGCGCCGTGGCCACCGAGACGGCCATGCACGTGCTCGAGCCGTTCCTCGACCACCTCTCGGACCGGGGCTGAGCGTGGCCGAGCGCGCAGCGGCCGACACGCTCGTGGCGCGACCGCCGCTGCGATCGCTCGTCGAGGACCTGCACGAGCGCCGCGAACGCGCGCGACTCGGCGGCGGGGAGGAGAAGATCGCCCGCCAGCACGAGCAGGAGAAGCTGACCGCCCGCGAGCGGCTGTCGCTCCTGATCGACGAGGGCACCTTCACCGAGCTCGGCATCCACGGCCGGCCGCACTTCTCGCAGCGGGCGATGGAGGGGAAGGACGCGCCGGCCGACGGCGTGATCACCGGCTACGGGAAGGTCGACGGCAGGCTCGTGGCCGTAGCGGCCTACGACTTCACCGTGATGGCCGGGTCGATGGGGATGACCGGCGAGCTGAAGATGGCGCGGCTGCGGGAGCTCGCCCTGACGAAGCGCATCCCGATGCTGTGGCTGCTCGACTCGGCGGGCGCGCGCATCCAGGAGGCCGCCGGCTCGCTGTTCGCCGGCTCGGGCCACCTGTTCCGCGAGGAGGTGATCATGAGCGGGGTCGTGCCCCAGGTGGCCGCGTTGATGGGGCCGTGCGCGGCGGGCACCGCCTACATCCCCGGGCTCGCCGACTTCGTGCCGATGGTGAAGGGCCGCGGCTCGATGGCGCTCGCCGGCCCGCACCTGACGAAGGCCGTCACGGGCGAGGACGTGACCCAGGAGGAGCTGGGCGGCTCGCGCATCCACACGCGCGTGTCCGGTGTGGGCGACCTCGAGGTGGGCTCCGACGAGGAGTGCATCGAGGCGATCAAGCGCTATCTCGGCTTCTTTCCTCAGAACTGCGAGGAGCCGCCGCCGCTGCGCGAGCGCTCGGACCCCGTGGACCGCATGGACGAGGGGCTGCTCGACATCCTCCCCGACTCGCCGCGCAAGCCGTACGACATGTACGACGTGATCGGGCGGATCGTGGACGACGGCGACTGGTTCGACCTCAAGCCGCGCTGGGCGCGCACGATCATCACCTGCCTCGCGCGGATGGGCGGCCGGCCGGTGGGCATAGTGGCGAACCAGCCGAAGCACCTCGGCGGCATCCTCGAGAACGACTCGGCCGACAAGGCCGCGCGCTTCGTGAACCTGTGTGACGCCTACGGGATTCCGCTCCTGTTCCTCATGGACGTGCCCGGGTTCATGGTCGGCACGAAGGTCGAGCAGGCCGGGATCATCCGCCACGGCGCGAAGATGCTCTACGCGGTCTCGCGCGCGACGGTGCCGAAGGTGACCGTCGTGATCCGGAAGGCCTACGGGGCGGGCTACTACGTGATGAACGGACGCGCGTACGAGCCCGACCTGATCGTCGCCTGGCCGAGCGCCGAGATCTCCGTGATGGGCCCCGAGGGCGCGGTGAACATCATCTTCCGCAAGCAGATCGAGTCGGCGGAGGATCCCGATGCCACGCGTGCCGAGATGATCGAGGGGATCCGCAGGACAATCGACCCGTACATCGCGGCGGGCAACGCGATGGTCGACGACATCATCGACCCGCGCGAGACACGCCCGACGGTGATCCGCGCCCTGGAGATGGCCGCCACGAAGCGAGTGCAAAGGCCATGGAAGAAGCACGGGGTGATGCCGGTATGAGCGATCCGATCTTCTTCGAGTCTCCGGAGTCGTTCTACGCGTGGCTCGAGGAGAACCACGAGACGGCGGACGAGGTCTACGTGGGCTTCTACAAGCAGCACACCGGCAAGCGCGCCATGACGTGGTCCGAGTCGGTGGACCAAGCGCTCTGCTTCGGCTGGATCGACGGCCGAGCGAACAAGATCGACGACGACCGCTACATGCAGCGCTTCACGCCGCGCAAGCCGGGCAGCAACTGGAGCAAGGTCAACGTCGAGAAGGTCGCGAAGCTCAGGGAGTCCGGACTGATGCGCCCCGCCGGGCTCGCCGCCTTCGAGAAGCGCTCCGACGAAAGGACCGGCGTCTACTCGTTCGAGCGCGAGGACGCTGAGCTTCCGCCGGAATACGAGGAGCGGCTGCGCGCGAATCGCGCCGCGGCGGAGTATTTCTTCGACCGGAAGCCGCCCTGGTACCGTCGGACGGCGACGCATTGGGTTGTCAGCGCGAAGCGCGAGGACACGCGGCTGCGGCGGCTTGCCCAACTGATCGAGGACTCCGCCGCCGGCCTCGACATCAAGCCGCTCCGCCGATGAGCGACCCCTGCATCATCACATGCTCGATCTCGGGCGCTGTCGCGAACCGGGACCAGTGCCCGGCCATTCCGTACACACCGGAGGAGTACGCCGCCGAGGCGAAGCGGGCCGTGGACGAGGGCTGTTCGATGATCCACATCCACGCGCGCACGCCGGATGGGCTGCCGAGCTACGAGATCGAGGACTTCCGCGCGATCACCGAGGCGATCAAGGGCGCGGTGGAGGACGTGATCGTGAACTACTCCACGGGCGCGATCGGCGTACCGATCGAGAAGCGGATCGAGTACCTGCGCGAGCTGAGGCCGGACGTCGCCGCGCTGAACATGGGCTCGATGAACTACGCGAAGTACTCGTCCAAGCGCAAGGACTTCGTCTTCAAGACCGTGTTCGAGAACTCGTTCGACACGATCGTCGAGTTCGTCACAGCGATGAACGAGCTGGGCATCCGGCCGGAGCACGAGTGCTTCGACTCCGGCCACGTGGCGAACCTCGACCCGCTGATCGACATGGGGCTGCTCTCCGAGCCGCTGCAGGTGTCGTGCGTGATGGGGGTGACCGGCGGCATCAGGCCGACGGCCAAGAACCTCGCGCACATGGCGGAGCAGGTCCCCGACGTGCGCGCCAACTGGGGGGTCATCGGCATCAGCCGCGGGCAGTGGTCACTCATCTCGGCCGCCGCCGCGCTCGGCGGCAACGTGAGGGCCGGCCTCGAGGACAACTTCTACCTGCCGGACGGCGAGATGGCGCGCTCGAACGGAGACCTGATCGCGAAGGCGCGGGAGATCGTGGAGAACTCCGGCCGGCGCGCGGCCACCGTGGCCGAGGCGCGGGAGCTGTTGGGCGTATGAGCGCGCTGTCGGACGTGCGCGTGCTGGACCTGTCGAGGCTGCTGCCGGGCGGCTTCTGCTCGCTGCTCCTTGCCGACTTCGGGGCCGAGGTGCTCAAGGTCGAGGACACCCGCATGGGCGACTACATCCGCTGGTCGCCTCCGCACCACGAGGGCGCGGACGACTCGGCCAAGTCCGCCCTGTTTCTCGCTCTGAACAGAGGCAAGCGGTCGATCCGATTGGATCTGAAGAGCGAGGGCGGCCGTGAGGTGCTGCTGCGGCTGGTGCGCGAGCACGACGTGCTGCTCGAGTCCTTTCGCCCCGGGGTCATGGAGAGGCTGGGGGTCGGATACGAGCGGTTGCGGGAAGAGAACCCCAGGCTCGTCTACTGCGCGATCACCGGCTACGGCCGGGACGGGCCGTACACCGGCCGCTCGGGCCATGACATGAACTATCTCGGCCTGAACGGGCTGCTCGGCCTGACCGGGGATGCCGGCGGGCCGCCCGTCCAGCCGGCCGGCCAGATCGCGGACCTCGGCGGCGGCGCGCTCATGGCCGCGTTCGGGATCATGGTGGCGCTGCGCGAGCGCGACCGCTCGGGCGAGGGTCAGCTCGTGGACGTGTCGATGTTCGACGGCTCGCTCTCGTGGCTCGCGCTCGTGGCCGCGAAGTACCTCGCCGACGGAGCCGTGCCGGGCCGCGGCGAGCTCGAGCTCGCGGGCGGATTGCTCTGCTACCGCCCCTACGCGTGCCGCGACGGCTGGGTGACGCTCGGCGCGCTCGAGCCGAAGTTCTGGCAGGAGTGGTGCCGCGGCGTGGGGCGTGAGGATCTCGTCGAGGAGCAGTTCGAGCGGCCGGGCTCGGACGCGCACGCCGAGGTGGAGCGCATCTTCCTCGAGCGCACGCGCGACGAGTGGCAGGCGTTCGCCTCGGAGCACGACTGCTGCCTGGAGCCGGTCCTCGACCTCGACGAGGCGCTCGACTCCGAGCTGGTCCGCGCTCGCGAGATGGTCGTTTCGCTCGACCAGCCCGGCGCCACCGAGCCCCCGAAGCTGCTCGGCGTGCCCGTAAAGCTGTCGCGCACGCCCGGAGCGCCCGCCGGCCCGGGCCCGGGGCTGGGGGAGCACACAAGGGAGGTGCTCGACGCGCTCGACTACTCAGAGGAGGAGATCGCGACGCTGCTGGAGTCGGGCGCGGCGGCCGGCCCGGCGACGGGCACCCAAGGCAGCTTTCTGAGCTAAGCGTCCTGCCTAGGGCTTGCCCTGCAAGCCCAATCCAGGACGCTTCAGTAGGTGATGACGGTTCGGATGCCCTCTTGGCGCTCCATCGCCTCGAAGGCGTCGTTCACCTCGTCGAGGGAGACGCGGCGGGTGACGAGCGACTCCAGGTCGAGCTCGCCGGACATGTAGCTGTCCACGAGCTCCGGGACGCGGTCGCGGCCC
Organism: Thermoleophilaceae bacterium; assembly: GCA_035705985.1. Lineage (GTDB taxonomy): Bacteria > Actinomycetota > Thermoleophilia > Solirubrobacterales > Thermoleophilaceae > JACVRW01. The sequence continues at coordinate 5,916 of DASSVP010000215.1, forward strand.
TTCGCTCCGCCGAAGGAGGCGCCGGCGATGCGGCGGCCCGTGATCAGGTAGCGCGGCACCACCTCGAGCACCTCGCCCTTGCCGGCCACGCCCGCGATGGTGCAGAGGCCCCAGCCCATGCGCGCCGATTCCACGGCCTGTCGCATCACCCCGACGCTGCCGGTGGCCTCGAAGGTGTAGTCGGCGCCGAAGCCGTCCGTCATCTCCAGGATCCGCTCGACCGTGTCCGGGCCGCCCACCATCGTCTCGGTCGCGCCCTGCCCGCGGGCGTGCTCGAGCCGCTCCTCCGAGAGGTCCACGGCGATGATCCGCTCGGCGCCGGCGACCCGCGCGCCCGCCACGGCGCCCAGTCCGACCAGACCCGCGCCGAACACCACGCACGTCGAGCCGGGCTCGACCTTCGCGATGTAGAGCGCGGCGCCGATGCCGGTCGTCGCGCCGCAGGCGAGCGTGCAGACCACGTCGAGCGGCGCCTCGGGGTCGACCTTCGCCAGAGCGATCTCGGGCATCACGGTCGCCTCCGCGAACGTGCTCGTGCCCATGAAGTGGCGCAGCTCCTCGTCGCCGCGGTGGAGCCGCGCGGTGCCGTCCGGGAGGTAGCCCCTGTTCTGCTGGTCGCGGATCGCGAGGCAGATGTTCGTCTTGTCGGACACGCAGTGGATGCACTCGCGGCACTGCGGCGAGAACAGCGTGATCACGTGGTCGCCCGGCGCCACGCTCGTGACCCCGTCTCCGACCTCCTCGACCACGCCCGCGCCCTCGTGCCCGAGCACGGTCGGCGCGTAGCCGGACGGGTCCGCGCCGCTCGCCGTGTACAGGTCCGTGTGGCACACGCCGCACGCCGCGAGGCGCACGAGCACCTCGCCCGGCTTCGGGCCCTCGAGCTCGACGTCCTGGACGACGAGCGGCTTGGCGAACTCCTCGAGAACGGCGGCGCGGATCTGCATGGCGGGACCCTAACGCGGCGTGACCGGCCCGATGCCTCGGCGCCGGCCCGCCACGCCGACGGTCCTGTTCCACGACGGCGACCCGGGCGCGGCCGGAAGGACGGCGAAGTCCGGGTGGCGCACCCAGGTCGGGACGTAGCGGATCCGCCGCGCGCGGACGCGCCGGCCGGGCGTTGCGATGAAGTCGATCAGGGCGATCAGCCCGTCCTGCGCGCCCGCCGCGCAGCAGCCCGGAGTCTGGTTCGAGATCAGGTTGCCCTCGCCGAACACGACCGGCTTGCCGCGCACCCGCCGGATCGGCTGCACGACGTGGGCGTGCTGCCCGACGATCGCGTCGACGGCGGGCGAGCGTGTGAGCCGCCGGGCCAGTGCTCGCTGGGCGGGCGTGATCGAGTGCACGTACTCGGCTCCCCAGTGGAGGTTCACGATCACCAGCCGCGCTCCGCGCCGCCGCGCGCGGCGTGCGTCCCGCAGGATCGGCCGCGGCGACGCCCAGTTCACCGTCCAGGGGTGCGGCACGGCCTGCCCGTTCGAGACCGCCGTGTACGAGAGGAACGCCACACGCACCCCCTTGACCCGAAGCATCGTGGTGCGCCGCCTGGCTCGCGCCGAGCGCGCGGTGCCGGTGGCCTTCACGCCCGCGCCGCGCAGCGCCCGCAGGGTCGTCCCGACCCCGTATTCGCCGGCATCGAGCGAGTGGTTCGATGCCGTGCTGCACCCGTCCCACCCGACCCGCCGGATCGAGCGCGCGAGGTCCGGCGGCGTGCGGAAGCTCGGATATCCCTGCACCGCTCCGGGGACGAGCGGTGTCTCGACGTGACAGAGAGCCAGGTCGGCGCGCGCGATGCGCCGCCTGACCGGAGCGAACATCGGGGCGAAGTCGTAGCGCCCGCCCCCTCCGAGCGCGAGCGCCCGCTGCGCGACGGGCGCGTGTATGAGCAGGTCTCCCGAGGCCGCGACCGTGAACCGAACCGGCCGCTCAGACGCGGCGGCCGGGGCGGGGCCCGCGAGCCCCAGCAGGGCGGCGAGCCAGGTGACGAGCTCCCTCACCAGAGCACATCATGCTCCTCCATCACGCCGTAGCCCTCAGCGAGCCCGATTCCGCACGGGAGCTCTCCGCTGAACTCGCCGAAAGGCTGCCTGTAGCGGTTCCGGAGCACGAGCAGGTTCATCCGCGACTCGCGGACCGACCACGCGCGGAAGTCGAGACCGCCGACGCGCGACAGGTCGTCCGCGAAGTCCTGCGCCGGCACCTCGCGTGGCTCGCCGTCGAGCCAGACCGTGCGCTCGCTCGTGGCGCCGTCGTGGACGCCGTCCACCAGGTTCCAGGCGACGCGGCGGCCGTCGTCCGTGCATCCGACCCCCGCCGACCATTTCCACGCGGTGTGCCGGGCGTGGTACCCGGCGGACTCGTCGACGAAGCCGTCGTCGCCGTCGAGCTCGAAGCGCCGGCCGCCGGCCGTCACGCTCCCGCGCACGAAGACCGGCGCCGATTTGCGCGTCCAGATGTACGAGCGCCCGTGCGGGGAGACGACCTCCACGCCACCGGGCTCGTCCAGCTCCAGGTCGAGCACCCCGCGCACGCGCGCGCGGCCGGCGGCGAGCTCCACGCCGCGCGTCCCCTCGACGAGCGTCCCGTCGGGCAGCGCGACCGCCCACCATCGTTGCCGGATGCCGCCCACGCGCGCGTCGGCGACGCACAGCATCAACTCCGGCCCGTAGACGCCCAGGTAGCGCCACCGCTTGAGCGGCCGCCGCGCGTGCACGAGGGGCATCCGGGCGGGCGGAATCCGAAGGTCGAGCCGGCGTACGGCCGCGCCGCGCGCTGGGAGCGAGTCCATCGGCGCGCAGGCTACCCGCCGGGTACACTGCCAAGATTGACTGATCAGTCAATCGCCTGGAGGGGCGAGGAGAGAGCGAGAGGGTCGATGCTGGCCGCTGCCGTTCAACTGCAATGCACGACCGACACCGAGGCCAACCTCGCGTCGGCGGAGCGCCTTACCCGTGACGCGGTCGCCGACGGCGCCGAGCTCGTAGTGCTGCCGGAGCGGCTCGACATCCGCGGCGCAGCAAAGCACTACCGCGCCGGCGCCGAGCCACTCGACGGGCGCGCGGTGAGCTGGGCGCGTGAGCTCGCGGCGGAGCTCGGCATCGACCTCGTAGCGGGCTCCGTGGCCGAGCGGCGCGAGGGCCGCGAGCGCGTGTCGAACACGTCCGTGCACGTCGGCCCCGACGGGGAGATCCGCGCCGTCTACCGCAAGATCCACATGTTCGACGTGGAGGTCGGCGGGGTGGACTACCGGGAGTCCGAGCACTCGGAGCCCGCCGCCGAGGTGGTGCTCTCGGAGACCGCCGGAGGCGTCCCCCTAGGCCTCAGCATCTGCTACGACCTCCGCTTCCCGGAGCTGTACCGGATCCTCGCGCTGCGCGGCGCCCGCATCGTGACGGTGCCGGCGAACTTCACGCGCGTGACCGGCGAGGCGCACTGGGAGGTCCTCCTGCGCGCCCGCGCGATTGAGGACCAGGTCTTCGTGATCGCGCCCGGGCAGGGAAACCGGCAGGGCCCCGAGGGCGACAGCTACGGCAACTCGATGATCGTCGACCCGTGGGGCGAGGTGCTCGCGCGCGCCCCGGCCGAGGGCGAGCACGCGATCGTCGCCGAGCTCGACCTCGCGCGCCAGGATGAGGTGCGCGAGAAGCTGCCGAGCCTCGCCAACCGCGTCGAGGCCGCGTACCGCTGGCCCGAAAGGGTGACCGCCTGATGGCCACCGCCCCGAGGAACGCCCTCGACAAGCGGCGCATGATCCTCGACGCCGCGGTGCGCGTGTTCGCGCGCCAGGGCTTCCACCACTGCCGCGTCTCCGACGTGGCCGACGAGGCGGGCGTGGCGTACGGGCTCGTGTACCACTACTTCGACTCGAAGGAGGAGATCCTCAACACGCTCTTCCTCGAGCGCTGGGGCGTGATGCTCGACGCGATCGGCGAGATCGACGCGCGCGACATCCCCTCGCGCGAGAAGCTGCGCTCGGTCGCCGGCTTCATCATCGACTCGTACCGCCACGACCCCGACCTGATGAAGGTGATCATCGTCGAGGTCACGCGGGCGGCGAACTCGTTCGGAGCGCTGCACCTCGCCGAGATCCGCAAGGCCTACGAGGGCATCGCCGCGATCGTCGAGGCGGCCCGTGAGGAGGGCTCCTTCAAGTCGGACATCCCCTCCGAGTTCGCCGCGATGTGCTTCTACGGAGCGATCGAGCAGCTGCTCACCGGGTGGATCTTCGAGGTGCTCCCGCGCACCGACGACGAGTTCGAGCGCGCCAAGGACCTGATCGTCGAGGCGATCTGCGGCGGGCTCGAGAACGGTGTCACGGGTCACGGCCCGGCGTCTGGTTGAATCAGGCGCCTATGGACAACGACATCGTCAAGCGGCTCATGTGGGGCGGCCTGCTGGCCGGCCTGGGCGCGCTGACCACGATCGTGGCGAACAAGATCGCCACCGAGATCTGGGTGCGGATCTTCGACGAGGACCCTCCGATCGACTGATGGCCGACGACGAGCCCACCCGCCAGTACGACCCCGCCGAGGAGACCGCGTCCGAGGCCCCGCTGAGCGTTGGCGCGGAGGACGACCCGTTCGCCGAGCGCCCGGAGGCGTTCGTGGGCGCGGCGTTCGCCGGGGGCCTCATGCTCGCCATGATCCTGCGACGATTCGCGCGATGACCACGAACGGACCCACGCCCCAGGACGACGCCTCGAAGTCGCTGGGCGAGATCGTCGCCGACGTCTCGGAGAAGGCCTCGCTGCTCGTCCGGCAGGAGATCGAGCTCGCGAAGGCGGAGGTGAGCGAGAAGGTCGGGAAGCTGGCGAAGGGCGCGGCCATCGCCGGCGCGGCGGGCGTGTTCCTGATTTTCGCCGTGACGATGTTCTTCCACGGGCTCGCGTGGCTCCTGAACGACGTGTTCGGCTGGAACGACAACGCCTACATCGGCTTCGGAGTGGTGACCCTCGCGCTCGTGCTGCTCGCGATGCTCGCCGCCTTCATTGCGTTCCGCCTGTTCAAGAAGGGCGCGCCGCCCACGCCGGACATGGCCATCGAGGAGGCGAAGCGCACCCGTGCCGACCTCGAGGCGCAGGTCGAGCGCGACCAGCTCGAGCGGGGCCTCGAACGCGGCGAGGAGCTCAGGGCGTAGTGGCTCGAGGCCAGAGCCCGGAGATGATCCGGGCGTCGATACAGGAGACGCGCCGCGAGCTGACCTTCTCGGTCAATGACCTGCGTTCGAAGGTCAACGAGCTCACGAACTGGCGTGGGCAGCTCGTGCGCAACCGCAGGGCCGCGCTGATCGGCGCGGCGGTCGCAGGCTTCGTGGTCGGCGGCGGGGTGGCTGCGACCGTCTCCATCATCTCCGGCCGCAGGTAATCGGCGCCTGGAAGGCGCCTCTTCATCAAGGCGCGGGCATGGATGCCCGCGGACTACTAAGCTGCGGCGCGCCGCTTAACCCAAAGTCAACTTAGGAGGCTGGGAACCCCCCATGAAGCTGATTGGCGCTGGTCAGCCGCGCACGGCGACCACGACCCAGATGATCGCGCTCGAGATGCTCGGGCTGCCCTGTTACCACATGCGCGACATGATGTCGGACCTCGAGACGAGCGTTCCGCAGTGGCGCAAGGCGTTCGAGGGTGACGCGGACTGGGACGAGATCTTCGCCGGCAAGGAGTCGACGGTCGACTGGCCTGCCGCGTGGCACTACCGCGAGCTGATCGACGTCTACCCGGACGCCAAGGTCCTGCTGAGCGTGCGCTCCGCGGACGGCTGGGTGAACAGCATGGAGAACACGATCACTCAGATCTTCTTCCGCGACACGCTCATGCATCACCTCGCTCGGGCGCAGTACCACATCGACCCGAACTACGCCGCCTGGATCGACCTCCTGACCGACATGAACTTCGGCGAGGAGCGCGGCGCCTGGCGGGGCACGAACGGCGACCCGCAGAAGATGGCCGAGGCGTACGAGCGCTGGAATCAGGAGGTCAAGGACACCGTGCCGGCGGACCGCCTGCTCGTGTGGGACCCGAAGGACGGCTGGGAGCCGCTCTGCGAGTTCCTCGAGGTATCGGTGCCCGAGACGCCGCTCCCGCACGTCAACGACACGGAGAACTTCCAGAAGAACCTCATCATGGGCCCCGCCATCGGCGCGATCAACGCGTGGTGGGAGGAGAACGGTCCGCCCGAGGATCTGGCCGAGAAGCGACCGGCCGGTCCGGCGGCTGCATCGGCGTAGGCTCCGGCGGCGGCTCGACCTCGGCGATGCCGTAGCGCCGCCGGTGCACCACCGCCGCAACGGCGCCCGCCGGGATCGGCAGCCAGAACGAGACGAGGCGGTAGGCGAGCGTCGCCACGACGGCGGCGCCCGCCCCGACTCCCGCGAGCGCCAGCGTTCCCGTCAGGCCCGCCTCCACGAAGCCGAGCCCGCCGGGCGTGAGCGGCATCGTGCCGAGCAGCTGCGCCGCGCAGAACGCGAGCAGGACGAGTGACGGGCGCGGCTCGGCGCCGAGCGCGTACAGCACCGCGATCAGCGTGAGGTAGTCGAGCACCCAGCGGCCCGCGGCGAGCAGCAATGCCTCCCACCACTGGCGCCCGAGCACGCGGATCACGATGTCGCGCTCCCGTAGGAGCCGCTCGGGAAGGCCGGTGACCGGCTCGTGGTGCCGGCGCACGCGGTTGTAGACCGCCTGTGCCGCCCGGCCGACGAGCACGAGCGGGCGGTCCCAGATCACGGCCGCGGCGCCCGCAGCCACCATCAGCACGAACAGCACGGCGCCGCCGAGAGCGGCGCGCGTGAGGTGCGGGTCGACGGCTGCTCCGCCGATGATGGCCGGCAGGGCGAGCAGCGGCAGGGCCAGGAGCGTCCCGAATACGAGCAGCGAGGACGCCGTCATCCCCGACGCCGCGGCAGCGGGGGGGACCCCGCCGCGCACCAGCATCGCGTACTGCATCGCGCCGGCGGCGGCCACGCCCCCGGGCACGACGCGCCCGAAGGAGTTGGAGGCCAGCTGCGAGGTCACCACCGGGCCCCAGTGCTCGGCGCGCACGGCGAGGCGCTGCACGCCCCAGATGCACGCGTAGCTGCCCACCTGGAGCGCCACCATCGCGATGAACCAGAGCGGGCTGATCTCGTCGAGCTCGTCGAAAGCGCCGAACACCTCGAGCAGCGCGGGCGCGAGCAGGTACAGCGAGATCCCCGTGACCGCGAGCAGCAGTCCGCGGCGGGTGAGCGCGCCCGGCGTCATTGGCGGGAGGCTACGCGGGGGCGGGCGGTACCGGTGGCTGAGCCTCTGTCCGCTTGAGCGAGAACGTGCGCAGGTCGACGTACTCGCGCACCAGGATCTGAATCGACGCCGCGATCGGAATCGCGATGATCGCGCCCATCACGCCGAGCAGCGTGCCTCCGAACAGCACGGCCACGATCGTGACGAACGGGTGCACGTTCACCGTGCGCTTCTGGATCTGCGGCTGGATCAGGTTGTTCTCGAGCTGCTGGTAGACGATCGCCCAGACCGCCCAGATGATCGTCGTGGTCGGAAAGTCCTCGAAGAGGGTCACGACACCGATGATCACCGCGGCGATGGTCGCGCCCACCATCGGGATGAGCGACATCAGGCCGGCCAGGACGGCCAGCGGGCCGCTGAACGGGACCCCGAGGATGGTCAGGACGATGTAGGTCGCCACCCCCGCGATCACGGCGATGGTGAGCGCGCCCGCGACGTAGCCGCTTACCGCGCCCGCCATGTGCTCGAGCGAGCGGCGGAGCCGGTCCCGCTGCGCCGGCGGCCGCGAGGCGATGATCGATTGAACCCACGTGTGCCCGCTTCCGAGCAGGAAGGCGGTCATGACGAGGATCGTGAGGAGCGCGAACAGCGAGCTGACGATCCCGAACCCGATGTCGCGCAGCGTCCCGGCCGCCCCACCCAGGCGCTCCGGGAGCTTGGCGGCCTCCTCCTCGAGCTTGCCGGTGATGTCGTAGTCCTCGTTCAGGTTCCGCAGCCGCTCGTTCTCCTGGACGAACTCGGTCACGTCGTCGGCATACTGCGGCACGTTCTCGGCGAAGTTGTTGGCCTCCGTGATGAGCGGCGGGACGATCAGCGCGATCAGGAGGATCGGGATCAGCAGCAGGCCGACGTAGACGACCGCGATCGCCAGCCCGCGCTTCATGTGGCGAGCGGCCCGGTTCACGAGCGGGGACAGCGCGACCGCCAGGAAGATGGAGATCAGCAGCCAACTGATCGGCTTCCGCAGGAGGAACAGCAGGTAGAGGATGAGGGCCACGCACACGATCACGATCACGGTGCGCACGATCGACCTGATGGTCAGCATCAGGGCGGTATTCGCCCCGCCGGGTCTGCCTCCTACTCGATGAAGGCGCGAGGCACGGCGCCGGTGCCGAGCAGCCCGGGCCCCGTGTGGGCCGAGAGCACGGGCCCGATCTCGCTGACGATCGTCGGTGGGGTGCCGTACACCTCCTGGCAGCGCTCCACGAGCGCGGCGCACTGCTCCGGCGCGTTGATGTGCTGTGCGGACCACGCGTTGTCGCCCGAATCCGCGCACGAGCGCGCGTACTCCACGAGGCGCTCGAACATCCGGCTCGACGTGCGCACTCGCTCGACGGGCGTCATCTCGTTCTCGACCGTGAGGATCGGCTTCACGCGCAGCGTGGACCCGATCCACGCGCTCGCGGCGCCGATGCGCCCGCCTCGTTTCAGGAACTCGAGCGTGTCGATCGCGAACCAGAGCTTCAGCTGCTTGCGCGCCTCGGCCACGTGGTCCGCGACCTCCTTGGCGCTCCCGCCGTCGGCCGCTGCCTTCGCGGCCGCGAGCACCATGAAGCCGAGGCCGCCGGCCGCGGTCGTGGAGTCCACCACCTCGATGCGCTCGCCGCCCTTGCCGTCGCGGGTGAGCGCCTCCTTGGCCTGGCGCGCCGCCTCGGGGGTCCCGGAGAGGCCTCCTGAGATGTGCACCGACACGACCTCGCCACCGCCGGCGAGCAGCGGCTCGAAGGCGGACGTGAAGTCGCCGACGCTCGGCTGCGACGTCGTGGGGAGCTTCTCCGCGGTGCGGAGCTCCTCGAAGAACGCCGGGTAGTCGGTGATCTCGATCTCGGGGACCGTCCGATCGCCGCCGAAGACGACGTACAACGGCACGACCTCGATCCGGTGGCGGTCGATCAGCTCCGGCGGGAGGTACGAGGTGCTGTCGGTCACCACCGCAACGGGGGACATGCGCGGGGCAGCCTATACGCGCAAGCACCGGGCCGAGCCCGGTGCGCAGCGATGCTTTCCCCCTACACTCGGCCGCCTTGGCCCGCGTGCTCGTATCCGGCGCAACCGGCTTCATCGGGTCGCACGTCGCGCATCTGCTCGCCGAGCGCGGGGACGACGTGACGCTCGGGGTGCAGGAGGGCTCGTCGGACGCGTCCATCGCGGACCTCGACTGCCGCCGTGTGAAGCTCGATGTCTGCGACCGGCGCTCGGTGCGGCGCGCGCTGAGGGGTGTCTCGCGCGTCTTCCACTGCGCGGGCGTCACGTCCGTGCGGCCGGCGGACACCGAGCTGCTCTTCAAGGTGAACGTGGGCGGCACGAAGCTCGTGATGGAGGAGTGCCTCCGGGCGGAGGTCGAGCGTGTGATCTACACGTCGAGCGCGGCGGCGATCGGGCCGGCGGCGAACGGGAAGGCCGCCGTGGAGACGCAGCTGTTCACGGCGGCGCGGCTCGGGATCCCGTACGTGAACTCGGTCCACGAGGCGGAGGTCGAGGCGATGCGGGTGGCGGCGCACGGGCTGCCGCTCGTGTGCGTGAACCCGGCGATCTGCCTCGGCTCGGGCGACCACCTGCTGTCGTCCACCCGGCTCGTGCGGAGCTTCCTGCTCGGGCGGGTGCCGGTGTACACCGACGGCGCGGTGGGGATCGTGGACGTTCGCGACGCGGCCGCGGGCCACCTGCTCGCCGAATTGCGCGGCGAGGTCGGCGAGCGCTACCTGCTCTCGGGGCGGAACTTCACCTTCGAGCGGCTGTTCGCGGACCTGGGCCGGCTATCCGGCGTGCCGACCCCCGTGCGGATTCCGCCGCGCGCGGCGGAGGCCGCCGCGGCCGTGCTGGGGGCGGGCGGCCGCGCGTGGCCGCTCACGCCGTCCGAGGTGAGGGCGGCCGGCAACCGCTGGACGTACCGGGCCACGAAGGCGCAGCGCGTGCTCGGCTGGAAGGCGAGGCCGCACGAGGAGACGCTCGAAGCGACAGTCGCCTGGCACATGGAGCGCGAGCACGAGCGGATCGCACGCACGCGGCGCTCACAGCAGCTGCAGTACCGCGTCGCCGGCGCGGCGCTGGGGGTGGCGGAGGGGGCGGCGGGCGTGGTGAAGCGGGCGGTGGGGCGCTAGCCCGGTGGGTCGGCGCCCGCCACCTCCGGGCCAAGGAGGCGGCGGCGCCGTGGGTTCCCGCGAGTGCCAGGAGGGCCATACACACGAGCCCGGGGCGAAGCTTTATGAACTCGTCTGAACCTCTCACGGGTTGGCGGATGCGTCAAATACCCTGCGGACGGTGACGACCCTGTACCGCTGCCGCGCCCCGACCGACCTCGTGTGCCGGTGCGGCAAGGTCGCTCGGCGGCTGCGGGCGATGGAGCTCGACTTCGAGGAGGTCCGAGTGCCCTTCCTGAAGCGCGATCGCCCCGAGGTCGAGGAGTTGACCGGGCAGAGATGGGTACCGGTTCTCGTACACGGAGACGACGTGATCCACGACTCGCATCGGATACTGGAGTACCTCGAATGGCTCGATCGCAAAGACACCTAGGCAGAGGCGCCGGCTACGGCCGCGCCGCCCGCGCCCGAAGCGCCGCCCGCGGCGCCCGCCGGCTATGGCCGTACGTGCTGATGGCGTGGGAGCGCTGGCAATCGCTCACGCCCGAGGAGAAGGAGCGCTACAAGAAGCAGGCGCGCGGCTACGTGGACAGAGGCAAGCAGACGCTGGACGCGCAGCGCCGCCGCCGCCCGCCCGGCGGCACCGGCCGCTGAGCCGTTCCGTGTCCGGGAGCCTCTACTTCGCGGCCCTGCTCGGCGCACTGGTCGTCTGCGTGGTCGGCGGCCTGATGGCGCACCGGCCGCGCCGCCGCTGCCTCCAGTGCAACGAACGCATCCTGCAGTCGGCGCGCCGCTGCCCGCACTGCGGCTACGAGATCGAGCGCTAGGCCGCCGGTCAGGCGGCGGCCACCGTCGCCTCGCCCGCCAGCTCGCGGCGCATCGCGGCGATGTCGCGCGGGCGGTTCGCCGCCAGCGCTGCCAGGAGGCGGCCTTCGGTGTCGCGGTAGTGGGCCGTGAAGCTGTCCGCGGCTCCCTCGATCTCCACGTGGGCGGGGTCCTCGGCATGGCCCACGTGTTGCAGGCGCAGCCCGAACTGGTCGGACCAGAAGTACGGGACCTCGTCGTAGGGCCTGTCGTTGCCGAGGACGGCGTGCGCCACCGCCGCGGCCTGGCCGGCCGCCGATGTCCAGTGCTCCACGCGGACGTGGCGGCTCAGCGAGGGCCGCCACGCGCACGCCACGTCGCCGCACGCATAGACGCCGGGGTGCTCGGTCCGGCCGGACGCGTCGGTCCTGAGTCCCTGGCGCGCGTCGCCCAGGAGGTCGCATGCCGGGGCGGCGCCGATGGCGACGAGTGCGGTGTCGGCGGCGACGGTCGAGCCGTCGGTCAGCTCGACGCCTGTGAGCTCGCCGGATTCGCCCGTGAGGAATCGGCCGAGGCCCGCGCCGAGGCGGAGGTCCACTCCGTGGGAGCGGTAGCGGTCTGCGAGCAGTGTGCCCACGTCCGGGCCGAGCACGCGCGCGAGCGGCGTGGTTTCGAGGTCGATCAGCGTGACCTCGACTCCGAGCTCGCGTGCCGTGGATGCCACCTCGGCGCCCACGAAGCCCGCCCCGATCACGGCGAGGCGGCTGCCGGGTGTGAGCGCCTCGCGCAGGTGTCTCGCGTCGGTCGCGGTGCGCAGCGTGTGCACGCCGGGCGGGCAGCTGAACGGCAGCGCGCGGGCGCGTGCGCCGGTGGCGATCACGATCGCGTCCGCGGGCGGCGCGCCCGGGATCGTGCCCATGGCGGGGTTCACCGTGTCCACGCGGTGGCCGAGCACGAGCTTGATGTCGCGCTCGTCCCAGTGGTCCGGCGATCGCAGCTCGATCCGCTCCTTCCTTCCGGCTAGGAACTCCTTCGAGAGCGCAGGCCGCTCGTAGGGGCCGAGCGGCTCGTCGCCCACGAGCGTGACCTGGCCGTCGAAGCCCTCGGCGCGGAGCGTCTCCGCGCAACGCGACCCGGCCAGGCCCGCGCCGACGATCACGACCGAGCGTGCGCTCACTCCTCCACCACCGAGATGGCCCCCATCGGGCACGCGGCGGCCGTGTCGAGCACGGCCGGGTCGTCGGTCGAGCCCTGGCGCGTCGCGGCGATCCCGTCCGGACCGATGTCGAACAGCTCGGGGGCCAGTTCGGCGCAGGTGCCGAAGCCGCTGCAGAGGCCTCCGTCGATGGTGATGCGGTAGGTGCTCACGATGCTCCATTCGGTTGGGGTCGTTGCGGCGGAACGAGGGCCCGCCAGGCCGTGGCCGCTGCGACGGCGCCGATCGCGCCGAGGTAGAGGCCCATGGCCCAGGGCTGTGGACTGTCCGAGCCGGCCATGACCCCGTGCGCGGTCGCGCCGGCGAACGCGCCGTAGGTCGTCCAGTGGAGGCGCCGCCAGTTCTTGACGCCGATCCGCTTGCGTAGCGCGAACGAGAGGTAGACGACCACCATGAGCTCACCCGCGAGCACGCCCAGGCCGGTCCAGAGCGGCCGGTAGGGCGCCGCGCCCGGCACGAGCAGGGCGGCGAGGCCGATGTGGACGGTCTCGTCCAGGACGAGCGCGAGCCCGTGGAGGGTGAGCGCGCTCAGCGAGAGCAGCGCGAGCATGCGGTGGAGCTGGGTGGCGCCGGCCGGCTTGACCTTTGTGCCAAACGGGCGCGACTTGAGGACGAGCCCGGCCAGCACCGAGGTGGTGAGGAGCGCGTAGGCGGCCAGCCCGGTGGCGCGGGCGAGGAGCCAGAAGGTGGGGTCGGACTTCACGCGGCCGGCCCCAGGACCTCGTAGTCGCCCCGGTCCCAAACCACCACCGCCGCGATACCGGCGGGGCGGGCCGCGCGCTCGGCCTTCGGGCCGGCGAGGAACAGGCTCTTCGCAGCGATCTCGGCTTCCGTGGCGGTGGGGGCGGTGACGGTTACGGAGAGCGGGCCGCCCTGGGCCGGTCTGAGCGTCCTCGGGTCGATCAGGTGGTGGCGTTCCCGGCCGTCGCGGAGCCATCGCCGCCGGTCGCGCCCGGAGGTGGCGAGGCCACCCCGCTCGATCGCGACCGTCAGCGATTCGCCGGGTGGGTCAACCGCGACCGGCCAGGGGCCATCCGCGCGCGGGCCGCTGACGGCGAGGTCCCCGCCTGCATTGACGAGGGCGGGGCCGAGCTCCGCGAGCCCGGCCACACACCGGTCCGCGGCGTAGCCCTTGGCGATGCCGCCGAAGTCGAGCGACGCGCCGGCCCCCAGCTGGATCCGCCTCCCGCTGACCCGCACCTCGCGGCGCCCGCCGTCGGCCGACCCCTTCTTCCGGGGTGGCGCAGCTTCTTCATGACTGTCGTGAACAAGGTGCGCCACCGGGGCCGATGTGCGCGGTTCGTTGCACAGGTCGGCGAAGGTTCGGTCGTAGCCGGCCGCGATCAGGGCGTCGTGGACGGTCGGGTCGAAACGGCCGCCGGTCTCCTCGCGGGCCGCCAGGGCCAGCGTCGTCAGCTCGACGAGCTCGTCGCTGCCCTCGATCGCCCGCTCCCGATTGAGGCGCGAGAGCTCCGAATCCGCACGGAATCGCGACAGCTTCCGCTCGAGGCGGGCGAACTCGTGCTCCACGCGCGCGAAGCCGGATTCGAGGGCCGGCGAGGGCGGCGCCTCCACGAGGCACTCGACCCAGGTGCCCATCGAGTCGAAGCGATGCCGCTGGATGGCCCGCACATTCACGAGCTGCTCGTGGTCGTGACCGGGGGGGCCGCGGTGACCGTGACCGGCGCCGGTGCGGCGGGTGCGGAGGCGGTCCCGCCGGACGAGGCGCCGGCCGGGGAGGAGCCGCTGGCGCCGGCCGGGGAGGAGCCGCTGGCGCCGGCCGGCGCCGCACGCGAGGCCGCCAGGACCGCGGCGTTCTCGCGCTCGCGGCGCCTGATCGCGCGCTCCCGGCGCGCGAGCTGGCGCTCGTAGCGCGCGAAGCGGCGCTTCACCATGCGGTTCACGCGGCGCGTCTCGCGCTGGAGCTTCGCCTCGCGGCGCTCGAGCGTCTCCATCCGCGGGTCCCTCTCGCCCGCGGCCGCCCACGGGCGCGCCGCGATCACCGCCCAGAAGAGGAAGAAGACGACCAGCGCGACGGCGGTCGCGTAGAGCCGCACCACCTGCTCAGTCATCGTGCGCGTCCTCCCAGGCGTCCTCGGCCGCGTCGGCGGCGTCCTCGATCGCGTCGGCGCGGTCGTCCAGGTAGTCCTCGTAGGCGTCCGCGGCCTCGTCGTCACCGCTGTGGTCGTCGAAGCTCCCGGGACCCGCGTTCACCGACGGGCCCAGGCGGGACGGCGCGGGCGCAGCCGCCGCCGGCGCGGCAGTGCCGGGTGCCGCTGAGCCCGGCCCGCTCGCGGTCGCACCGCCGGCACCACCGGCTGCGCCGGACGCGCGCGCCGGCAGCTTCGGAAGCTCGGGCGGCTCCTTTGTCGCGGCACGGCGCAGCGCCGCCTCCTGCTCGTCCAGCCGCACGTCCGCCGCCGCGATCTCCCTCTCCGAGCTGGTTGCCGCCTGGGCGCCCAGATCGGTGGTCTGAAACGCGGCGTACGTGCCGGCGATTGCCGCCAGCCCGATGGCAAGGGCGATGAAGAGTCCGTGTCTGCGATCCATGGCAGGCCACGGTAGGTCCGCCTCGGCAAGCGCCCGGTGACGCCCGGGCAAAGGTTCCGCAAAGGCGGGTTAGGGGTCGGTAAGCCGCCCGGCCAGAGGCGGAGAACCGCACCGTCAGACACCTGCTCGCCGCATTCTTCGAGGGCGCGCGCGGCGGGATGCTGGCGGTATGAACGCGAACCCGAACAGCCAGGTCCTCTACATCGAGACCAGCATCCGCCCGGGTCTCACGATCGCCGAGTACCGGCGCAGCCGGCCGCGCCGCTCATCCCGCTGGGAGCGCCTCAAGCAGCTCGCCGGCGGCGCCCAGGCCGCTACGGCCTAGCCCAGGCGGTTCTCGAGCCCGATCCCGGTCTGACGCTGGGGCGGCTGCTCCGAAGCCGACGGCTCCGGCTCGCCGGGCGAAGCCTCGCCCAGGTCGGGCTGGTCCACCCCGAGCGTCTCGGCCAGCTCGCCCGACTCGAACATCTCCATGACGATGTCCGAGCCGCCGACCAGCTCGCCGTCGACGAACAGCTGCGGGATCGTGGGCCAGCCGGACACGGCCGAGAGCTCCTCGCGGATGCGGGGGTCGGGCAGGATGTCGAGCGCGGCGTACTTCACGCCCAGCGTGTTGAGCGCGCCGGATGCGCGCATGGAGAAGCCACAGGCGGGCTGCTGCGGCGTGCCCTTCATGAAGAGCATCACCTTGTTCTCCTGAATGGCGTTCTCGATGAAGCTGCGGATCTCTTCGTTCGTCATCGTCCGTCTCCGGCCGGGGCTGGTGTCTGGGTCTTGATTGAGAGCGCGTGGATCGCGCCGCCGACCTCGTCGCCGAACACGTCGTAGATCAGCTTGTGCTGCTGGATGCGCGTCAGGCCCTCGAAGCGCTCCCAGACGACCTCGGCGCGGAAGTGGTCCCCGCCGCCGGTCGTGTCGACCACGGAGACCTCGGCGCCTGGCAGGGCGTTCTCGATGCGCGTTCTCAGCTCTTCTGCGCTGGGCATATACAGGGTTGAGGGTATCGACCCGACCGCCGATACAATCTGGGCAGATGGTGACGCTTACCGACATCGCCGCGGAGAAGGTTCAGGAGTTCATGTCCGGCCAGGGCGCCGAGGGCGACGTGGGCCTTCGCGTGGGCGTGAAGGGCGGCGGCTGCTCCGGCTTCCAGTACGCACTGGCGCTCGACGAGAAGCGCGCGGACGACCACGTCTTCGAGATCTCCGGTATCCGCGTCCTCGTGGACCCGGCGAGCATGCAGTACGTCGACGGCTCCACGGTCGACTTCACCGAGAGCTTCATGGGCTCCGGGTTCGAGGTCTCGAACCCGAACGTCGTGGCCTCCTGCGGCTGCGGCTCCTCCTTCCGCGTGGCGGAGGAAGAGCCGAGCTGCGGCGCGACGGTCTAGCCGCCGGCTACGCCGGCTGGTTGTCCAGCGAGCTCCACAGGTAGAGGCACGCCAGCGTCCGGTAGGGGCGCCACGGCCTCGCGATCTTCTCCATCCGCTTCGCGTCGGGGAGCTTGCGCAGCCGGTACTGGGTCCTCACGGCGTTCCGGATGCCCTGGTCTCCCACCGGCAGGACGTCCGGCCGGCCCAGGTGGAACATCAGGAACATGTGGGCGCTCCATTCCCCGATGCCCTTCACCGCGGTGAGCTGCTCGATCACCTCCTCGTCCGGCAGCTCGTCCAGCCGGTCGAGCTCCAGCTCCCCCCTCTCGACGTGCTCGGCGAGGTCGCGCAGGTAGGAGATCTTCGGGCGCGACAGGCCGGCGGCGCGGATCTTCTCCGGGTCGACGGCGAGCAGCTGCCTCGGCGTGGGCGCGTGGCCGTCGAACAGCTCGAGCATCCGCCCGTAGATCGTCCGCGCGGCCTTCGTGGAGAGCTGCTGGCCGACGATCGAACGGAGCAGGGCGCCGTAGGCGTCGCCGGGGCGCTCGCGCTTCAGGTCCTGCTTGACGATCGCACCGTGCTCCTCGATCAGGCGCTCCATGACCGGGTCGGCACGCAGGGTGCCCAGTGCCTTGGGCGAGGCCTTGATCACGCGGCCGCGCGGGTGTGGAAGGGCTCTTCCAGCGCTCCCAGCTCCGTCGAGGGCGGGTCGCCGAACAGCCACTCGCGGGCGATCCGGTGCCAGTTCGCGGTGGCCTCGAGCTGGCCCAGCACGCCGAGCGTGAGCGCCTCCATGCGGCGGGCGAGCATCGCCTGCGGCGGCATGGTCTCGCGCCGCATCAGCTGCCAGTGGCGGGAGCGCGGGTCGCCGAAGTCGATCAGCGTCTGCGCTACCAGCGCGCGGTCCACGGTCACCTCGCGGTCCTCGTTGTACCAGCCGGTCACGTCGTGGAAGTGGTCGAACACGGCCTCCGGCGTGACGAGCTCGTCGCCGGGGTCGAAGAAGCCCATCGCGGCGAGCCGCCGGTGTAGTCCGTCCACGTCACCGTCCATCACCGCGCGCAGCGCCTCGACCTCGGCGTCGATGTCCTCGCGCGCCACGCGCTTAGTCATCCCGAAGTCGATGAACGCCACCCGGCCGTCCGGCATCAGCCGGTAGTTGCCGGGGTGGGGATCTCCCGAGAAGTGGCCGTTCCGATAGAGCGACCCGAAGAAGAAGCGGAAGATGATCTCGCCGAAGCGGTCGCGCGTCGCGCGGTCTTGCCCTTTCACCTCCTCGAATCCGATCCCGTCGACCCACTCGCTCACCAGCACGTGCTCGCTGGACAGCTCCGTGACCACCCTCGGCACGTAGATGAAGGGGTGGCCGCGCCAGGTGCGCGCGAACGCGCGGTGCTGCTGGGCCTCGTGTTCGTAGTCGAGCTCGTCGGTCAGCCGCTCGCGGATCTCCGCAGTCATCGCCTTCGCGTCCATGCCGGGCGCGATCCGCTTCGCCACGCGCATGATCAGGCCCAGGTTCTGGAGGTCGGCGCGCACGGCCTGGCCCACCCCTGGGTACTGGACCTTCACCGCCACGTCGCGGCCGTCGTGGAGGCGCGCGCGGTACACCTGGCCGATCGAGGCGGCCGCCACGGCATCCTCCTCGAACTCGGCGAACACGTCGTCGAGCCGCTCGCCCAGGTCGCCCTCGACGACCGCGCGCATCCGGTCGAACGACACGCGCGGCGCGGCGTCGCGCAGCTCCGCGAGCTTCGCCTGGACCCGCTCCTGGAACTCCGGCGGGAACGCGCCCGTGTCGATGAACGACGCGACCTGCCCGACCTTCATCGCCGCGCCCTTCATCTGGCCGAGCACGTCGAAGATCTGCTCCGCGGCCTCCATCTGGCGGCGCGCCGCGGCGGCCTGGCGCTCCTCCTCGCCCCGGGTCAGGTTCGCCGCCTTGGTCGCGTACCCGCGCGCGGCCTGGCCTCCCGCGAGCCGGCCGACCTTCGCGGCGCGCCTCACCCTGCCGGTCGGGAGGTCCTTTGCCATTCAGATGAGGGTACGCATAGGCTCCCGCCCGCGATGAGACTCGTGAGCTTCCAAGCCAACGGCCATCCGCGCGCGGCGCTCCTGAAGGACGGCTGTGTGTACGACATCTGGGGCGACGCCTCGAGAGGTGCGCGCGCGACCGACCGGACGCTCGAGGCCATCCTCGAGGGCGGTCTGATCGAGGAGGTCGAGCCCGTCGAGGGCGACGAGGGCGTGCCGGTCGAGGGACTCGAGCTGCTGCCGCCCGTCACGCGCCCCGGCAAGATCCTCTGCATCGGCCTGAACTACCGCGCGCACGCCGAGGAGCAGGGCGCCGAGCCGCCGGAGACGCCCACCTTCTTCGCCAAGTTCCGCAACGCGCTGGCGCCTCCGGGGGCGGCCGTGCGGCTGCCGGAATGGAGCCGGCGCGTGGACTACGAGGCCGAGGTCGCGTTCGTGATCAAGGACCGCTGCAAGGACGTCTCCGAGGCGGACGCCATGGACCACGTGGCCGGCTACACGCTCCTGAACGACCTCTCGGCGCGCGACTACCAGTTCAAGACCCCGCAGTGGATGCCCGGCAAGACCTTCGACGGCGCCGCCCCCTGCGGGCCCGCGCTCGTGACGCCGGACGAGGCCGGGCCGCACGACCGCATCGAGATCGAGCTGCGGCTGAACGGCGACGTCATGCAGAAGAGCTCGACCGCCGACCTCGTGCACTCCGTGCCGGCGCTCCTGGCCTACCTGTCCCAGCTCATGACGCTCGAGCCCGGCGACGTCGTGTCGACCGGGACGCCCGCCGGGGTCGGGAGCATGCGCGACCCCGAGGTGTGGCTGAAGGCGGGCGACGAGGTGGTGATCTCGTCACCGCAGCTCGGCGTGCTCGAGACTCGCCTCGCCTAGCCGGACAGGCCCTCAGCGTCGAGTGACCTCCCGCCCGCCGGGCGGACCGTCCAGCGAGGCGCCCCGCTGAACTCATCCCGGAGGCGGGATACTGGCTGGCGATGGGGCAGGAGAATCTCGACTTGGTGCGGTCGATCTGCGCGGCTTGGGAGCGCGGTGACTACAGCTCGGCCGTGTGGGCTGACCCGGAGATCGAGTTCGTCAACACCGGTGGTCCCTCGCCGGGCACTTGGAGCGGGCCGGCGGGGATGGCTGAGGGCTGGCGGGACTGGCTGGCAGCCTGGGAGGACTTCCGCCAGGAGGTGGACGAATACCGGGAACTGGATGACGAGCGCGTGCTCGTGCTGTTCCGGTTCAGCGGCCGCGGCAGGACGAGTGGATTGGATCTCGCCCAGATGCACCCGCTGGGCGCGGGGGTGTTCCATGTCCGAGACGGCAAGGTGACGAGGTTCGTCGGCTACCTCGACCACGAACGCGCTCTCGAAGCCGTGGGGCTGCGGGAGTAGGCGTGGCGCGTTTCGCCAAACCCTCCTAGCCGGCGATCTCGACGTCGCGGCCGAGCGCCTCGGCCAGCAGGCCGGCGTTGCGTCGGGCCGCCCAGATCGGCACGGTCGCGTCGCGCGAGGGGTGCGTGTCCGCCGCGAGCGAGACGGTCGAGTCGTGTGCGGACACGCGCACGCCGGTGATCGCGCGGTCGCGGCTGCGCTCCAGCTGCTCGGCGAGCCGGATGATGCCGCAGAGGAGCTCGAGGCGCTCCCTGTCGCCGGGCTCCGCGACGTCGCCCAGCTCACCCGGATCGGGCGCACCCTTCCGGTGGTAGCGCGCGATCAGGCCGATCAGGATCAGCTCCCGCGGCGTGAAGCCGGGTAGCCCGGCGTTCAGCGCCAGGTAGTGCGAGTGACGGTGGTGGTCGTCGTAGTTCACGGCCACCCCGATGTCGTGCAGCAGGCACGCGGCCCACAGGAGCTCGCGCTCGGCCTCGCCGTACTCGTGCAGGCCGGCGGCGGCCAGCCCGTCGAACATCTCGCTCGACAGCGCCCAGACGTGCTGGTCGTGCTCGGCGTGGTGCTCGAAGCGGTGGGCGAGGTTGCGCACCGACTCGGCGCGCACGTCTTCGAAGAGCTCGCGCCCGCCGAGCAGGCGGTCGAAGAAGACGCCCTCGCGCAGCCCCGCCTCGGTCACCTCGATCGCGTCGAAGCCGCCCTGCTCGAGCGCGGTGTCGAGCACGAGCGCGCCGCCGAGGATCACATCGGCACGGTCGTACTTGATCCCCTTCACCTGGGCGCGCTTCGACACCGGCCGCTCGGCGAGCTCCTCGATCAGCTCCCCGAGCGCGTCGCGCGTGAGGGCGAAACCCTGCACGTCGATGTCGGGGAGGCGCAGCCGCTTCATCGCCGCGGCGGCGAGGTTCCGGATCGTTCCGCCGATCCCGACGATCCGGCCTCCGCCGCTCCACCAGTCGAGGTCGTCGAGCTCCGCGGCCACGTGCTTGCGGAGCGCCTTGATCTCCTTGCCGGTGGCCTTCTCGCCCGGGAGGAAGCGCTCGCTCACCCGCACGGCGCCGAGCGGCAGCGAGCGCGCGTCCACCATCCTGCGGCGCTCCAGCCGCAGCGTCTGGATGCTGCCGCCGCCGATGTCGAGCCCGAACCCGTCCTCGATCGTCGTGGAGTTGGCGATCGCCAGCCAGCCGTAGCGCGCCTCCTCCTCGCCGCTGATGACGCGGGGCTGAAGGCCGGTGGTCCGCTCGATGTCGGCGAGCAGCTCGTCGCCGTTCGAGGCGTCGCGGATGGCGCTGGTGGCGACGGCCTCGACCCGGTGCACCTCCGTGGCGCGGCAGAACGCCGAGAACACCGCCGCGGTGTGGAGCGCCAGCTCGACGCGCTCGGGTTGCAGCGCTCCGGTCTCGCCGACCCCGGCGGCGATGCGCACCGCCTCCCGGATCTCGTCGACGAGGCTCCACCAGGGCGTGCCCGGCTCGTACCCGAACACGACAAGGCGCCACGAGTTCGAGCCCATGTCGATCACGGCGACCCGCTCCACTTCAGGGATCATGCCCTCCAAGCCTCAATTTCGGCTCCACGATGCCGATGGTTGGGGTGATGAACGCGATCGCACAGGCATCCGCAGCCCCAGTCCGTGGTCCGAAGCTCGACAACCGCCGTGTCGTGGCGGGGATCGTGGACCTGGCCATCGTCGCCGTAGGCGCCGCCGCCGTCCTGCTTGCGGGCGACGCTCTGGGCGGCGACGCGAGCGAGGTTCGCGGCGCGCTGTCGGCCGTGATCCTCGGCTGGGCGCTCTACTACTACTTCGCGCTCGAGTCGGGCCACGGCCAGACGGTCGGAAAGAAGCTGATGAGGCTGCGCGTCGTGCGTGCCGACGGGTCGCCCGTCGGGATGCGCGAGGTCGCCGTGCGGACCGTCCTTCGGGTGGTCGACGGCGCCGGGGCGTACATCGTGGGCCTGATCGTGATGCTCGCCACCGGCGAGAAGCGCCAGCGGATCGGCGACCTGGCGGCCGGCACGATCGTGGTCGACGCGAGCTCGGCTGCGGTAACGCCCGCGGTGGCGGCTCCGGCCGCGGAGGCCGCGGACGAGGAGGCCGGCGTCGAGGGCTCGCGCGCCGAGGCCCCGGCCGCGACCGCGACGATCACGCTTCCGTCGCGGCCGACCCCACCCGCGACGCTCTCCGACCTGGCCGCTCCCGAGGCGCCCGCGGTGCCGGAGATGCGCCCATTCCCGCCGGTGGACGAGCCGGCGGAGGAAACCGTCGCAGAAGTCGTGGAGGATTCACCCGCCGGGAGCGAGGAGCCCCTCGCCGAGGAAGCGGCAGCCGTCGTTGACGCCGAGCCGGTGGTGGTGGAGGAGCCGGTGGTGGTGGAGGAGCCGGTGGCCGAGGATTACGCCGCGGAGCCGCTTCCGGAGATTGCCAGCCCGTCCATTCAGGAGCTTGCCGACGATCTGGCCGCCGCCCAGGCGAAGCCGGCCGCCGAGGTGGTCGAGGCCGAGCCGGTCGTCGAGACGGAGCCCGTCGAGGACGAGGAACCCGTCGAGGACGGGCCGGTCACGGTCAAGTCGGTCGAGACCGTTTCCGCCATCGACCTCATCATGGGCGGTGCGGACGAGGGCCAGGACAGCGGAGACGAGCCGGAGGAGCCCGCTTCCGCGTAGGCCCCGGTCGCGCCATGCCTACACTCGTGGGCTGGCATGTCCGAGATCGGAACAACGGGGCGGCCGCTCAGGATCGCCATCGTCGGGTCGGGACCCTCGGGGTTCTACGCGGCGGGGCACCTGCTGAAGTCCAAGTCCCACCCTGACCTCTGCGTGCAGGTCGACATGTTCGACCGCCTGCCCACGCCGTGGGGCCTCGTCAGGGGCGGCGTCGCGCCCGACCATCCCAACATCAAGGCGGTCAGCCGCGTCTACGAGAAGACCGCCGAGCACCCCGAGTTCCGCTTCTACGGCAACGTCGAGCTGGGCCGCGACCTCTCGCACGAGGACCTCACCGACCGCTACCACGCGGTGATCTACGCCGTCGGCGCCCAGACCGACCGCCGGATGGGGATCCCGGGCGAGGACCTGCCCGGCAGCTGGGCCGCGACCGAGTTCGTGGCCTGGTACAACGGCCACCCGGACTACCGCGACCTCGAGTTCGACCTGAGCTCGGAGCGGGCGATCGTCGTCGGAAACGGGAACGTCGCCACCGACGTCGCCCGGATGCTCGCCCTCACGCGGGAGGAGCTCGTCCAGACCGACGTAGCCGACCATGCGCTCGAGGTGCTCGCCGAGTCGAACGTCAGGGAGATCGTCGTGCTCGGGCGGCGCGGGCCGGCTCAGGCCGCGTTCACCAACCCCGAGCTCCTGGAGCTGGGCGAGATGACCGACGCCGACGTGTTCGTCGATCCGGGCGATGTGGAGCTCGACCCGCTCTCCAGGGCCTTCATCGAGAGCGAGGCCGCCCACACCACCGCCAAGAAGAACGTGGACATCCTCACCGGGTACGCGGCGCGCGAGCCGCTTGGCAAGCGTCGCCGGATCGTCCTGCGCTTCCTCGTCTCACCGATCGAGATCCTCGGATCGGATCGCGTACAGGGCATCCGCTTCGCGCACAACGAGCTCGTCGAAGCCGACGGCGCGATCCGTGCGCGGGCCACGGACATCACCGAGGAACTCGACTGCGGGCTCGTGTTCCGCTCGATCGGCTACCGCGGAACGCAGCTCCCCGGCGTGCCGTTCGACGACCAGACCTGCACGATCCCCAACGACGGCGGACGCGTCCGCGATCGCACCGGCGAGTACGCCGTGGGCTGGATCAAGCGCGGCCCCACCGGGATCATCGGGACGAACAAGCGCGATGCCCAGGAGACGGTCGACACCCTGCTCGCCGACCTCGACGCCGATCGTCTCGCCAAGCCGGCCGACCCGGACCGCGACTCGCTCGAAGCCCTGGTCGCCGAGCGCCAGCCGGACGCCGTGAGCTACGCGGGCTGGCAGGCCGTGGACCGCGCCGAGAAGGAGGCCGGCGAGCCGCACGGCCGCCCGCGCGTGAAGCTGTGCTCCTTCGAAGAGCTGCTCGAGGCCGCGAAGGACGCTACGCCGGCGCCCTGACGGCCTCGCCGGGGGAATCGGGGGGGCTCGCACGCACCGCGTGCTCGCCGTCCAGAGCATCGAGCGCGCGCTCGACGGACGAGCTGATGCAGGTGAAGATCGGCGTCTCCGACTCCGTGTACGCGCTCGACTCGGTCGCGCGCAGCTCCTGCACGAGGTCGAGGAACTCGGCCGGGTCGTCGGCGTCGAAGGCCACCACGAACTCCTGGTCGTCGAGGCCGAACGAGTACGCGGTGTTCGTCTCGATGCCGGTGAAGCGGCGCGCCACCTCGATGTGGTCGCGCATCACGCGCATCCGCTCCTCGGGCGCGAGCCGGTACCACTCGCGCTTCTTCCACATCGGGTACACGATCAGGTACTTCGAGTCCGCCCCCGCGCGCGGCTCGAGCGGCTTGTCGGGCTCGTCCGAGTAGGGCGACTCCTTCGTCATCGCCAGGTAGGAGTGCGGCACCTCGGCGTATCGCATCAGCCCGCTCTGGTTGAGCAGCACGTGCAGCTCGTGGATGGGCTCGAGCGTGCGGGCGATCGCGCGCACCATCAGGTCGCAGTCGCCGCGCGTGCCCACCAGTGAGTAGGCGCGGAGGTAGTGGTCCTCGGCGAATTCCCTGCAAGCCGCGGCGAACTCACGCTTGTCGGCCGCGCGCTCGTCCGACGAGCGCCGCCGCCAGGCCGGGTCGATCTTCAGGAACGTGTACTTGACGTAGTTGCGCTGCTCGGGCACAGGATCAGTTTGGCCTATACAGTGGCCCTGTGCGTGTAGCGCTCGTGTCGCCTTACTCGTACACGTATCCAGGCGGCGTCGGGCGCCATGTTGAAGCTCTGGCCCAAGAGCTCACCGGGCTCGGCCATCAGGTCAGGCTCCTGGCGCCCTACGACCCCGACGATCGCCTGGCACGTGTAAGCCATCGCGGTGCCTCGCCGCAGAGGCGGCCTCTGCCCGACTACGTGGTGCCGCTCGGGCGCACGATCGGCTTCCCTATGAACGGCGCCGTGTCGAACCTCGCGGCGTTCCCGGAGACGGTCGGCGTGCTCGGAAAGGAGCTGCGCCAGGGCGGCTACGACATCGTCCACGTGCACGAGCCGAACGCCCCCTACGTCTCCTGGTACGCCACCGAGGCGGCCCGGGTGCCGACCGTGGGCACCTTCCACACCTACACCACCAACGCCTTCATCAGCCGGCTCACGGCCAACTTCTTCGGCGCGCGGCGGCTGTACTCCAAGCTCAGCGCCAGGATCGCCGTCTCGGAGGCCGCCCGCTGGTCCGCGCAGCGCTACTACGGGGGGCGCTACCGCGTCATCCCCAACGGCGTGGACCTCTCAGCGGCGCGCCCGGACCAGTCGCGGCCGAACGACGAGCTGCGCCTCCTGTTCGTGGGCCGTGCGGAGGAGCGCAAGGGCCTGCCCGTCCTGCTGCGCGCGTTCGAGGCGCTGCGCGGGGTGGGAGTCGAGGCGCGGCTGACGGTGGCGGGCCCGACGCCCGACGAGGTCGAGCCGCTGCTGCTCGACCGCGAGGGGATCGAGCTGGCCGGCCAGGTCGACGACGACCACAAGTGGAGGCTGCTCGGCCAGGCCGACCTGCTGTGCGCGCCTTCGCTCGGCGGCGAGAGCTTCGGCATGGTGCTCACCGAGGCGTTCGCCTCCAGGACGCCGGTCGTGGCATCCGACATCGCCGGCTACCGCGACGTGGCCCGCGACGGCGAGGACGCCGTGCTCGTGCCGGTGGGTGACGCGGTGGCGCTCGGCGAGGCGCTGCGCGCGCTCGCGGCCGACCCCGGCCGGCGTGCCGAGATGGCCACCGCGGCTCGCGAGCGCGCCGAGCGCTTCGCCTGGCCGAATATCACCCGCGAGGTCGAGGCCGTCTACGAGGAGGCGCTCAGCGTCCCCGAGCCGACCGGGCGGGCCGCGCGCGTCGCACGGCGCACGGGCATCGCGGCGACCGAGCCCGGCCCGCGCGTGGGCCCCCAGCGACTGCCCTCGATTGAGCCGGACGACCCCGGCGCCGGCCGGCGCCGGGTGGCGCGTGGGGCGCGGCGGGTGCTCGTCGCCGCGGGGACCGTGGCCTGCGCCGGGTTCGCCGTGCTCGCGCTTCGGCGCCTCGGGATCGAGTCGATCGGGCGCGCGGTGGTTGCCGCCACGCCGGTATGGGTGCTCGCGGCGTTCGCGCTGATGTGCGTGTCGATGCTGCTGCGCGCGGAGGCGTGGCACGCGATCCTGCGCGCCGCCCTGCCGGGCACCCGCGTCCGCCGCCGCGACGCCGCGCGCGGCACGATGATCGGCGTGCTCATGTCGGCCACGCTGCCGGCGCGGCTCGGCGAGCCGTCGCGGGCCCTGATCGTGGCCCGGCGCGTGGGGCGCGTACGCGACCGCTTCCCGATCGTGCTCGGCACGCTCGTCGCGCAGACCATCCTGAACATCCTGGCGCTGATCGCGCTTGGCGCGGTCATGTTCCACACCATCGGGCTCTTCAACGGGAACGAGGACGCGCTCGTGGTCGCGACGATCGCGCCGGTCGTCATCCTCGCTCTCGTGCTGTCGGCCCCCTGGCTCCTGCGCCGCGGCAGGCCGAGCCGCTTCCAGCGGGTGCAGAATGCGGCCGCGCTCGCGCGCGGCGCGATGCTGCGCGTGCGGCGCGGCCTCCAGGTCTTCCGCAGGCCGAAGCTCGGGGCATGGGCGGCGACCATGCAGCTCAGCGCATGGGCCATCCAGTGGCTCGCCTGCTACCTGCTGCTGGTGGCTCTAGGGCTCGACCACCAGGCCGGCCTCGGCGCCGCCGCGGCGGTCCTGTTCGCGGTCAACGTCACGTCCGCCGTGCCCGCAACGCCGTCGAACCTCGGGGTCTTCCAGGCGGCGTGCGTGGCCGTGCTGTCCGCGTACGGCGTGGGCAAGACGAATGCGCTGGCGTACGGAATCATCCTCCAGGCGGTGGAGATCGCGACCGCGGTGGCCATGGGAATGCCCGCCTTGGTGCGCGAGGGCATGACCTGGCGCGACCTGCGCCTGAAGGCCATGTACGCCGCTCCGGTGCAGCTCGGACACGCCGCGCGGCGCGGTGACGCAGCCGAGGCAGAGGCCTAAAAGCTTCAGATGGTGCGTCAGGATGACGAAAAGTCTCCTGGAAGCCCATGCAAAGCGGGAATTTTGCCGAGGCGCAACTTCGCGCCCTAATTGACGTCGCCGCGGTCGCGGCGGGCGCGCACCGGCTCGAGGAGGTCCTCGAGCTGGCGGCCGAGCGATCCCTCGAGGCCGTGGGCGGCGCCTCGCTGTCCATCAGCCGCTGGGACGCCGAGACCGGCATCCTGCGCACACTCGTGAACGTGGGCGAGCTGGGCCCCCTGGAGGAGCGCTTCCCCGAGGACGAGGTCTATTCGGTCGAGGACTACCCCTCGCTCCGGCGGCTCATGGGAGAGGGCGAGTTCTCGATCGCGGCGGTCGACGACCCGGACACCGAGGCGTCGCAGCGCGACCTGCTCACGCGATTGGGGAAGGAGTCCAGCCTCGCCGTGCGGATGGTCCTCGAGGGCAAGCCCTGGGGAGAGCTCGAGCTGATGACCGCGCCCGGAGCGCCGCGCGTGTCCGAGGCCGACGTGGAGTTCCTGCGCGCGATAGGGGATCAGCTCGTCGGCGCGATCCACCGAGCGGAGCTGTTCGCGGAGATCGAGCGCCTCGCGTACACGGACTCGCTCACGGGTGTCGCCAGCAGGCGCGCGGTGGAGACGGCCCTGGAGGAGGCGTGCGCCGCCCCGGCCGGACCCGGCTCGCCGACGCTCGTGCTCTGCGACATCGACAACCTGAAGCGGGTGAACGACACCGGCGGCCACCAGGCCGGCGACCGTGCGCTCGTCGCGGCGGCCACCGCCCTGACCGAGGCGGCCGCGGGCCATGCGGACGCGATCGTGGGCCGCTTCGGCGGCGACGAGTTCTGCGTGCTCCTGCCGTCCGGCACGGCCGAGGAGGCGCGCAGCGTGGCTCTCGACGCCACGGAGCGGCTGGCTGCTACGGGCGACGAGCGGATCTCCTGCGGCGTGGCGGCACGCGCCGACGGCGCGCAGACGCCCGCCGACCTGCTCCGCGCGGCGGACGAGGCGCAGTACCGGGCGAAGCGAGCGGACGACGTGCACGTTGTGGTGGCCGGCGAGGGCGGCGACGAGCCGCCGCCGTCGGAGGGCCGCGACCGCGCTTACCGCGCGAGCGACCCGGACGCGCGGCTCGCGCGGGAGCTGCTCGACCTGCTCGACGAGCTGAACGGCGCATCCGCCGACGAGCGGCTCGCCCGGCTGCGCTCGCGGTTGGAGCAGGACACCTGAGCGTGCGCGCGTTGGCGCCTCGGCCGCCTTCGGCCTATCTTGGAGTGTGCCCTTGAGGACTCGCACCCTCACCGGCGTGGTCGCGGCCGGCCTCTGGCTGGCCGCGCCGCCGATAGCCCA
>DASSVP010000216.1:0-13526 GCA_035705985.1 Thermoleophilaceae bacterium
GTTCCTTCAGCTCGACCTCAAGTTCCACCTGGCGATGGCGCGCGCCACCCGCAACTCGACGGTCGTCCAGCTGATGAGGAACCTGTTCCGCCGCCTCGAGATCGCGCGCGACATGGCGGTCCACGCGCCGCTCGTGCCGGATTGGGTGATCTCGATCCACGAGCGGACCCTCGCCGCCATCCGCTCCGCCGACTTTCCGCTGATCGACGAGGTGATGGACGAGCACCTCGCCCAGCTCGAGCAGATCTGGGAGCGCGAGACCGGCCGCGGCCTGGTCCGCCCGCTGCCCGACTTCCTCCAGCCGGTGGCCGACCGCTCGCGCGCGCTGCGCGCCGGCTAGCGTCGTCGCCCATAGACGCCCGAGCCCTGGCCCGCGGGATACTCCGGCGGGCGATGTCGCAGGCGAATTCGAACTCCTTCACGGGAAGCTGCTTTGGTGTCGCGCCTACGAGAGCGAGAGCGACGCCCTCCCAGCCGTGGGGCTGCGGCGGGAGTAGGCGTCGACGAGTTGTCGTGGCCGTTCGCCCGACGCTCCTAGGCCGCGGGATCCAGCTGCGCCAGCCGCTTCAGGTTGCGCGCGGCGCGCGCGACGAGAGCCGCGATCATCGCCGCTACCACGCCGATGCCGAGCATGTCGAGGAGGCCGAACTTCAGGACTCCGAGGGCAAGCAGCGTGTTCACGCCGATCAGCAGCAGGCGCGCCTCGGTGGGGCCGAGGCGGCCGTAGCCGAGGGTGAACGTGCCGAAGGCTTGCGTCTCGAGGTAGGTGTTGATCGACAGGATCAGGTACGCCACCACGATCGCGAAGCCCACCGCGAGCAGCATGTGCGGCGAGAGGCCGAGCCCGATCCCGATCGCGGCGGTGGCGAAGGCATCCACCAGGTGGTCGAGGTAGTAGCCATAGCGCGGCCTCTCGCTCTTCCGGACGCGCGCCAGGGTGCCGTCGAGCGAGTCGCCTAGCCAGTGCACGACGAGCAGCGCGCTCGCGGCCCACAGCCAGGCCTCGTTGGCGTTCGAGAGCACGTAGGCCGCCGCGATGCCGAGCGCGCCGAGGACGCCCAGCGCGGTGAGGTGGTCCGGCTTGATCCAGGCCGGCAGGCGCTTCGCGATCCCCTCGAGGACCCGCGCCTCCGGCACTGCGAGCAGGAACTGCTTGTCACGGGGTGCGTCCATTTCGCTCCTTGTTGACCGATGGTTAACAACACCCCGCGCAGCGACCGGTTACACCAAGGGATGTCGAAGACTGCGTTCTCGGCCATCGATGACCTGACTTGTCGACCTGCGCCGGTGAGCCGCTAGGTGCGTGTGAGCGCGTGCGCCACGACGCGCAGGTCGTCGGCGAAGGCCTCGCGCTCGGCCTGGCGGCTCGCGTCGTCCGGGCCGCGCAGGATCGCCGACGGGTGGATCGTGGCGGTGACGATCGGCGCCAGGTCCGAATCCAGCAGCGCGCCTCGGTGCTGTGTGACCTTGAGCGAGCTGCCCAGCAGCGCCTTTGCCGCCGTGGCGCCCAGCAGCACCAGCGCCTCCGGCTTCACGACTCGGAGCTCCTCCTCGAGCCACGGCCTGCAGGCGTCGATCTCGAAGCGCTTCGGCGTCTGGTGTATCCGGCGCCTGCCGCGTTCCTCGAACTTGAAGTGCTTGACCACGTTCGTCACGTAGGCGTCGGCCCGCTCGATGCCGGCGGCCTCGAGGCCGCGGTCGAGCTCGCGGCCGGCCGGTCCCACGAACGGCTCGCCGGCGCGGTCCTCCCTGTCCCCCGGCTGCTCGCCCACGATCATCACGCGCGAGGACTTGCGGCCGTCTCCGAAGACCGTCTGCGTGGCGCCGCGCCAGAGATGGCAGCCGCGGCAACCCGTGGCCGCCTCGCGAAGCGCCTTCAGGTTGCGCCGCTCGGGGAGAAAGGGCGCCGCATCGTTGGGCTCCGCTTCCACTCCGGCTAGGTTTGCCCGTGTGACTGGCCCGCTACTCGTCGTCGACGCGCCCTCGATGCTGTTCCGGGCGTTCTACGCCCTACCCGACACGATCAAGGGAGCGAACGGACAGCCGGTGAACGCGCTGCTCGGGACGGCGAACCTGATCCTGCGGGAGGTCGAGCAGCACTCGCCGCGCGCCGTGGTGCTCTGCTTCGGCCCCGACGCCGCGGACTACCGGGTGGAGCTGTTCGACGGCTACCACGCCGAGCGCCCCGAGGTTCCCGACACGCTCGCGCCGCAGTTCGCGGACGCCCGGCCGTTCTTCGAGGCGTTCGGCTGGACGATCGCTGACAGCGACTCGTTCGAGGCCGACGACCTGCTCGGCTCGCTCGCCAGGCGCGAGACCGAGGCGGGCGGCACCACCCTTGTCATGACCGGCGACCGCGACATGTACCAGTGCGCCGGCGACAGCGTTCAGATCCTGTATGTGCGCACCGGCGGCAAACAGGGCGCGGAGCTCGTGGACGCGGCCGAGGTGAAGCGCCGCTACGGGGTGCCCCCCGAGCTGGTGCCCGACTTCATCGCGCTGCGCGGCGACCCCTCGGACGGCATCCCGGGTGCGAAGGGCATCGGCGAGAAGACCGCCGCCGAGCTGCTGCGGCGCCACGGCTCGCTCGAGAAGGCGCTCGAACAGGGCGTGCGCGAGACGAAGAAGACCGTGCGCGCGGCGCTCTGCACGCAGGGCGACGAGCTGCGCGCCTACAAGGAGATCGCCACGCTCCAGGAGGTGGACGTGGAGCTGCCGCCAGACACGCCCACGGACCACGCGCGCGCCGCCGCCGCGGCGCGCGAGCGCGGCATGGAGCGGCTGGCGACGCGCCTCGAAGCGATGAGTTCTCGTGACTAGTCTGGTCTAAACGGACATGACCTCGAACGAGAACGCGAACCGCTGGCTTGCCCTGTACGTCCTGTGCGCCGGAGTGCTGATGATCGTCCTCGACGCGACGATCGTGAACGTGGCGCTGCCGACCATCAAGGAAGACCTCGGCTTCTCCCAGAGCGACCTCGCCTGGGTCGTGAACGCCTACCTGATCGCCTTCGGCGGCCTGCTGCTCCTCTCGGGGCGGATCGGCGACCTCATCGGCTACCGCAAGATCTTCCTGATCGGGCTCGGCGTTTTCACGGTCGCATCGCTCGCGTGCGGGCTGGCGCAGAGCCAGGGAATGCTGATCGCGGCGCGCTTCGTGCAGGGCGCCGGCGGCGCGCTCTCCTCGGCGGTCGTGCTCGGGATGATCGTGACGATGTTCCCCGAGCCGCGCGAGCAGGCCAAGGCGATCGGCGTCTACGGCTTCGTTGCGTCGGCCGGCGGCTCGATCGGGCTGCTCGCGGGCGGCGTCCTCACCGACCTCATCAACTGGCATTGGATCTTCTTCGTGAACTTGCCGATCGGTGTCGCGACCGCCGTGCTCGCGCTGCGGCTCGTGGAGGGCCGGCCGGGAATCGGCGTCGGCGGCAGCGCGGACATCCCGGGCGCCGCGCTCGTCACGGGCGGCCTGATGCTTGCGGTCTACACGATCCTCGGCGTCGAGGAGAGCGGCTGGGGCTCCACCCAGACGCTCGGTCTCGGCGCAGTCTCGATCGCGCTCGTTGCGGCATTCGTCGTGCGCCAGGCCCGCATCGAGAACCCGCTGATGCCGCTGCGGCTGTTCCGCTCGCGCAACGTGTCGGGGGCGAACATCGTGATGATCCTGCTGGTGGTCGGGATGTTCAGCCTGTTCTTCCTCGGCGCGCTCTACCTCCAGCTGATCCTGGGCTACGACGCGCTCCGGGTTGGCCTCGCGTTCCTGCCGGCGACGCTCGTGATGGGCTCGCTCTCGCTCGGGTTCACCGACAAGCTGAACATGCGCTTCGGCCCGCGGAACGTGCTGATTGCCGGGCTGTTCTTCCTGCTGGCCGCGATGCTGTTGTTCGCGCGCACGCCCGTGGACGGCCGCTACTGGATCGACCTGTTCCCGACGATGCTCGTGTTCGGCGTCGGGGCCGGTGTCTCGTTCCCCGCACTGATGATGCTGGCGATGTCGGGAGCCACGCAGAGCGACGCGGGCCTGGCCTCCGGCCTCGTGAACACCACCGCGCAGGTGGGCGGCGCGATCGGCCTCGCTGTGCTGGCGACCCTGTCCGCCGAGCGGACGGAGTCGCTGCTCGCTGACGGCGAGGGGGCGCTGGAGGCGCTGAACGGCGGCTTCCACCTCGCCTACCTGATCGGGGCCTCGCTGGCCGTGGCGGCGATCCTGGCGGCGTTCACGGTGCTGCGCGACGAGCGGCCGGCGCGGGCGCACGGCGAGGCGGCCGGCGCCGAGCCGGTCTACGAGGCGGCCTAGGAGTGAGGCGCTCGATCTCCCGCTCGGTGGAGATCGACGCCCCGCCCGGCCGCGTATGGCACGAGCTGACGGACACCGCGTCCTTCCCGGACTGGAACCCTTTCGTGAGGCGGCTCGAGGGCGAGTTGCGGGAGGGCGAGCGGATCGAGGTGGAGATCGAGCCTCCTGACGGCCGCGCGATGACGTTCAAGCCCACCGTCACCGCTGTCACGCCGAATCGCGAGCTGCGCTGGCTCGGCCACCTGCTGGTGCGCGGCCTCTTCGACGGCGAGCACCGCTTCGAGATCGAGGACCTCGGGGACGGCCGCTCGCGCCTCACACAGTCCGAGCGCTTCACCGGCCTGCTGGTCCGCGCCTTCGGCGGCACGCTCGCGAAGACGGAGCGCGGCTTCGATGCGATGAACCGGGCGCTGAAGGAGCGGGTGGAGGCGCCGGCGTAACTTCTCGACCTCGATCCGCATCCCGGCGCGACCTGCGCCCGCCGCGGACAGGCCGAGGCCGCGCGGACCGCTGGGCCTCGCGAACCCCTGCGCCCGCTGAAACGCAAGACGCCCCGCCGCCCGGCGAGGCAGAGGGGGTCAGACCTGAGGTCTGACCCCCTTAGTGGAGGCGGCCGGCACTGCCCCGGCGTCCGCGGAACACCATCCCGATGCTTGCTACGAGCGTTCCCTGCGGAGTCTGATCTCGGCGTCCGGATCGGTCGGTCCGCGGGGTACGTCCCCGGCGCCATACCCTCGAAGATGTCCCGCGGCGGCCGAGGGTCGAACCGTCACGGTGAGCCCGCTGCTATGAAGCCGCTTGCCGAACCGCGGGCGTGTCCGGGGCGACTCTCTCACGGCCTAATTAGGCGGCGAGAGGCTGAACTCGATGAGAGTCCGCACTTATTGGGTTCCGGGCTTTTTTAACGAGGCCAACCCGGAGTCCTCGACTCGCTACACCGGGACGAGCAGCTCCACGTCGAAGCTGGTTCGCCCCCTTGCAACGCCCCTAAGGGTAGCGGCGACGGCCATCCGCGCCTCCCCTAGGGGCCATTCCCAATTGGCGAAACCGCTCTGCGAAGGCATTCTCGAGGCCATGAACGAGACGACTCAGGAACTTCCTCCCGAGCCCGCGCCCCGGCGGCTGGTGCGCGTGCAGTCGGGCCGCGTGATCGGCGGCGTGTGCGCGGGACTCGGCCGCTACTTCAAGCTCGACCCGATCATCTTCAGGATCGGCGCGATCGTGCTCGTGTTCGCCGGCGGCGCGGGACTGCTCGCATATCTCGCAGCTGTGTTGCTGATCCCGGCGGAGGACTCCGTGGGCGAGCCCGCCGGGCGCAACCGCTGGCTCGTGATCGTCGGAGTGATCGTGCTCCTGTGCATCACCTGGCCCTTTCTTCTCGGCGGTGGGCTTCTCGTGGCAGGCCTTCTCATCCCATTCGCCTTTCTGGTCGCCGCGGGGGTTCTGGTCTGGTGGTTCGTCTCCGGCGAGGGACCCGCGGGCGACG
Source organism: Thermoleophilaceae bacterium (assembly GCA_035705985.1). Lineage (GTDB taxonomy): Bacteria > Actinomycetota > Thermoleophilia > Solirubrobacterales > Thermoleophilaceae > JACVRW01. The sequence continues at coordinate 5,781 of DASSVP010000216.1, forward strand.
CGGGCGACGTCGCGAAGCGCGCGGCGCTCGGCATCGCGGTCCTCTGCGTCTGCGGATTCATCGCGCTCGGCGGCGCCTGGGCCGCCGCGGCGGGCGGCGAGACGGTCGTGGCCATCGCCGTCATCGCGGCCGGAGTGGCGATCCTCGCCGGGGCGTTCGTGCGCCCCGTGCGCTGGCTGGTGCTCCCGGCCGTCACGCTGGCGCTGTCGGCGGGCGCGGTGTCGGCCGCCGGCATCGACCTGGACGGCGGCGTTGGCGAGCGCGACTACCGTCCCGCCTCGGTGACCGAGCTGCGCGACACGTACGAGCTCGGCATGGGCGAGCTGATCGTGGACCTGCGCCATACGGACCTGCCGGCCGGCGACGTGCCGATGGCGATCGACCTGGGCATCGGCGAGGCGCGCGTGATCGTCCCGGACGACGTCTGCGTGGCAACCGACGCGGAGGTGGGCATCGGCGAGGCGCGCACGTTCGAGCTCGACAACGGCGGGATCGACGTCGACCTCGAGGACCTCCCGGAGGCGGACTCGGGCGTGACCCGGCTGCTGGTGAGGGCCGACGTCGGGATCGGCGCGCTGCGCATCGGTCACGCCGGGACGGACCTCGACCTCGACCAGGGCCACTTCGATTTCGGGCCGGACGGCGACCAGAGCCTCGGCCGCAACCTCGCCTGTGCCGCGTAGACCGGACCTCACCTCCGTCGTGGCGGGCGTGTGCGTGATCGGCCTCGGCGTGCTGCTGCTCCTGGACGCAACCGGCACGCTCGAGCTCCGCTTCGCCGTGCTCGCCCCGGCCGCCTGCGCGGCGCTCGGCGCGATCCTCGTGGCATCCGGCATGACCCGCCCGCGATGATCTGGGCGTGAGCGCCTCCAACGTCTCGGGCGAGCTGCTCCGCCGCGACCGCGCCGCCGGCTGGGTGGGCGGCGTGGCCGCCGGCATCGCGCGGCGGCTCGGCGTGGACGTGTCGCTCGTCCGCCTCGCGTTCGTGGTCGCGACGGCGGCGGGCGGCGCCGGCGCGGCGGCCTACGCACTCGGCTGGCTGCTGATCCCGGTGGGCGACTCCGAGCCGCACCGGCGCCGCATCCCAACCGGCCGCGCGGCGGTTGAGGTGGCCGTCGGGACCGGGTTGCTGCTGCTCGCCGCCCTGCTCACCTTCCGGGCGCTCGGTGTGTGGTTCTCGGACGCGATCGTGTGGCCGCTCGTGCTGATCGCGAGCGGCGGCGCGCTGATCTGGCGCGGCTCGGCGATGGACCGGGAGCGGGAAGACCCCGCGGCGCCCGCGCCCACGCCGCGCGAGGCCGCCGTCGCCGAGGGCCGGCGAGCCGCCGCGGCCATCTCGCGAACCGGCCTTGGAATCGCGCTCGTCATCGCCGCCGGCTTTGTCTTCCTCCAGGCCACGGGGGCGCTCGGGGCGGCGCGCGACGTGCTGCTCGCCGTGATCGCCGCGGTGGTCGTGCTCGGCGTGATCTTCGCGCCGTGGGTCGTGCGTCTCGTGCGCTCGCTCACGCAGGAGCGCGCGGAGCGGATCCGCTCACAGGAGCGCGCCGAGGTGGCGGCCCACCTGCACGACTCCGTGCTCCAGACGCTCGCGATGGTCCAGCGCAGGGCGGGCGACCCGAACGAGGTGGCCGCGCTCGCGCGGCGCCAGGAGCGCGAGCTGCGCGCATGGCTTGCCGACCGTCCCGCTCCGGGCCAGGCGGCGAGCCTGGCGGCCGCGCTGGAGGCCGCCGCGACGGAGGTCGAGGAGAGCCACGGCGTGCCCGTCGAGGTGGTCGCCGTGGGCGACCGCGACCTGGACGCGCGGCACGAGGCGGTCGTGGCGGCCGCGCGCGAGGCGATGACGAACGCGGCGAAGTTCGGCGGCGGCTCGCCGGTGGACGTGTACGCCGAGAGCGGCGGCAGCCGCACCCAGGTGTTCGTGCGCGACCGCGGTCCCGGCTTCGACCCGGCCTCCGTGCCGGCCGACCGCCGCGGCGTGCGCGAGTCGATCGTCGGCCGGATGGAGCGCCACGGCGGCCGCGCGCGCGTGACGAGCGAGCCGGGCGCCGGCACCGAGGTCGAGCTGACCCTGGAGGAGCGGGCGTGAGCGGCCCGCGCGTGCTGATCGTGGACGACCACCAGCTGTTCAGGGCGGGCGTGCGCGCCGAGCTCGAGCCGCTGCTCGAGATCGCCGGCGAGGCGAGCAGCGTGGACGAGGCGGTGGCGTCGATCGAGAGCGAGTCGCCCGACGTGGTCCTGCTCGACGTGCACATGCCCGACGGCGGCGGCGTCGAGGTGATCCGCCGGACCGCCGCGCGCACGGCCAGGCCCCCGTGCTTCCTGGCCCTGTCGGTGTCGGACGCCGCCGAGGACGTGATCGCCGTGATCCGGGCCGGCGCGCGCGGCTATGTGACGAAGAACATCTCAGGCGAGGAGCTGGCCGACGCGGTGCGTCGCGTCAACGACGGCGACGCCGTGTTCTCCCCTCGCCTGGCCGGCTTCGTGCTCGACGCGTTCGCGGGCCCGGCGCCCCAGCCCGAATCGGAGCTGGACGCGCTCACGGCGCGCGAGCGGGAGGTGCTCCAGCACATCGCCCGCGGCTACATGTACAAGGAGATCGCGCTGCGCCTGGACATCTCCCCCAAGACCGTGGAGGCGCATGTCTCCTCGGTGCTGCGCAAGCTCCAGCTCTCGAGCCGCCACGAGCTGACCCGCTGGGCGGCCGAGCGCGGGCTGGACCTGTAGCCGACCGGCCCGGCGCCGCGGGAGACCGGGGGGCGCGCGAGCCCGAGATCGCCTCAGTAGCGCTCGGACATGGCGCGCTGCATCTCGCGGCGCTCGTCGCGCTCCTTGATCGAGCGGCGCTTGTCGTAGAGGTCCTTGCCCTTCGCGAGGGCGAGCTCGACCTTCGCGCGGGGGCCGTTCCAGTAGATGCGCGTGGGTACGATCGTCAGGCCCTTCTCGGAGCTCGCGCCGGTGAGCTGGTCGATCTCGCGGCGGTGAAGCAGCAGCTTGCGGGGGCGGTCGGGCTCGTGGTTCTCGCGCGCGGGCTTGTACGGCGCGATGTGCATGTTGCGCAGCCAGACCTCGCCGTCGCGCACCTCCGCGTACGCGTCCTTGAGCTGCACCCCGCCCTCGCGGAGCGACTTCACCTCCGAGCCCTGGAGCACGATCCCGGCCTCGAATTTGTCGAGCAGGTTGTAACGGAACGATGCCTGTCTGTTGGTGGCGATGTCGCCCGGGGCCGCCTTGCGCTTCTTCTTGGCCATGGCGCTAGGAGTATGGCGCGAGGTCGACGCGCCCCCGAGGCGGATCAATCCTGTCCACTTGGACGCGAAGCGAGTCACCGAGGCGGAGCCGCCGCCCGGAGCCCTCGGCCTCGAGCGCCGTGCCCAGCTCGTTCAGCGACCACCAGCCGCGCAGCCGCCGCACCGGTAGGAAGCCCTCGAAGCGCTCCTCGCCGAACTGGACGAAGGCTCCCTTCTCGATCAGGCCCACGACCTCGCCCTCGAACGACGGGAGCGAGTCGTCCGAGCCCGAGCGCGACTCGGAGAGCACACGGTCGAGCAGGAACGCGAGGCAGACGTCGTCGGCATCGCGCTCGATCTTCATCGCCTCGCGCTCGGACGCCGAGCTGATCGCTCCCGCGTCCTCGAGCTCGTGCGCGGGCGCGGCCGCGTCGTCGATGCCGAGGCCCTGCAGCAGCGCACGGTGGGCCACCACGTCCGGGTAGCGCCGGATCGGCGACGTGAAGTGGCAGTAGCGCGCGCTGGCCAGGCCGGCGTGGCCGAGGTTGCGCGGCGTGTAGTAGGCCTGCTTGAGCGCGCGCAGCACCAGCACCCGCACCGCCCGCCGCCCGCGCGCCTCGCGCACGACGATCCGCGAGATCTCGCCGACGGCATCGGCGGCCTGCTGCGGCGTCATCTGCTTCGGCAGCGGCGGGGTCGGGATGTCCAGGCTCGCGAGCTGCTCGGCCAGGAACGTCACCGACCGCGGCTCGGGCCGCTCGTGGACCCGGTAGAGCGTCGGCAGGCGGCGATCCGCCAGGTACCCCGCCACCTGCTCGTTCGCGAGGATCATGAGCATCTCGATGAGCCGGTGCGACTCGGTCTGATCCTCATAGCGCACACCCGTCACGTTGCCGTCGGGGTCGAAGTCGAAGGCCGGCTCGAAGGAACCGAACTCGAGCGAGTCGCGCCGCTCGTGCAGCGCCCCTGCCACCTCGCGCGCTATGGCCAGCGGCTCCCCCCACGGCTCCTCCGCGCGCGCCCGCCCGGCGAACAGCTCGTCCACCTCGCCGTAGGTGAGGCGCGTGTCGCTCCGCACGAGCGAGCGGTGAAACGACACGTTCGTGACGTCCGCGCCTTCCATCCGCAGCTCAACGGTTACCGCGAGCTTGTCCTCGCCCGGCCGCAGCGAGCACGCCTCGTTCGACAGCACCTCGGGGAGCATCGGCTCCACCGCGCCGGGCACGTACACGCTCGTGCCGCGCCTGAACGCCTCGCGCTCGAGCCGCCCGCCGGGTCGCATGTATGCCGTCACGTCGGCGATATGGATCCAGACCCGCACCTGGCCGCTGTCCTCGCGGCGTGCCGAGACCGCGTCGTCGAAGTCGCGGGCGTCGTCAGGGTCGATCGTGAACGTGGGCAGGTCGCGCAGGTCCACCCGCGCGTCCGCCGCGTACGGCTCATGCAGCGACGCCTCCGCCTCCGCGGAGGCCGCCCGGGAGTAGGTGCGGTGGAGCCCCCGGTCGAGCATCAGGCCCTCCACAACGTCGCGCGCCCGGTCCGGGCGACCGAGCCGCCGGAGCACTCGCGCGCCGCGCTTGCCGCCGCCCACGAGCACGAGGTCGCCCACGCCGGCGCCGCCGCGCTCGACCGCGGTCCGCGGGCCCGGGCCGAAGATCGGCTCAGCCACGAGGAAGCGCCCCTTCTTCTCCAGCACCGCGACCATCGGCTGGTCCAGCCGGCGTGTGGGCCGGCCCCTGACCGCTGAGCTCATCGCAGCTCGCGAGCGAGCGTGTCGAGCGCCACGGGGAGCGCCTCGTCGCGCTCCGTGTCCGGGTTGTCGCGCGCGCGGATCTCCGGCTTGATGCCGCGCGTGGAGATCGTCTTGCCGCCCGGCAGGTAGTAGTTCGCGACGGTGAGGTCGAGCACCCCGCCGTTCGAGAGCGGGATCAGCTCCTGGACGAGGCCCTTGCCGAACGTGCGCGTGCCGACCACGGTGCCGCGCTCCGTGTCGCGGAGCGCGCCGGCGACGATCTCGGAGGCGCTCGCGCTGCCGCCGTTCACGAGCACGACCACGGGAATGCTCTCGTCGATCGCGTCACCCTCGGCCTCGTGCGTGCGCTCGTCGCGCGCGCGGCCGCGCACCGAGACGATCGTCCCGTCCTCGATGAAGATGCTGGACACGAGCACGGCCTCCGTGAGCCGCCCGCCCGGATTGCCGCGCAGGTCGAGCACGATCCCCTCGGCGCCCCGCCGCAGCGCCTGCTGGATCTCGCGCCTCAGCACGCCGTGGGCCCCAGGGGTGAAGCCGTACAGCTCGGCGACGGCGATTCTTTCCCCGCCGCGCTCGACCACACGGCCGCGCGCCACCGGGGCCTCGATCCGCTCGCGCTCGAGCTCGACGGTGCGCGGGAGGTCATCGCCTGGCGTGAACACGCGCAGCTCGACGGAGGTGCCGGCGGGGCCCCTGATCCGGGCCGTCGCGACGTCGCTGCTCACGCCCGCGATCGAGCGGCCGTCGACCGCGAGGATGAAATCGCCGCTCCTGACGCCGCCGCGGTCGGCCGGCGTCTTCTCGAAGACGTTGAGCACCTTGAGGCCGCGGGGGTCCTCCTCGACGTTCATCCCCACGCCCTCGAACTCGCCCTCGAGCGAGGCGCTGAACTCCTTCGTCTCCTCGGGCGTCACGTAGGTCGAGAAGGGGTCGTCGAGTGACCGCACGATGCCCTTGAGCGAGGCGTCCTCGAACGTGTCCTCGTCGACGGGCTTGTAGAAGTTGGCCTCGATCGAGTCGATCACCTCGGACCGGGCCGCGCGATCGTCCTCGACCAGCGCGTCGCGTACCGAGCCCGGAAGGTGCTCGGGGTGGCCGCCGAGCCAGACCCCGGCGAGCAGCGCCAAGAAGACGCACAGAATTGCGACGACTGCCTTTGGCATCGCGAGTGAGGCTAGTCCCCGCCGCGAAACGAGGGCTAAACGCGCAGGAAGCGGCGCAGCGTGATTCCGCTCCCGAGCGCAGAGACCGCCACGCACGCGAGCATCAGCAGCGCCACGAGCAGCGGGAAGTCGATCGTGTCCGGCGCGGCCAGGAGGGCGAAGCGGTCGGACAGCGGGTCTACGAAGGTCGTCTTCACGATCGCGAGCAGGAGCACGGCGAGCACGCCGCCGAGGAAGCCCACGATCATCCCCTCGATCACGAACGGCCAGCGGATGAACCAGTTCGTGGCGCCCACGAGCTTCATCACCTCGACCTCGCGGCGGCGAGCGAACACCGACAGCCGGATCGTGTTCGCGATCAGCGCGATCGAGGCCAGCACGAGCAGCACCGCAAGCCCGGCCGTGAGCGCCTTCACGAGGCCGGTGGCCGAGAGGATCTTGTCGGTGTCCTCCTCGCGGTCGCGCACCTCGTCGATGGCCGCGAGCTGCGGCTCACCGCCGGCGTTCAGCCGGTCGACGATCTCGTCGAGCCTGTCCGGGTCCTCGGGCGTCACCCGAAAGGAGGCCGGCAGCGGGTTCGACCCGAGCAGCTCGGCGCCCTCCTGGAAGGCCTTCGGGTTCTTCTCCTGCGCGCGCTCGAGCGCCTCGCCCTTCGAGATGAACTCGACGGACTTCACGTTGGCGGTGCTCTCGATCGCATCGCGCAGCTGCGCCTGCTCGAGCTGGGTGGCGGAGTCCTTCACGTAGACGTCCACGACCACGCGGCTGCGCACCTCGTTCGCCGTGCCGGTCGTGGCCTGCACGATCGGGATGAAGACGCCGAGCACGACCGCCGTGAGCACCACTGTGAGCGTCGCGGCGAGGGCGGGCGCCGAGCTTCGCCTCAGCCCGCGCAGCGCCTCGCGTAGGAAGAAGGTCCAGCGCATCGCTAGTTGGGATGCCCCTCGGCTCCAACGCCGAGCTCGCCGCGGAGCCTGATCGCGAACTCCGTCGTCGACTCGTCGGGGCGGTACAGGCCGGACTGCTCGTCGCGCACGATCCGGCCCTCACGCAGCTCGATCACGCGCCGGCGCATCTTGTCGACCATCTCCTTGTCGTGCGTGGCGACGACGACCGTCGTGCCGGTGCGGTTGATCCGGTAGATCAGCTGCATGATCCCGATGGACGTCTCGGGGTCGAGGTTGCCGGTCGGCTCGTCGGCGAGGAGCAGCGGCGGGTGGTTCACGAACGCGCGTGCGATCGAGACGCGCTGCTGCTCGCCGCCGGACAGCTCGTCCGGGAAGTTGTGGAGCTTGGTCGAGAGGCCCACCAGCCTCAGGATGTCCGGGACCTTGCGCCGGATCTCCTGGCGCGACTCGCCTATCACCTGGAGCGAATACGCCACGTTGTCGTACACGGTGCGGTTCGGCAGCAGCTTGTAGTCCTGGAAGACCACGCCGATGTTGCGGCGCAGGTAGGGCACGCGCGAGCGCGGCACCTCGGCGAGCCTGCGGCCCGCGATCGAGACCTCGCCCCGGCTCACCTCGAGCTCCTTCATCATCAGCCGGATGCAGGTGGACTTGCCGCAGCCGGTCGGCCCCACGAGAAACACGAACTCGCCGCG
>DASSVP010000217.1:0-12131 GCA_035705985.1 Thermoleophilaceae bacterium
AGCTCATGGCGCTCGATCTCCGGGCCGTAGCGCCCCAGCTCGAGCTCCTCGAGGCCGTCCGGCACCTCGATCGACACCTGCGGGTTGCCCACCTGGACGAACTGGAACGCGAACTCGCGGCCGCCCGACGTGAGCGAGCCCGCGCCGTCCTCGCTCCCGCTCGGGAAGTCCGGCTCGGCGCGCAGGCGGACGCGCCCGATGTCCATGGTGCACAGGTCGCCCTCGATGCGCGGGCGGATCTCGCCGGCTGCGGTGCGCACCGAGAACGAGTCGTGCTCGGTCCATCCGTTGCGGCGCAGGTACATCACGGCTTGGCGCACGCCGTTGCCCGACAGCTCGGCCTCCGAGCCGTCCGGGTTGTAGATGCGGATCTCCGCGACGAAGCCGCGCTCGCCCGTCTCGCTGAGAAGCACGATGCCGTCCGAGCCGACTCCCGTGCGCGGCGCGCAGATCAGGCGCACGCGCGCAGGCGTCAGCTCGAACGGCAGCTCGCGTTCCTCGACGATCACGTAGTCGTTGCCCAGCGCCTGCCACTTCTCGAAGCGCACGGCGCGGGACTCTAGGGACTACGTCATTCCATCCAGCCAGGGGTCGCGGCCGGGGTCGCCGCCCTGCGCGGCCGTCTGGAGCCGCGGCAGGTAGTGGTCCCAGCCGTGGCCGTGGCGCTGCACGGCGTCCTCGTTCGGCAGGCCGCTGTGCCGGAACCGGACCATCGTACCGTCGCCTTCGGGCACCAGCTCGATCTCCACCGTGCTCGACCCCGGCGGCACGCCCACGACCGTGCCGGGATCCCAACCCCAGGTGAACACGAGCCTGCGCGGCGGGTCCAGTTCGACGAACTCGCCGACGGCCGTCTCGTTCACCACCTTCACGCGGTACTCGCCCCCCGGACGGGGGTCGAAGAACGCCTCCTGCCCCATCCAGCGCGGGGCCTTCATCGGGTCCACGAGAAAGTCCCAGATCGTCTCCGGGCTCGCGGCGATCGAGATCTCGCGCTCGATTGCCGTGGTCTCAGCTGTCACGTCCATCCTTCTTCCTTTCCTCGGCTTCTGCCTCGCGCTTGAGCGCCCCGAGCCGCTCGTCCCAGAACTCCTCGAGGAACTCCCTGATCGGCAGGAGGCCCTCGGGCCGTGCCCGGTACAGGCGTCTCGTGCCGTTGCGCCGCTCCTCCACTAGCCCCGCCTCCTTCAAGACGGTCAGGTGCTGCGACACGGCCGGCCTGGTCACGTCGAAATGCGCCGCTATCGCGCCCGCGGAGAGCTCGTCGTCACGGACGAGCGACAGGATCTGGCGGCGGTGCGGCGCGACGATCGCCTTCAGGGCGGCTTCCATTGCCGGCTATATGTAAGCAGGAACTAACGTAAGTGTCAACTTAACCTTTGATACGGTGGGCCCATGGCATTCGACGAGGGTCTGGCGGAGCGGGTCCGGGCGCTGCTCGACGAGCGCGCCGACGTCCAGGACAGGCGCATGTTCGGCGGGATCGCCTTCCTCGTCGCGGGCAACATGGCCTGCGGCGTGATGCGCGACGAGCTGATGGTCCGCGTGGGAGCGGACAGCGCCGCCACCGTGATCACATCCGAGGACGGCGCCCGCGCCATGGACATGAAGGGACGCCCCATGCGCGGCTGGGTCCTCGTCGCACCCGAGGCCACCGCCGACGACGGCGACCTCGGACGCTGGGTCAGGCGGGGCGAGGCCTACGCGGCCTCGCTCCCGCAGAAGTGATCAGCGGTGGCCTGAGAACTCGATGACCTGCTGGATGCCGGTCGGCCGGTTCGTGTAGCGGAGCGTGTAGGGCAGCAGGCCGGGCAGGAACGGGATCCGCTCCGCGTTCGCGTCGGCGCGCCAGGCTGCCGGGTCGCTGCCCCTCCCAGCCGTCTCCAGCTCCACGCCGGTCGCCTCGAGCGCCGCCCATAGCGCCGCGCGGCAGACGTTCACGTCCCCGTTTCCGCAGTAGCGGTTCGCGAACGGGCCGCGGACCGGCTCGCCCATCAGCGTGCGGAGGTCCTTGCTCAAATAGGTGAACCAGCCCGAGCTCTGGCCGTCCGGCGGGCCGTTGAAGCGGCGGTGAAGCGTGCTCGCCAACTGGTCCGCCAGCGGCTTGCCCAGCACCGGCGTCATCGCGGCGTCGGTGAGCCGCGTCCACGAGGCGTCGAGGATCGCCGCGCCCGGATGGTCGATGTTGCCGTCGAGGTCGCGGTCTAGGCGGCTCCCGCCCTGGGCGCGCCAGTCCTCGAGGAGCTCGAGCATCCGGCTGGCACGTGCGCTGGGCGGCGTGCCGCCCTTGAGCAGCCGCGCGAGCAGCGGCACGAACTTCATCACGCGGATGTCCTGGGTGGCCGCCGCGTTCATCGCGCCGGTCAGCGTCGCGAGCGTGTGCCTGCGCCGCTTCGAGGTGTTGTCGTTCAGCAGCTGCACCCGCTGGATCGGCCCGTACGCCCACTGGTCATCCGCGGCGGGGAAGCCTCGCGCCGGGCTGTTGTTCCAGTTGTTCATCACGCCGCTCGAGAGGATCGCCCTAGGGTTCGTCCGCGCGCTGTGGAAGCCGCGCCACTCGAACCCGCCCCGGCCATCGGTAGGCAGTCCGGAGTCCACTCCGGCCGCGCGCCGCGGCAGCCGGCCGGTGGTGATGTTCGCCACCTGGTTCGCGTCCGCGTAGAACGTGTTGAACGTTTGAGGCGACGTCGCCGCGACCCTGATGAACTCGCGCGCGTTCCGCACGCGCCCGCGCGTGAGGCGCTGGAAGATCAGCACGTCCACCGCGTCGAGCAGGTAGCTCGAGCGCTTGCGGGAGATCGCCACACGGCGGCCGTCCACGGTGGCGTAGCCCACCACCGGCCCGTGGACCGTGCGGTTGAAGCTCACCGGCTGCTCGTCGAGCGTGCCGGCGTCGAAGCGGCTCATGGCGCGGCACTGGCCGCGGTAGACGTACTTCGTGTCGCTGCCGTCGCAGAGCGTCTCGACGAAGATGTCGACGATGTCCGCGCCCGCCGAGGTGAGCGTCCAGACGAAGTCCTCGCGCCGCCCGATCAGTATGTAGCCCGGGAACGGCACGGACGTCGCTCCGCGCGCCCTCCAGCCCGGCCCCCGGAGGTCCATCTCGAGGGTCAGCCCGGGATAGAAATGGCCGATCTGCGGGCCGCCCACGAACAGCGGGTGCCCGGAGCGCGACCGCTTGCCCGCCACCATCAGCACGTTGCTCGCTGGACGCCTGAACTCCCCGTCCACCGCCGCGGACGCGGCCGCGCCCGGCGTGGCCACCGGTTCGTACGAGCCGTTGTCGAGCACGACGTTGCCGGTCCTCTGCGCCGGCAGCGGCGCGTACGGGAAGCGGCCGCGGATCGACACGGGCGTCTCCGGGTCGAGTCGCTGGCGGAGGTCGTTCCAGACGGAGAAGCCCCTGTCCGCGCCGAGCGAGTCCTGGAGCCCGTCGAGCATCTCGGCGGCGTCCACCTCGTCGCCCCCGCCCTCGCCGAACAGCTCGCTCTTGATCGCGTTCAGCGCGATCACGTCGCGGATGGTCCAGCGCGCGTAGGGCTTGTTCTTCGCCCGGTAGAACGCGTTGATCCCCTTGACGTACACGCGCATGTCATGGATCAGCCGGCGGCCGCGCCGGCCGTATCTGCGCAGCTTCCCGATCTCCTTGCTGACCTCGCGCTCGGCCTGCGCGCTCGGCCTGAACTGCTTCAAACCGATGATCAGCCCGATGGCGCTGATGTTCGGCACGTCGAGGACCGCCACCCGGGCGTTGAAGCGCGCCTGCTCGAGCAACAGCTCGCGGTCGCGCGCGACGGCCCAGCCGGCGCCCCAGGTCACGTCGTCGTTCGTGCGGCCGCGGATGTGCGGCACGTTGTGCTTGTCGCGCAGGATCGTGACGCCCCTGCGCGGGACCCGCTCGCGGCGCATCCGGCCCTGTCCCTTCGTCCCGAGCTTCTCCGACTTGAAGTAGCGCCGCAGGTCGCGGTTCGTGACGTCGTCGAAGAGCGGTGTGAGCGCGTCGTACATCCGCGCCTGGTCGTCCGCCTTCGGGGACAGCGGCACGGAGCCGTACTGGCCGGACGGGATGATGTTCAGCGCCGTGCTCGCGAAATCGCGTACGGCGTACGAGGGGGCGACGGCAACAAAAAAGGCCATCATGGCCAGTAGGGCGGTGCGCTTCACGAGTCCTCCTCCAGGATCTGGAGAGACCCTACATCCGCATCGGACATACGAATACCCCGGAGACGCCGCATCCAGGTGAGCTGGCGCTTGGCGTAGTTGCGCGTACGCCGCTTCATCGCGTCCACATCGCCGCGCAGGAGCTCCTCGAAGCCGAGCGCCTTGCGAGCCGTGACGGACGCACCGGCGGCATCGGCGCGGCGGACCTCCTCCTCCGCGCCCGCCGCGACCATCGCGTCCACGCGCGCGTCGATCCGCTCGTAGAGGCGCTCGCGGTCCATCGTCAGCCCGCGCAGCAGCGTCGGGCGTCGCAGCTCCGCGGTCCACAGCCGTGAGGCGGCACCCGTCGGCGCCGGGTCCTCCCCCATCTCGAGCAGCTCGAGCGAGCGCACCACGCGCGTGCGGTCCGTCGGCTTCACCGCCGCGGCGGCAGCCGGCGCGCGCTCCGCGAGCTCGGCGTGAAGCGCCTCCGGCCCGCGCCGCTCCAGCGCGGCCACGATCCGCTCGCGCACGCCGGGCGGCGGCGGCGGTCGCAGCTCGAGGTCGGTGAGCGCCGCCTGCAGGTAGAGGCCCGTGCCGCCTACGACGATCGGCCTGCGGCCGGCATCGAGGAGCGCGTCGATCTCCGCGTGCGCGAGCGCCGCGAACTGCCCGGCGGAGAACGTCTCGGTCACCGGCACGAACGAGAGCAGCCGGTGCTCGAGCCGCTCCTGCTCGGCCGGCGTGGCGGCGCCGGTGAGGATCTCGAGGCCGCGGTACACCTGCAGCGCGTCGGCGGACACCGCCACCGGGTCCTCGCCCCGGGAGCGCAGGCGGTCGGCCAGCTCGATCGCCGCGGCCGTCTTGCCCACGCCCGTCGGGCCGAAGATCGCGATGACGCCTTCCGGGACGGCCACGATCGCTAGTAATACCGCTCGTGCGCGCCGGTGCCCTGATCGCCCTTGCCGTTCTGTGCTCCCTCGCGGGCTGCCAGGAGTCGGGCTTCGACGAGGCCCGCGAGACGCAGCGCCCCCTGAAGGTGCAGCACGCGATGAACATGCTGGAGGGCACCAAGGTGCCCGGGGTCGCCGAGCGGCCGATGACGCTGGACCCCTCCGCCCTCGGCGACACACTCGCGCTCGGAGTCGAGCCCGTCCGGGCGGCGCTGCCCGGTGGGCGCGTACCCGACTATCTGCGCGAGGAGGCCGCCGGGGTCGAGATTGTCGCGCCGCTGACCGACCTCGACCTCGCCGCGACGGACGCCGCAGAGCCGGACCTGATCCTCGGCTCCAAGGAGGACCAGGAGGAGCTGTACGAAGACCTGAGCCGGATCGCCCCCACCGTGATGACGGAGGGCGACAACTGGAAGCTGAACCTGCGCCTCCACGGCGAGGCTCTCGGCCGCACGAACGACGCCGAGCGGCTCCTGATCGACTGGGACAACCGGGCGGCCGCTGTACGCAGGCGGCTTGGCGCCCATGAGGCCGTCTCTCTCCCCGGCCACGTGACGCCCTTCGCGGCTCAGGTGCTTACGGACCTCGGCCTGAAGGCGGCCACCGGCGACGCCGGTGACCTGCACGTGGACGGCGGTCCCGAGTGGACCGATGGCGGCGTGCTCGCTGCCCGCGCGGCCCTCGAGGACGTGGCTGCAGAACTCTAGGCAGTTCGCTGCCCGCCCCTATGGGAGCACCCCCTTTTGGCCGATCACAAGGGGGAACCATGAGCTCTCCGATCCTTGATGCCCTGTCCCGCCTCGCCGCGCGCCGTTTCGACAGCTTTGCCGATGCCGCGATGTCGGTCCTCGACCTCCTGGAAAGCACCTGTCCGGGGGGCAGTCTCGTCCTCGGTCAGGTCGACTGGGACGAGGGCAAGTGCCGCGTCATCGACGCGCGCGGCGACACCGTCCATCACGGTGCCCTGATTCCCCTCGCCCGTGGGCTGTCCGCCAACGGCTCGGCCGCGGGCGAGCTGCTCGACGCCGATTCGCTGGCCGCACTGTCGCCCGCGAACTGGGTCGCGGCCCCGATCGACACCGCCGACGGCCGCGTGGTGGGCGTGCTGCTGGCCACCGGCGCGAGCGGCGAGGCGGCCTCCCGAAACGTGGCGCAGCTGCTGCTCGTGGGCGCCCGCCTCCTGTCGTACGAGTGGGAGAGCATCTCGGCCCGCGCCGAGCTCCGGCGCCTGGCCGAGGTCGCGCGCGACCGCGAGAGCACCGACCCGATCACGGGCCTGCCGAATCGCGAGACCCTGGTCGCCTCGATCGAGCGCGAGCACGAGCTGAGCAAGCGCGGGACCGTCGAGTCGTACGTGATCGTCTGCCACGTCCGCGACCGCGACGCGCTCGTGGAGCGCTACGGCGAGGCGATGGCGAACCTCCTGCTGAAGGACGTGGCCGACGTGCTCGGGGGAGCGGTGAGGCGCACCGACTACCTGGCGCGCGTATCGCGCGACGGCGTCACCGCCGTGCTCGTGGGCTGCAGGGGCCCCGACGGCGCTTTGGCCTTCCTGAGCCGCTTCGAGCGCACCCTGGAGCGCGTCACGGCCGGCCGGCCGGCCTCGCTCGGGCTCTCCTACGGCATTCAGCGGCTCGCCGACGCCGCGTCGCCGCAACAGGCGCTCGAGCTCGCCGAGCTCTCCGCCCAGTCCGCGCCCGCCCGCGCCAACGGCACGCCGCTCGGCGGCGCGCCGGCCAGGGGCCCGGCATGAGCACCGATTCGCTGCCCGGGGCCGTCGCCGGCCCGGCAAGCGGCCCGCCTCTGTCCCGCCCTGGCGTCACCCCGCCGACGCTGAGCGACGCCGGGAGGCGCTTCCTGTCCGACATCCTCGTGGAGCTCGGCTTCGTCGACCAGGAGCGGGCCGAGCAGGCCGTCGAGGCCGCCCGGAGCCCCGGCCAGACGCCGGAGAAGGTCCTGCTCGAGTGGGGCGTGATCACGGAGGACCAGCTCGCACGCGCCCTGGCCGAGCGCTACGGCCTCGACCACATCGATCTCGGCGAGTACGCGGTGGACGACTCGGCCGCGGGAGTGCTGCGGCAGACCGCCGCCAAGCGCTATCTCGCGGCCCCCGTCGGCTTCGCGGACGACGGCGCTCTCGTCCTCGCGGTTGCGGATCCCGCCGACTCGCTGGGGCTCAGCGACATCGCCGTGATGACGAAGCTGCCCGTGCGCCCCGCGGTGGCGGCTCGCAGTCAGATCAGGAAACTGGTAGACACGATGTCGTTCATGGAGGAGCCGGCCAAGGGCGCGAGCCAGCCGGTGAGCACGGTGATCGTGCCGCCGGACGACGTCGCGTCCGGCGAGCCGGAGCCGCCGCGCCCGGATGCGGAAGCCACAGCCGTCCCGGAGCGGGCCGTCCCGCTCGCCGACGGGGCCGGCGAGCGCGAGCTCGCGCGGCTGCGGGAGGAGCTGGCCCTGGCGCTGGTTGCGCGCGACGAGGCGCTCGCGAAGCTGGCCGCCCAGGGCGACGACGCGGACTCCACCGCGGAGCACGAGGAGGCGCTCGAGGAACTGCGCTCGGACCGCGAGCGCGTGCTCGCGAACGCCGAGTCGGCGGCGGAGGAGGCGCTCCGCGCCGAGCGCGCCAGCGCGCAGCAGGCGCTTAACTCGCTGCGCGCGAACCACGACCAGGAGCTCGAGGCCGAGCGCGCCAAGCGCGTCGTGGAGGTCGAGGCCGAGCGCGAGCGCACGGCGGCCGCGATCGACGCCGAGCGCGAGCGCAACGCGAAGGAGCTCGAGGCGCTCCGCGCGCGGCTGACGGACGACCTCGACGCCGCCCGAGCGGACGCCGCGGAGGCACGCGCGCAGCTCGAGCTCACGGCCGACGCCGATCGCCGGGCGGAGGCCGCCCGCGCGGCCCTCGCCGCGCTGCGCGACGAGAGCGAGCGGCAGGCCCAGGTCCACGCTCTCACCGAGCGCGAGCTGCGCTCCGAGCTGGAATCGCTCCGGGTCGAGCTCGAGTCGCTACGCGGCCGGCCGGCCCACCCGAGCGAGAAGTAGCTCGTCGCCCGCCAGTGTCGTGCTGGTGGCCGCGGCGATCTCCACGTCTGTGAGCTCGCCCGGTGCCGCGACGCCCGTGAAGTTGACGGTCTTGTTGTGGCGCGTGCGTCCGCGCAGGCGCGACGGGTCCGTGCGCGAGGGGCCCTCCACCAGCACGTCCATCGTCCTGCCCACGAACCGCTGCGCGCGCTCCGTGGCGTGCCGCTGCACGGCGTCCACGAGCCGTCCCATCCTCTCGCTCGCCACCTCGTGCGGGACCTGGCCGGGCAGGTTCGCTGCCTCTGTCTCGCGCCGGGGCGAGTAGATGAAGGTGAAGGCCGAGTCGTAGCGCACCTGCTCGACGACCTCGAGCGTGCCCGCGAAGTCGTCCTCGGTCTCCCCCGGGAAGCCGACGATGATGTCCGTCGTGAGCGAGCAGTCCGGCACCAGCTCGCGGATCATCGCCACACGGTCGAGGTAGCGCTCGCGGTTGTAGGTGCGCCGCATCGCCTTGAGGAGGCGGCTCGAGCCGGACTGGAGCGGCAGGTGAATGTGCTCGCACACACTCGACAGCTCGGCGTGCGCGGCGATGACGTCCTCGCGGATGTCCTTCGGATGCGGGCTCGTGTAGCGGATCCGCTCCACGCCGTCGATCGCGTCCACCACCGCGAGCAGCTCCGCGAACGTGGTCTTGGCGCCCTTCGGGAGGTCGCGCCCGTAGGAACAGACGTTCTGGCCCAGGAGCGTGACCTCCTTGACGCCCTCGGCGGCGACGCGCTCGACCTCGGCCACGATCTCCGCCGCCGGCCGCGACACCTCGCGGCCGCGGGTGGACGGCACGATGCAGTACGAGCAGCGGCAGTTGCAGCCCACCGAGATCTGCACCCAGGCCTGGAAGTCGCGCTCGCGCTTCATCGGAAGGTGCCCCGTGAAGCCCTCGAACTCGAAGAAGCCCTGCGCCGTGATGCTGTCGCTCGTCAGGAACTCGGCGAGCTTGTGCACCTGGCCGGGCCCGAAGGCCACGTCCACGAACGGGAACATCTGGAAAACCTCGTCCTTCAGCGACTGCGACCAGCAGCCGCCGATCCCGATCACGCGCTCGGGGTCCTGAGCCTTGAGCCGCTTGGCCTCGCCGAGGTGACCGACGAGCCGGTTGTCCGCCTTCTCGCGGATCGAGCAGGTGTTGAAGAGGATGAGGTCCGCGCCCTCGCGATCGTCGGCCTCGCTGTAGCCCAACGACTCGAGCATGCCCTTCATGCGCTCCGAGTCGTGCTCGTTCATCTGGCACCCGAAGGTGGTCAGGTGGTACGCCTTCGCCATCGGCGTCAACGCTAGCGCGCGTAGTCGGTCGCCCGGCTCTCCCTGATCACGGTCACCTTGATCTGGCCGGGGTACTCGAGCTCCTTCTCCACGTCGCGTGCGATCTGGTGTGACAGGAGCGTCGCGGCGTCGTCGTCGATCTCCTCGGGGTGCACGATCACGCGGATCTCGCGCCCGGCGTGCATCGCGTAGACCTTCTCCACGCCGGCGTTGCGGCAGGCGATCGCCTCGAGCTCGTGCAGCCGCTTCACGTACTGCTCGAGCGACTCGCCGCGGGCGCCCGGGCGCGCGCCGGAGAGCGCGTCGACGATCTGGACGATCACCGCCTCCACCGTTTGGAGCTCGACCTCGTTGTGGTGGGCCTCCATCGCGTGGGCCACGGCCTCCGTCTCCTTGTAGCGCCGCGCCAGCTCGCCGCCCACCAACGCGTGCGGGCCGTCGCTCTCGTGCGAGACCGCCTTGCCGATGTCGTGCAGGAGCGCCGCCCGCGATGCGCAGCGGGGATCCGCGCCCAGCTCGGCGGCAAGCATCGCGGCCAGGCGCGCGCACTCGATCGAGTGAGCCAGCACGTTCTGGCCGTAGCTCGTGCGGAACTTGAGCCGGCCGAGCAGCTTCACGAGCTCCGGGTGGAGCGAGCCGACGTTCGCCTCGAAGACGGCCTGCTCCCCCACCTCAACGACGTGCTGGTCGATCTCGGACTTCGCCTGGTGGAAGGCCTCCTCGATGCGCGCCGGGTGGATGCGGCCGTCCTGGAGCAGGCGCTCGAGCGTCAGGCGGGCGATCTCACGGCGCACGCCGTCGAAGCCGGACAGGAGCACGGCGCCGGGGGTGTCGTCGATGATGAAGTCGATCCCGGTGAGCGTCTCGAGCGCGCGGATGTTGCGGCCCTCGCGCCCGATGATGCGCCCCTTGAGCTCGTCCGACTTGAGCTCGACTACCGAGACGGTCGTCTCCACGGCGTGACTCGACGCCACGCGCTGCATCACGGCGGCGAGGATGCTGCGCGCCCGGCGGTCGGCGTCGCGCCGGGTCTCCTCCTCCACCTGCCTGATCACACGGGCGCTGTCGTGGCGCAGCTCGTCCTCCAGTTCCCGCAGCAGGATCTGCTTCGCCTGCCCCGCGCTCAGGCCCGACACCCGCTCCAGCTCGCGGAGCTGCCGCGACTTCTCCGTCTTCAGCTCCTCGCGGATGTGATCGAGGTTCCGGCGCCGGTCCTCCAGCGAGCGCTCGCGGTCGCTCAGCTCGTTCGCCTGGAGGTCGAGCGAGCTCTCCTTCGCCCTCAGCCGCTCCTCGAGCCGCGCGATCTCCGTCCTGCGCGCGAGCAGCTCCTCCTCGAGCGCATCCCGGCCGCCGGGGACTGCCGCAAGCGGCTCCACGGTCGCCGCCGCCGCGGCCTCGTGGCTGCCGCTTGCCGCGGGGGCCCCGGCACCGGCGGCTCGCGGGCGCTGTACCAGCATCACCACCGCCACCGCGACCGCCGCCGCGACCAGCGCCGCCAACACGATCTCCATCTCCGTCTCCTCACACGGCGCGCAGGGCGCCGGTCTCAACATTCAGTTCGTTGAGCGGGTACGGCGTGCGGCTCCGAGACTGCAGACGGCTAAGGACCCTCCCGACAGCTCCTTTCGGGATGGTCACACGTGGTTGTCAGAGAGAAGTTCAGGTGAAGCACCGAAATCAGGCGATTTGCGCGTCTTTTCGTCTCGGGCCGGGAGCGCCGGCCGCTTCACCGGAGACTACCCTCGCGCGGCTCCCTGAGCAACCGGTGCGAGCGGCGGTGCGTCGGGCGCTTACGCCGCGCGCCGGCGCTGGCGCTCGGCGCGCTCGTAGGCCCTGATCGCGTCGTAGGCGATCTCGGGCGCGTAGCCGCGGCGGACGAGCATCTGCCAGGCGCGGTCGCGCTCGCGGTCGTCGCGCGGCGCCGTCGGGTAGCGCCGCTCCAGCAGCAGGAGGGCGGTCCGAAGCTCCGAGTCGCGGCTGTGTGTGGACACCGCGGCGTCGATCAGCTGCGGCGCGATCCCGCGGCGGCGCAGGTCGCGGGCGATCCGCTCTGTACCCCACTGCTCCAGCTCGCGCTTGTCCTCGGCGAACTGGATCGCGTAGCGGGCGTCGTCGACGAAGCCCGTGGCCTCGAGCTCCTCGATGGCGTCGTCGATCGCCTCCGGCGCGACGTGCTTGCGTTCGAGTCGCGCCCGCAGCTCCGCGACGGTGAGATCGCGGCGGGCGACCGCCTTGTAGGCCAGGTCGATCGCCCGCTCGCTCTCCGTCCGTCTCACGGTGCTAGGCGGCCCGCTCCTCCGGGAGCTCCGCCTCGGGCGCGGCGTCCTCCACCGCGCCAGGCGGCGTCTCGACCACGCCGAACGGCGACGCCGGGTCCACGCCGAGAGCGTCGTAGATCTTGCGCTCGATCTCCTGCGCGACGTGCGGGTTCTCGCGCAGATAGCCCTTCACGTTGTTGCGTCCCTGCCCGAGCCGCTCGTCCCCGTACGAGAAGAACGAGCCGGACTTCTGCACGATGTTGTGCTCGATCCCGAGATCCAGGATGCAGCCCTCGGAGCTGATGCCCTGGCCGTACTCGATGTCGAACTCGGCCTGGCGGAACGGCGCGGCGACCTTGTTCTTCACGACCTTCACGCGCACCCGGTTGCCGACCGCCTCGGTGCCCTCCTTGAGGGTCTCGATGCGGCGGATGTCGAG
>DASSVP010000218.1:0-24017 GCA_035705985.1 Thermoleophilaceae bacterium
CTCTTCTATGACGCCGGACACTCGATCACGGAATGTCAGGAGCAATTCGGCTTCGCGCGCAAGACGTTCATGGACGCTGCCGCGAGGGGCGTCATCACGCCTCGCCCTCAGTGCGCGCCGATCGAGCTCTATCTCGTCCGCGGACGCAACACGAACCGCACACACCTGAAGCGGCGTCTGCTCGCGGCGGGCATGAAGCGGAACGTCTGCGAGGAATGCGGCCTCCGGGAGTGGCGGGGGCGGCCGTTGTCCATGGCGCTTCATCACGTCAACGGGGATGGATTCGACAACCGGCTCGAAAACCTCCGCCTGCTGTGCCCGAACTGCCATGCGCAGACCGAGAACTTCTCCGGGCGCAACCGGGGTCGGCCTGGGGAGGGGCCGCGGCTGGAGGCGGTCTAGGTCTAGGCCGCTGACTGGGCGGCCCAGTCGCGGTACAGGCGCGCGTAGGCGCCGTTCGCGTCGAGCAGCTCCTCGTGGGTGCCCTGCTCGGCGATCCGGCCGTGGTCCAGCACGACGATCCGGCCGGCGTTGCGGATGGTCGAGAGCCGGTGCGCGATCACTATCGCCGTGCGCCCGGCAAGCCGGCGGCGCAGGCCATGCTCGATCTGCGCCTCGGTGCGCACGTCCACATTCGACGTCGCCTCGTCGAGGATCAGAATGCGCGGGTCGGCGGCCGCGGCGCGTGCGAACGCCACAAGCTGGCGCTGGCCGGCGGACAGGTGGCCGCCGCGCTCGCCCACCTCAGTGTCGTAGCCCTCGGGCAGTCGCTCGATGAACTCGTGCGCGCCGACCGCCTGGGCCGCTGCGATCACATCCTCGTCGGTTCCGTCCGGCCGGCCGAACGCGATGTTGTCGCGGATCGTGCCCGAGAACAGGAAGCTCTCCTGCGGCACGATCCCCAGCTGCGAGCGCAGCGAAAGCTCGGTGACGTCGCGCAGGTCGTGCCCGTCGATCAGCACGCGGCCCTCGTCCGGGTCGTAGAACCGCGCAACCAGCTTCGCGAGCGTCGACTTGCCGGCGCCCGTGGCGCCAACGAGCGCCAGCGTCTGCCCGGGCGGCACGGTGAGCGTGACGCGATCCAAGGCGGGCGCCTCGCCGCCATACGAGAACGTCACGTCCTCAAAGCGGATCTCGCCGCGCACGCGCGGCAGCTCGATCGCGTCCTCACCGTCGGCGATCTCCGGCTCCTCGTCGAGCAGCTCGAAGATCTTGTCGAGCGCCGCCATGCCGGCCTGGTAGGTCGTGTAGAGCTGGGACAGCGACTGGATCGGGTCGAAGAAGCTCTGCAGGTAGAAGACGAACGTCGCGAGCACGCCGATCGTGACCGCGCCGTCCACCACCTGGTTCCCGCCGTAGAGCAGGATCGCCGCGGTCGCGACAGCTGACAGCAGCTCGACCGACGGGAAGTACGCCGCGTTCAGGTAGACCGTCCTCATGTTCGCCTCGCGGTGCTCGTCGTTCAGCTCCGCGAAGCGGGTGCGGTGGCGCGGTTCCTGACCGAACGCGCGCACCACGCGCACGCCCGACAGCGTCTCCTGGAGGTACGCGGTGACCTGCGCGATCTTCTCGCGCGTGAGCCGATAGGCGCCGGCCGACGCCAGCCGGAACGCGACGCTCCCCACGAGCAGCACCGGGAAGGTGAGGAACGTGATCAGCGCGAGCTCCGCGTCCAGCAGCACGAGGATGAGCGCCGTCCCCACCAGCGTGAGCGTCGCGGAGAACAGCGTGGAGATCCCCTCCGTGACGAGCTGGTCGAGCGCCTGGATGTCGTTCGTGAGCCGCGAGATCAGCACGCCGGCCCGGTTTCGGGAGTAGAACCCGACCGACAGCCGCTGGAGGTGCTGGAACAGCTCGACGCGCAGGTCCTGGAGCGCTCGCTGCCCGACCCAGTTGATGAGGTAGGTCTGGAGGTAGGTGGCGCCCCAGTTGATGACTGCCGCCGCCACGAACGCGATCACGATCACCGTGAGCGCGCCCATGTCGGCGCCGCGGATGCCGTCGTCGATCGCGCGTCCCGCGAGGTACGGCGGCGCGAGCGCGGCGCCAGTGGCGAGCAGCAGCGCGACGAACATCAGAATCACGCGCCCGCGGTACGGGCGCAGCAGGCTCACCAGGTGCCGAAGCCGGCTCGCGCGGTTCACAGGCCCGCCACCTCCCGGTCCGGGTCGCAGCGCGTGAGGAACACCTGGTCCGGCAGCCCCTTCTCGGCGATCTCGCGATACAGGGGCGAGCTCCCGAGCAGCTCGTCATGCGTGCCGCGCGCCTCGATCTGGCCGTCCTCGAGCACGACGACCTCGTCCGCCAGCGCGATCGTCGAGAGGCGGTGCGCGATCACGAAGGTCGTGCGGCCGCGCATCACCTCGGCGAGGGCGTTCTTGATCTGGCTCTCGGTCGTCGCGTCGACGCTCGAGGTGGCGTCGTCGAGGATGAGAATGCGCGGCTCGGCCAGCAGGGCGCGCGCGATCGCCACGCGCTGGCGCTGACCGCCGCTCAGCGTGAGCCCGCGCTCACCGACGAGCGTGTCGAGCCCGTCCGGGAGCTCCTCGAGCAGCTCGGCCAGTCCGGCGCGCTCGGCCGCCGCCGTGACGTCCTCGTCGCTCGCCTCCGGGCGCGCGTAAGCGATGTTGTCGCGCAGGCTCGCCGAGAACAGGAACGCGTCGTCCGAGACCACCGCAACCTCGCGCCGCAGCGAGGCCGGGTCGAGATCGCGCACGTCTACGCCGTCCACGAGCACCTGGCCCTCGTCCACGTCGTACAGCCGCGGGATCAGCATCACGAGCGTCGTCTTGCCGGAGCCCGTGGGCCCGACGAGCGCGACGGTGCGCCCGGGCTCGACGTCGAGGTCGACGCCGCGCAGCACCGGTTCGTCGCCCTCGCCGTAGGCGAAGGTCACGTCCCGCAGCTCGACCCGCCCTCCGCCCGGCGCCAGCGGCCGCGCGCCGGGCGCGGCCACCAGCGTCGGCGCACGGTCCAGCAGCTCGAATACGCGCGCGCCGCTCGCCACGGCGCGCTGCGCCATGCCGAGCGCCATCCCGAGCCAGCGCATCGGGCCGGTCAGCATCAGGACGTAGCCGTAGAACGCGATGAACTCGCCGACGGTGATGTTGCCGTCGATCGCCTGCTTGCCGCCCACCAACAGCAGCGCGGCCAGGCCGAGCTGCGGGAGGAAGCCGATGAACGGCGAGTAGAACGCGCGCAGGCGGGTGGACACCATCGACTGGTCGAACACCCGCGCCACCGCCTTGCTGAACCGCCGCAGCTGGCGCTGCTCCTGCGCGAACGCCTTCACCACGCGCACGCCGCCGATGTTCTCCTCGGCCTCCGCCGTGAGCTCGGCGATCCGCTGCTGGACCTCCTGGGTCGCCGGGCGGTTGCGCTGGCCGTAGCGGAAGGCGATCCAGATGACGAACGGGGTGGGGGCGAGCGCCACCGCCGCGAGGCGTGGGTCGAGCGCGAGCATCACCGCGGCCGCGATCACGATCGTGATCGCCGACTGGAGCAGGAAGATCAGGCCGTAGCCGAGGAAGAAGCGCACCGCCTGGAGATCCACGGTCGCGCGCGACATCAGCTGCCCGGTCTGTTGGCCGTCGAAGAACGCGAGCTCGAGAGACTGCAGATGTTGGTACATCCGGTTGCGAAGGTCGTACTCGACCCCGAGCGACACGCGGCCGGCGACGACCCGGCGCGAGACGCTGAATGCGAGCCGCAGCAGCCCCGCGCCCGCCACGGCGAGCGCCAGCAGCTCGAGGTCGGCGGCGTCGCCACGGATGTCGTCGACCGTTCGGCCGACGAGGTACGGGATCAGGACGCTGACGCCCATGGCGGCCGCGGCGAGGACGAAGGAGACGGTGACGCCGCGGCGGTACGGCCGCAGAAAGCCAAGCAAGCGCCAGAAGGTCCTCATAGCCGTCCAACATTAGAGGCGCGGTTCTGTTTTGCAGGAGCGCCGCGGGGGAAGAAGAAAACCCAGGTGATGGGAAGGAACCCTGCCCCTGTTCTCGTTCACCGTCTCAGTGCGGCGGAGCAGCGCGTCCTCACCTCCTTCCTCTCGGGCCGGCTGCCGGCCGGCCAGGTGGATGCGGAGCTGGCACGAGCGCGTGCGCTCGTGGTCGAGGCGGCAGCCGAGAGAGCGGCACCCGCCGCGAGCCCCGCGCCGCAGCCGGTTCCTGCCGTCGCCGCCTAGGCGAGCCCTGCCCCTCTAGGGCATCCGGTCGCCGCCGGAGACAGGGTCGTCCTGACTCTCGCCGCTGATCACCGCCGAGTCCACCCCTTCGGCGGTCCTCTTGGACGGGATGCTCTGCTCGGGCTGGCCTGCGAGCTCCTCGGCTGAGGCCGAACCGCCGCGGAGCGTGAACAGTGCGCCGGTGAGCACGGCGGTCGCGGTCCCGGCCAGGGCCAGGAGGACGCGGTGTTCGGCGCGGGGGAGCTCGTCGCTCACGGCCACGGTGGCCGCGAGGTCGGTCAGGTCCGCCCCCAGCTGGGCCGCCGTCCACAGCCTCGGTTCGCGGCCGCGCGCGAGGCCGATCGCCGCGGCGATGCCGAGCGGGTAGGTAGCTCCGGGTGGATTCGAACCACCGACCTCACGATTATGAGTCGTGCGCTCTAACCGCTGAGCTACGGAGCCGCGGGCAGCGAGTCTAGCCTGAGGCGCCGCGCCCGCTCGCTGAGCGCGATGTGATCGAATGGCCGCGATGCGGACGGCGTCGATCGAGCTCACCGGAGATCGTGTCGAGCCCGCGGACGTGGTGGCCGTGGCGCGCGATGGAATGCCGGCGCGGCTCTCGGACGAGGCGCGCGCCGTCATGGAGGAGAGCGCGGCGGTGGTCGAGCGCCTGGCGAGCTCGGACGAGCCGGTCTACGGCGTCTCCACCGGGTTCGGGTCGCTCGCCGGGACGTGGATCCCACCGGAGCGGCGCGAGGAGCTCCAGCGCGCGCTGATCCGCTCGCACGCCGCCGGCATGGGTCCGCCGATCGAGCGCGAGGCCGTGCGGGCGATGATGTTCCTCCGCGCGCGATCGCTCGCGATGGGCCGCTCCGGCGCGCGCCCGGTGGTCGCCGACACGATGCTCGCGCTGCTCGCCGCCGGGCTCGACCCGGTCGTGCCCGAGCACGGGTCGCTCGGGGCGAGCGGCGACCTCGCGCCGCTGGCGCACTGCGGCCTCGCGCTGATCGGGGAGGGTGAGGTCTGGACGCCGACGGGCGAGCGGGTGCCCGCTGCCGAGGGCCTGGCAGCGGCGTCGATCGACCCGATCACGCTGACGGCGAAGGAGGGCCTCGCGCTCGTCAACGGCACCGACGGCATCCTCGGGATGCTGATCCTGGCTCTGCATGACCTGTCCGGACTGCTGAAGGTCGCGGACGTGACGGCTGCGATGTCGACGGAGGCGCTGCTCGGCACCGACCGCGCGTTCGCCGCCGACCTCGTGGCCATGCGCCCTCAGCCGGGGCAGGCCGTGAGCGCCGACAACGTCACGCGGCTGCTCGCGGGCTCGGAGATTGTGGCGAGCCACCGCCACGACGACCCGCGCGTGCAGGACGCCTACTCGCTCCGCTGCGCCCCGCAGGTGAACGGCGCCGCCCGCGACACCCGCGACCACGTGGAGCGGGTGGCCGCCGCCGAGCTCCGCTCGGCGATCGACAACCCGGTCGTCCTGCCCGACGGGCGGGTCGAGTCCTGCGGGAACTTCCACGGGGCGCCGGTGGCGATGGGCTGCGACTTCCTCGCGATCGCGGCCGCCGAGGTAGGAGCGATCGCCGAGCGGCGCACCGACCGCATGCTCGACCCCGCCCGCTCCTACGGCCTCCCGCCCTTCCTGACGGAGGACGCGGGAGTGAACTCCGGGCTGATGCTCGCCCAGTACACACAGGCCGCGATGGTCGCCGAGAACCGCCGCCTCGCCGTGCCCGCGAGCACGGACTCGCTGCCAACGAGCGCCATGCAGGAGGACCACGTCTCCATGGGCTGGGCCGCGGCGCGCAAGCTCCGCACCGTGGTCGCGAACCTCGGCCGCATCCTTGCGGTCGAGCTCACCTGCGCCGCCCGGGCGCTCGACCTCCGGGCTCCGCTCGAGCCCGGTGCCGGCACCGCCGCGGCGCGGGCGGCGGTGCGCTCGGCCGTGCCCGGGCCGGGGCCCGACCGCTGGCTGGCGCCCGAGCTGGCCGAGGCGGAACGGCTTGTGAGCGCCGGTGCGGTGACCGACGCGGTCGAGGGTGCGATCGGGGCGCTGGGGTGAGCGCGCGCCCGGTGAGCGCGCCGCGGGGCGGCGAGCTCAGCTGCCGCGGCTGGCCGCAGGAGGCGGCGCTGCGGATGCTGATGAACAACCTCGACCCGGACGTGGCGGAGCGGCCCGACGAGCTCGTCGTGTACGGCGGCACCGGGAAGGCGGCCCGCTCCTGGGAGGCCTTCGACGCGCTCGTCCGGACGCTCCGGACGCTTGCGGACGACGAGACCCTGCTCGTCCAGTCGGGGAAGCCCGTGGGCGTGTTCCGCACGCACGAATGGGCGCCGCGCGTGCTGATCGCGAACTCGAACCTGGTGGGCGAGTGGGCCACCTGGGACGAGTTCCGGAGGCTCGAGGAGCTCGGGCTGACGATGTACGGCCAGATGACCGCCGGCTCATGGATCTACATCGGGACCCAGGGCATCGTCCAGGGGACCTACGAGTGCTTTGCCGAGATCGCGCGCCGGCGCTTCGGGGGCTCGCTCGCGGGGACGGTCACCCTGACCGCCGGACTCGGCGGCATGGGCGGCGCGCAGCCGCTCGCCGTGACGATGAACGAGGGCGTCGCGCTCTGCGTGGAGGTGGACCAGGACCGCATCCGCCGCCGTCTCGAGACCCGCTACCTCGACGAGCAGGCCGACGACCTCGCCGACGCCGTCGAGCGCTGCCTGCACGCCAAGCGCGAGCGCCGCGCGCTCAGCGTGGCCCTGTGCGGGAACGCCGCGGAGGTGCTGCCCGAGCTGCTGCGCCGGGGCTTCGAGGCGGAGGTCGTGACCGACCAGACGAGCGCCCACGACCCGCTCGCCGGCTACGTGCCGGCCGGCCTCGGGCTCGACGAGGCGGAGGCGCTGCGCCGCAGCGACCCCGACGAGTACATCCGGCGCGCGCGGCTCTCCGCCGCGGCGCACTGCTTCGCCATGGTCGGCTTCATGGACGGCGGCGCGGAGGTGTTCGACTACGGCAACAGCCTGCGCGCCGAGGCGAAGCTGGGCGGCTTCGAGCGCGCCTTCGACTACCCGGGCTTCGTGCCCGCCTACATCCGGCCGCTGTTCTGCGAGGGAAAGGGGCCGTTTCGCTGGGTGGCGTTGTCGGGCGACCCGGACGACATCGCCGCCACCGACCGTGCGCTGCTGGAGGAGTTCCCGGAGGACCACAGCCTGGGCCGGTGGATCCGCATGGCGGGCGAGCGGATCGCTTTCCAGGGGCTGCCGGCGCGAATCTGCTGGCTCGGCTACGGCGAGCGCCGCCGGCTCGGGCTGCGCTTCAACGAGATGGTGAGGAGCGGCGAGCTGCGGGCGCCGATCGTGATCGGGCGCGACCACCTCGACGCGGGCTCGGTCGCCTCGCCCTACCGGGAGACCGAGTCGATGGCCGACGGGTCCGACCCGATCGCCGACTGGCCGCTCCTGAACGCCATGGTGAACACGGCCGCCGGGGCCTCCTGGGTGAGCATCCACCACGGCGGCGGGGTCGGCATCGGACGCTCGATCCACGCGGGCATGGTGTGCGTGGCCGACGGCTCCGACCTGGCCGCGGAGAAGCTCGACAGGGTGCTCACGACCGACCCCGGCACCGGCGTCATGCGCCACGTCGACGCGGGCTACGAGCGTGCCGCCGAGGTGGCCGAGGAGCGCGGCGTGCGGATCCCGATGCGCGAGCGCGACGGGTGAGCCGGCGCGAGATCGTCGAGGTGGGCCACCCGGTCCTGCGCGAGCGTGCGCGCGAGGTCTCGGCGGAGGAGCTGCGCTCGGACGAGGTACAGCGGCTGATCGACGACATGGTCGAGACGATGCGCGCGGCGAACGGTGCGGGACTTGCGGCCAACCAGGTGGCGGAGAGGCTCAGGATCGCGGTGGTGGAGGTCCGGCCCGGCAACCCGCGTTACCCGTACAAGCCGCCCGTCCCGCTGACCATCGTCGTGAACCCCGTGATCGAGCCGCTCGACGACGAGGTCGAGCGGATCAACGAGGGCTGCCTGTCCGTTCCCGACCTGCGCGGCGAGGTGCCTCGCCACATGAGCATCCGCCTGCGCTACACGGACCGCGACGGAGAGGGGCACGAGGAGGTCAGGCGCGGCCTCACCGCCGGCACCTTTCAGCACGAGCTCGACCATCTCGACGGCGTCCTGTTCCTGGACCGGGTCGACGACCCCGCGACGCTGACCAGCTGGGATGCGTACGAGCGCTTCCACCGCGAGGCCTTCGAGGAGCGCGCCCGAAGCATCGTGGAGCGGATGGGCGCGTGACGGCGTACTGGTGCTCGCTGGCCTGGCTCGGCGGCGAGCGGCCCGAGGCTGCCGTGCTGATCGAGGTCGAGGACGGAGTGATCACCGCCGTGACTCCCGGCGAGGAATCGCCGGCGCGGGACGTGAGCATCCTCGAGGGCTTGACGATGCCGGGTCTGGCGAACGCCCACTCGCACGCCTTCCAGCGAGCGCTTCGCGGGCGTACCCAGCAGGGGAGGGGTTCGTTCTGGACGTGGCGCGAGCAGATGTACGCGCTTGCCGAGCGGCTCGACCCGGAGGGCTACTTCGCGCTCGCGCGCGCGACCTTTGCCGAGATGGCCATGGCGGGCATCACCACAGTCGGCGAGTTCCACTACGTCCACCACACGCCGAGCGGGGCGCCCTACGGCGACCCCAACGAGATGGGTCGCGTGCTGCTCGCGGCCGCGCGCGAGGCCGGGCTGCGAATCACGCTGATCGACAGCTGCTACCTGCACGGCGGGACCGGGGAGCCGCTCACCGACGCGCAGCGCCGCTTCTCCGACGGCAGCGTCGAGGCGTGGGCGGAGCGCGTCGGCGATCTCGACGAGAACGAGTCGGCGCGCATCGGCGCGGCGATTCACAGCATGCGCGCCGTGCACCCGGAGGCGGCCGCGACGGTGGCGGCGTGGGCGCACGAGCGCGACCGTCCTCTCCACGCTCACGTCTCGGAACAGCCCGCGGAGAACGAAGCCTGCCTGGAGGCCCATGGACGCACGCCGACGGCGCTTCTCGCGGAAGCGGGTGCGCTCGAGGCCAACTTCACGGCTGTCCACGCCACCCACCTGGACGCCGGCGACCTCGCTCTGCTCGGCGGCGCGGGCGCGTGCTGCTGTGTGTGCCCGACCACGGAGCGCGACCTGGCTGACGGGATCGGCCGCATGCGCCCGCTGGTGGACGCCGGTGCCTCGCTCGCCGTGGGCAGCGACTCGCATGCCGTGATCGACCTCTTCGAGGAGGCTCGCGCGATCGAGCTCGACGAGCGCCTCGCGAGCGGGGAGCGCGGCCGGCACAGCGCCGTCGAGCTGCTCCGAGCGGCCACCGAAGGTGGCCACAGGTCGCTGGGGTGGCCCGAGGCGGGGCGGATCGCCGTCGGCGCCCCCGCGGATCTCGTGACGGTGGACCTCGACAGCATCCGCATGGCCGGCAGCGAGCCGGAGATCGCTCTGGAGGCGGTCGTCTTCTCGGCCACGGCCGCCGACGTGCGCACGGTGATCGCGGATGGTGTCGAGATCGTGCGCGACGGCCGT
Organism: Thermoleophilaceae bacterium; assembly: GCA_035705985.1. Lineage (GTDB taxonomy): Bacteria > Actinomycetota > Thermoleophilia > Solirubrobacterales > Thermoleophilaceae > JACVRW01. The sequence continues at coordinate 9,738 of DASSVP010000218.1, forward strand.
CACGCCATCCGGCCCGATGAGCTTCACAGCGCGGTCATGCGGGTCCTGGGATGAGCGCGCTCGTCATCGACCGGATCGGCCTGCTCGTGACCGGCGAGCCGTCGCTGGGGGAGGGCCCGCTCGGGCTGGTGCGCGACGCGGCCCTGGTTATCGACGGGGATCGGGTCGCAGGCATCGAGCGTGCCGGCGCCGCGGGCGACGAGAACATCGACGCCGGCGGCCGCTGCGTCATCCCCGGCTTCGTGGACAGCCACACGCACCTCGTCTTCGCGGGCGACCGTGCCGACGAGTTCGCCGCTCGCATGGCCGGACGGCCCTATGCGGCGTCGGGCATCCGCGTGACCACGGAGGCCACGCGCGCCGCGAGCGAGGACGGGCTGCGCGCGCTCGCCCGCCGCCGCCGCGGAGAGGCCGTGCAGGCCGGGATCACGCACCTGGAGGTGAAGTCGGGCTACGGGCTCGAGACCGAGGCCGAGCGGCGCTCGTGCGCGGTGGCCGCCGAGCTGACCGACGACGTGACCTTCCTCGGCGCCCACGCTGTGCCGTCCGAGTACGAGGGGCGCGCGGACGACTACGTGGAGCTCGTCTGCGGCGAGATGCTCGAGGCGTGCCGCCCGCTCGCGCGCTGGGTCGATGTCTTCTGCGAGGAGGGCGCCTTCGACGCGGACCAGTCCCGGCGGGTGCTGGAGGCGGGCCGCGACGCCGGCCTCGGCCTGCGCGTGCACGGCAACCAGCTCGGCTTCGGGCCGGGCGTGACGCTGGCCGTGGAGATGGGCGCCGCCTCGGTGGACCACTGCACCTACCTGGCCGACGAGGACATCGAGGCGCTGGCCGAGAGCGACACGGTCGCCACATTCCTGCCCGCCACCGACTTCTCGACGCGCCAGCCGTATCCGAGCGCCCGCCGCGCGATCGACGCCGGCGTGAACGTGGCGATAGCGACGAACTGCAACCCGGGCTCGAGCTACACGACCTCGATGGCGTTCTGCCTCGCGCTCGCGGTACGCGACATGGGGCTGACGATCGAGGAGGCGCTGGCCGCGGCCACCACCGGCGGCGCGCGGGCGCTGCGCCGCGACGACGTCGGCCATCTCACGCCCGGCGCGCGCGGCGACGCAGTGATCCTGGAGGCGCCCTCCTACACCCACCTCGTCTACCGACCAGGCGTGCCGCTGGTGGGCGCGGTGGTGATGGCGGGACAGACCGTGCTCCTGGAGCTGGCCGACCAGCTCCAGGTCTAGCCTTCACGCCCGTGGACGCTCGACCGATGCTGATGACCGTGCCGAATGTCAGCGAGGGGCGTGACCTCGCCACGCTCGAGGCCATCGGGCGCGCCTTTGCGCCCGCCCGCTTTCTCGACCTTCACACGGACCCGGACCACGACCGGGCCGTCTTCACGCTCGCGGCGCCACAGGGCGAGCTGGCGGAGGCGCTCCTGGGCGGCGCGCGCTCGGCGGTCGCCCGCATCGACATCAGCGCGCACACGGGGATCCATCCGCACGTCGGGGCGCTCGACGTCATGCCGGTCGTGTACCTCGACGAGGAGCGCCACGGGGCCGCGGTCGCGGACGCGCTCACCGCTGCGGCGCTGATCGGCGACGAGCTCGGCGTCCCGGTCTTCCTATACGGCGAGCTCGCGACCCGGCCCGAGCACTTCGAGCGCGCATGGATCCGGCGCGGCGGCCCCAAGGAGCTCGCCCGGCGCATCGAGGCCGGCGAGCTCGTGCCCGACTACGGCCCCCCCAGGCCTCATCCGACCGCGGGCGCGGTGCTCGCCGCGGCGCGTCCGCCGCTCGTGGCGTTCAACGTAGACCTGGTGACCTCCGACCTCGCGGTGGCGAAGCAGATCGCGGCGGGCCTGCGCGAGTCCGGCGGCGGCATGCCCGGCGTGCGCGCGCTCGGGCTCTATCTGCACGACCGCAACCGCGCGCAGGTCTCCACCAACGTGCACGACCACCGGGCGGTCCCGCTTCGCGAGATCGTGGAGTACGTGCGCGAGCGCGCGGAGGTGGCGGAGGCCGAGCTGATCGGGCTCGCTCCCCGGGCCGCGTTCGACGGCTTCCCGGATGACGTGCCGCTGCGCGGCTTCGACCCGGAGCGGCATATCCTGGAGGAGGTGCTGCGCGGCGTCCGGTAACGTCGCTCGTCCATGGCGCAGACCAAGCGCAAGCGCAGACGCAAGCACCGAGGCACCCCCGCAGGGACGATCGATCGCGCCGGCCGCACCGGCCGTCCCCAGACGCGCCAGGACGCGAAGCAGATCGCTCAGCAGCGTCGCACGGAGCGGCTCACCACGCCGCCCACCTGGCGCGGAGCGGTGAACCGCGCAGCGATCGCCGCGGCCGTGTTCGGCGTGCTTGTGATCCTCGCGTTCGGCCGGCCGGTCGCGCAGGGTGTCGTGCTCGCCGGCTTCATGTTCCTGCTCTACATCCCGCTGAGCTACGTGACCGACAGCGCGCTCTTCCGCCACCGGCAGCGCAAGGCGGCGCGCGAGTCCACAGGGGCCCGCTGAGCATGGAAGTGCGGATGTTCACCGTCGGCCAGATCGCGGAGAACACCTACATCTTCAGGCGCGACGGGTCGGGCCGCGGGCTGATCGTGGACCCAGGCGACGAGGCGGACAAGCTGCTCGCCGCGCTCGACGCGCTCGGCATCCAGCTCGACGGCATCCTCCTCACGCACACGCACTTCGACCATGTGGGCGCGGTGGCCCCGGTCGCGCGCGCCACGGGCGCCGAGGTCTGGGTCCCGAAGATCGAAGCCTTCGTGCTCGCCGACATCATGAAGTTCGTGCCCTGGCCCGGCTTCGGCCCCTACGAGTCCTACGACGCCGAGCACGAGCTCGAGGGCGGCGAGCGGCTCGAGCTAGCCGGCTTCGAGATAGACGTGCTCTCGACCCCCGGCCACAGCCCGGGCCACGTGACCTTCTCGATCCCCGACGAGGGCGCGGTCTTCTCCGGCGACGTGCTGTTCCAGGGGTCGATCGGCCGCACGGATCTCCCGGGCGGCGACTTCGACACGCTGATGGAGTCGATCCGCTCCCTCATCGACACGCTCCCGGGCGAGACGACCGTCTATCCCGGCCACATGGGCATCACGACGCTCGCCGCCGAGCGCGCCACCAACCCGTTCCTGGCCGAGCTGGCGAGGTGAAGAAGCTCCAGGCGCCGCGCGGCACGCTGGACGTGCTGCCACCGGACGCTCGCCGCCGCCGCGACATCCTCCAGGTCGCGGACGAGGTTCTGGGCCGCGCCGGCTACGAGCCGATGGAGACGCCCGTGTTCGAGGACACCGAGCTGTTCGCGCGCGGCGTGGGCGAGTCCACGGACATCGTCCAGAAGGAGATGTTCACCTTCGAGGACAAGGCGGGCCGCTCGCTGACGCTCCGCCCGGAGGGGACGGCCGGCGTCTGCCGCGCCTACATCGAGCACGGCATGCACAAGCTGCCCCAGCCCGTGAAGGTCTGGTACGCCGGCCCCTACTTCCGCCACGAGGCGCCGCAGGCGGGCCGCTACCGGCAGTTCACCCAGATCGGCGCGGAGGCGATCGGCTCCGACGATCCGACGTTGGACGCCGAGCTGATCCTGCTGCTGGCCGAGATCTTCGAGCGCTCCGGCACCGGCCCGGCGCGGCTGCGGCTGTCGAGCCTCGGCACGCCCGCGACCCGCGCCGACTACGCGGACGAGCTCCGCGCGTATCTACGCGCGCGCGAGGGCGAGCTGTCCGACGAGGTGCGAGAGCGCCTCGACCAGAACCCACTGCGCGCCTTCGACGCCGACCACTCGGGGACCCAGGCGGTCATGGCGGGTGCGCCGCGGCTCGTGGATCGGCTCTCGGACGAGGACGCCGAGCACTTCGCCCACGTGCGCGGCCTGCTCGACAGCGCTGGCCGCGCGTACGAGCTCGACCCGACGCTGGTGCGCGGGCTCGACTACTACACGCGCACGGTGTTCGAGTTCGAGTCCGAGCGCCTGGGCGCGCAGGCCGCGCTCGGGGGCGGCGGGCGCTACGACGGCTTGGTTGAGGAGCTGGGTGGGCCGCCCACGGCCGGCGTCGGCTGGGCCGCGGGAGTGGAGCGGATGCTGCTGGCGGCCGGCGACGAGGCCCCCGGCGGCGGCGAGCGCGCCTTCATCGCGATCGCGAAGCCCGAGCTCGCCTCGGCGGCGTTTCAGCTTGCGCACAGGTTGCGCACGGCCGGAGTGCGGACCGAGATGGAGCAGGCCGGCCGCTCGCTGAAGGGTCAGCTGAAGCAGGCGGACCGGCTGGGGGCGGTCGTGACCGTGATCGTGGGCGACGACATCCAGGTGAAGGACATGGAGAGCGGGGAGCAGCGCGAGGCCCCCTCGGCCGACGACGCGCTCGAGATGGTGCGCGAGGCGACACGCGCGTGAAGCCGCCGCGACAGAACCGCTATCGGACGCACTGGGCGGGCGACCTCCGCGCCGACGAGGTCGGCCAGGAGGTGCGCGTCGCCGGCTGGGTGCACCGCCGCCGCGATCACGGGGGGCTCATCTTCATCGATGTGCGCGACCGGACCGGGCTGCTTCAGCTCGTCTTCCGGCCGGAGGAGGCGCCGGAGGCTCACTCCGCCGCGGGCAATCTCCGCGCCGAGGACGTGATCTCCGTGGCCGGCGAGCTCGTCCGCCGCGACGAGGGCGCGGTGAACCCGGAGCTGCCGACCGGCGAGGTCGAGCTGGTCGCCGCACAGTTCGAGCAGCTCGCCGACGCGGAGACGCCGCCGTTCCAGATCGACGAGGACGACCCGGTCGGCGAGGAGCTCCGGCTGCGCTACCGCTACCTCGACCTGCGCAAGGAGCAAATGCGCGACAACGTGATCCTCCGCCACCAGGTGGTGAAGGAGATCCGCGACTTCCTATCGGACGAGGGCTACCTCGAGGTCGAGACGCCGATCATGACCCGCTCCACCCCCGAGGGCGCGCGCGACTTCCTCGTGCCCAGCCGGCTCGCGCGCGGCTCCTGGTACGCGCTGCCCCAGTCGCCCCAGCTCTTCAAGCAGCTCCTCATGATCGGCGGCTACGAGCGCTACTTCCAGATCGCGCGCTGCTTCCGAGACGAGGACTTCCGCGCCGACCGCCAGCCCGAGTTCACCCAGCTCGACATGGAGCTGGCGTTCGTGGAGGAGGAGGACGTGATCGAGGTGATCGACCGGCTCCTGCAGCGCGTGCTCGCCCTCGGCGGTATCGACGTGTCCCTGCCGCTGGAGCGGGTGCCCTACGACGAGGCGATGTTGAAGTACGGGTCCGACCGCCCGGACCGCCGCATCGGCGTGGAGATCGTCGACGTCACGGAGGTATTCCTGCAGAGCGAGCTGAACATCTTCCGCGACGCGCCCGTCGTGCGGGCGCTGAAGGCAACGGGAGAGTTCCCGAGGAGCCGCTTCGACGCACTCACCGAGAAGGCTCAGCGACTCGGAGCGAAGGGCCTTGCCTGGGCGGTGGTGGAATCGGACGGGTGGCGCTCGCCGGTCGCCAAGCGGCTGAGCGCAGCGGAGATCGCTCGCGCCAACGAGGCTCTCGGCGCACGCGAGGGTGACGCGATCCTCATCGTCGCCGACGAGCCCGAGGTCGCCGCCCGTGTGCTCGGGGGGCTTCGGCCGGAGGTGGGCCGCGAGCCCGAGGGCCACGACATCTTCTGGATAGTGGACTTCCCCCTGTTCGACTGGAACGAGGAGGAGCGGCGCTGGGATCCGATGCATCACCCGTTCACGCAGCCGGCAGGCGACCTGACCGGCGAGCCGGGCTCGCTCAGGGCACGCGGGTACGACGTGGTCTTCGACGGCTGGGAGATCGGCGGGGGGTCCATCCGCAACAGCGACCCGGAGATGCAGCAGCGGGTCTTCGACCTGATCGGGATCGGCCCGGAGGAGGCGAAGGAGCGCTTCGGCTTCCTGCTCGAGGCGCTCGGCTACGGCGCGCCGCCGCATGGCGGGATCGCGTTCGGGATCGACCGGATGGTGGCGCTGCTCGCCGGCGCTCCCTCGATCCGCGACGTGATCGCGTTCCCGAAGGCGGCGAGCGGGGTGGACCCGCTCACCGGCGCGCCCGCACCGGTGGACGACTCGCAGCTCAAGGAGCTCGGGATCAGGCTCGCCGCTCCGCCCGAAGCGCGCTAGCCTCGGAAGTGGCCCGAGCCTGTTCGCGAGTTGGCCGCATATGTTGAGCCGAATAACTCCGGTTTGGGAGTCCGCCTCGGGATAGGACCGTGGTCCGTCTCGGAGGACACCCACCTGCTGAATAGCAGGCCCAACTACCGGGACCAACAAACGGCAGGCTGGGGCCAGCCTGCGGCTGGGGCACGCCGCCCCGTTACCGTTGACCGTCAATGCGGTCCTTCGCCGAGCATCTGAGCGCGCCCACGGGCCAGGGCGCCCTTCGCGAGCACCGGCACTCCGGTGCTGCCGGAGGCGCAGCCTGTGGCGACGTGGTGCGCATCGCGGTGCGGATCGATGACGATCGGGTGGCGGAGGCGGGCTTTGACGCCGAGGGCTGCGGGGCGCTGACGGCCGCGGCCAGCGCTGTCGTCGAGAACATCGAGGGCGGGACCTTCCTCGACGCGTGTCGCATCGGGGCGGAGGAGATCTCGAGCGCCCTCGGCGGGCTGACGCCGCCGAAGCGCCATGCCGCCGAGCTCGCGGCGGACGCGCTTCACCGCGCGCTGGGAGCGGCGGCGAAGGATGCGGCCGTGGCGATCGCGCCCGAGGCCCGGCGCACGCTCGTCGCCATGAGCGGCGGCGTCGACTCCGCCGCCGCCGCTCAGCTCGCGCTTGACGCCGGCGACGAGGTCGTGGCGGTCACGCTCGAGCTGTGGGCGGACCCGGCGACCGACGGCGAGCTCTCCTGCTGCTCGCCGCAGGCGGTGCGAGGCGCGCGCGAGCTCGCCCATCGCATGGGCATCCCGCACGTCACGCTCGACCTGCGTGAGCGCTTCCGGGCCGAGGTGGTCGAGCGCTTCCTCGACGGCTATGCGGCCGGCCGCACGCCCAACCCGTGCGTCCGCTGCAACGGCGAGGTGCGCTTCGACGCGATGCTCGACCTCGCGGAGGCGCTCGGCGCCGCGAAGCTCGCCACCGGCCACTACGTGCGCATCGCGCGCGACGAGCGCGGCCCGCTGGTCCGCGAGGCGGCCGACCCCGCCAAGGACCAGAGCTACATGCTCGCCAAGCTCGACCCCGGCCTGCTCGACCGGCTGAGCTTCCCGCTCGGCGGTCTCACCAAGGACGCCGTGCGCGCGCTCGCGCGCGAGGCCGGCCTGCCCGTGGCCGACAAGCGCGAGAGCCAGGACCTCTGCTTCGTCGCCGGCCTCGGCGGCAGCGCCTTCCTACGGCGCCACGGCGGCCCGCGCCTGCGGCGACCGGGCCCGATCGTCGACCGAGATGGCCGCGTGCTGGGCCGGCACGAGGGGCACCACAACTACACGGTCGGGCAGCGGCGCGGCCTCGGCGTCGCGACCGCCGAGCCCGTGTACGTACTCGAGAAGGACGCGGCCACCAACACGGTCGTCGTCGGCTCGAGGGACGAGCTCGCGACCACGCTCGTGCCACTCGACGACGCCACGCTCCATCGCGATCCAGGCCAGGTGGAGACCGTAAGGCTCCGCTACCACGCGCACCCGATAGCGTGCCGGGTGCTGGTCCGGAAGAATGGCGGCATGGAGCTCGAGCTGGAGCGGCCCGCGCACGCGGTCGCACCGGGCCAGCTCGCCTGCCTGATGAGTCAGGATCGTGTCGTGGGCGAGGGAACCATCGGAGAGCCAGGTTGATCACCTACCAAGAACGCATCGACCTCGAAGCGCCCCTGGCGGGTGACTTCCACGCCGTCGTGCGCCTGATCATCGGCGGCATCGCGGAGCGCGTGGACTTCGCCTTCGAGGAGATCGACGACCTCCAGCTCGCGGTCGAGCGGCTGCTCGCCGAGGCGGGCCAGGTCGGCAGCGTGCAGCTGTCGTTCGAGGTGGGCGAGGCGAGCATCCGCACGCGCGTGGGCCCGCTGTCGGAGAGCGCCGTGGCCGAGGCGCTTCGCGACGGCGACGTGTCGCCCGGTCAGCTCACGCTCAGGCGCATCCTTCAAACCGTGGTCGACTCGTTCGGCGTCGAGGACGCGGGCGACGGGGCCATCGTCGTGCGGCTCGAGAAGCTCAAGGGCCTTTCGTGAGCGTCCCGCAGCGGCGCTCGCCGGCAGCGTCCGAGAAGGCCCGCGAGGAGGACCGCGCGCTGCTCCGCCGCTACCACGAGGAGGGCGACACGACCGCCCGCGAGGAGCTGATCGAGCGCCACCTCCCGCTGGTGCGCTCGCTGGCACGCCGCTATGCCGGCCGCGGCGAGGCGCTCGAGGACATCGAGCAGGTGGGCGCGATCGGCCTCATCAAGGCGATCGACCGCTTCGAGCTCGAGCGCGAGGTCTCGCTCGCCACCTACGCCACGCCCAACGTCGTCGGCGAGATCAAGCGCCACTTCCGCGACAAGGGCTGGGCGATCCGCGTGCCGCGCGCGCTCCAGGAGCTGAACGCGTCGATGTCCGGGGCGATCGAGCGCCTGACGGGCCGCCTCGGCCGCTCGCCGAGCATCGCGGAGATCGCCGAGGAGCTGAAGACGACGCCGGAGGAGGTGCTCGAGGCGATGGAGGTGGGCTCCGCGTACTCCACGGTGTCCCTGTCCACCGGCCCCGGCGGCGACGAGGAGCTCGACCCGCTCGAGACGATCGGCGGGGAGGACGAGGAGTTCGAGCGCTCGGAGCACCGCGCGGCGCTCGAGCCAGCGCTCGAGCGGCTGCCCGACCGCGAGCGCGAGATCCTCCGGATGCGGTTCGAGGAGGGTCTTCCCCAGACGCAGATCGCGCAGCGGGTGGGCCTCTCGCAGATGCACGTGTCGCGGCTGATCCGCAAGTCGCTCACGATCATGCGCGAGGAGCTCCTCCGCATGCCTCCCGGCGCCGCCTGAAGCTGCGTTAAGGGCAGATTTTGGTCCGCGGAACGTGGCCGAATTCGGCGAACGAAGGGGTATCTTGCCGCCCGGCGGGCAGCCCTGCCCGCCGAAACAACCGCTGGAGGGAATTGAATGGGGAAGCTCGGTAGACGCGCGCTGGCGCTGCTCCTGGCCTGCCTCTCGTTGTTCGTGATCGCCGCGTGCGGCGACGACGACGATGGAGGCGGCGGCAGCAGTGGTGGCGGAGACGGCGAGGCGAAGAAGGGCGGGTCGATCACGATCTCCCAGACGTCTCAGCCGGACTACATGGACCCGGCGCTCACGTACACCGTCAACGGCATCGAGCCACTCTGGCTCGTCTACACGCCGCTAATCACTTATGCGCGTGAGGAGGGTCCGGAGGGGTCGAAGCTGATCCCAGGCCTGGCGGAGGACCTGCCGGAGATCTCCGAGGACGGCCTCACGTACACGCTGACGCTTCGCAAGGGGCTGAAGTACTCGGACGGCTCGCCGGTGAAGGCCGCGGACTTCGAGCACACGATCAAGCGCGTGCTCAACCTGGAGTCCGGCGGCTCGGCGTTCTACCTCGTCATCGACGGCGCTCAGGAGTACCTCGACGCCGGCAAGCCCGAGGGCGACATCTCGGGCATCGAGACGAACGACGAGACCGGCGAGATCACGATCACGCTGACCGAGCCGGACGGCTCGTTCTCACACGTGCTCGCGATGTGGTTCGCGGCGCTCGTGCCGAGCGACACGCCGTTCAAGAACATGACCGAGAACCCGCCCCCGGGCGTGGGCCCGTACATGGTCACCGAGTCCGTTCCGAACCGTCAGTTCGTGTTGGACCGGAACCCGGAATACGACAAGAACCCGATCGACGGGATCCCGTCGGGCAACATCGACAAGATCACGACCAAGATCATCAAGTCGGCCCAGCGCCAGGCTCAGGACGTGATCAGCGGGAACCTCGACTACATGCAGGACCCGCCGCCGGCTGACATCAAGCCGGAGGTGAAGGCGAAGTACTCGGACCGTTACGTGGAGCAGACGACGGCCTCGACGTACTACTTCTTCATGAACACCCGGGTCGCGCCGTTCGACGACCCCAAGGTCCGCGAGGCCGTGAACTACGGCATCGACAAGCCCGGACTCGCGCGCATCTTCGCGGGCGAGCTCGCTCCGGGCTGCTCGTTCCTGCCGCCCGGCGTGCCGGGCTTCGACGAGGCGCTCGACGTCGACGAGTGCCCGTGGGGCAACCCGAACGAGCCGCCGGACCTCGAGAAGGCTCGTGCTCTGATCAAGGAAGCAGGCGTGGACGGCATGGACGTGACCGTCTACGGCAACAACGACGACCCGACCGACAAGGTCACCGAGGCGTACGCGGACATGCTCACGAAGATGGGCTTCAACGCTGAGCCGAAGATCCTTGACGGCGGCGTCTACTTCCAGACGATCGGGAACCAGAAGACGAAGGCCCAGACCGGCTTCGCGAACTGGTTCCAGGACTTCCCGCACCCGAAGAACTTCATGTTCCTCGTGGACGGCAAGTCGATTCAGCCGACGAACAACCAGAACTTCGGGAACGTGGATGACCCCGAGGTCACGAAGGGAATCGCCGAGCTGAACCAGGAGCCCGACCTCACCAAGGCAGAGGACCAGTGGGTCGAGCTGAACAAGAAACTGGTCGAGCGGGCATGGATCGTCCCGTACGGCCACCGGAAGCTGTCGACGTTCTTCTCCGAGCGGATGGACTTCGACAACTGCCGGCGCTTCCACCCGGTGTACTTCAACGACTACTCGAGCTGGTGCCTCAAGTAGGACGTTGATCCGCTCCCGCGCGGGGAGGGCGCATCGGCGCCCTCCCCGTCGGGTAGTGTGGCTTTCGAGGGTGAGGAACGCACTTGGCCACTGAGCCGGCAACCGAGACGACCCTTCAGGGGCCGGCCGCCTGGGGAGAGCAGGCTGAGAAGGAACGCGTCCACGGATTGGGCCCCTGGCGTCTCGGCCTACGACGGCTGCGGCGCAACAAGGTCGCCCTGCTGTTCGGATTCCTGTTCATCCTGCTCGTGTTGGTGTGCGCGGCCGCCCCGCTGTGGGCGGACAACATCGCCAAGACCGGGCCCACCGATGGGCACCTCTCCGACACGATCACCGTGAACGGTGAGCAGAAGAACGTCGTCGGGCTCGACGGCGTCCCGATCGGGCCGCAGTACTGGAAGGCCGACGGCAAGTTCTTCCTCGGCGCGGACGGCAACGGCCGCGACATCATGGTGCGGCTCCTCTACGGCGGCCGCAACTCGCTCTTCATCGGAGTGACGGCCGCGCTCATGACCGCGATCCTGTCGCTCTTGCTCGGGGTCGTCGCCGGCTTCTTCCGGGGGGCGACAGACGCGGTGATCCGCACCGTGCTGGACATCATGTGGTCGTTCCCGGTGATCATCCTCGGCACCGCGCTCGGCGTGGCGCTGGCGCTGGGCGGCCTCAAGATCGGGCCGCTCGAGATCCCGGGCGACTCGCTCGCGATCCCAATCTTCATCATCGGGCTCGTGTACGTGCCGTACATGGCAAGGCCGATCCGCGGGCAGGTGCTGTCGCTGCGCGAGAAGGAATTCGTGGAGGCGGCACGCGCCCAGGGGGCCGGCCCGTTCCGGATCATGTTCTCCGAGGTGCTGCCGAACCTCGCCTCGACGATGATCGTCTTCTTCACGCTCTTGATCGCGAACGCGGTGCTGCTCGAGGCGGCGCTGTCGTTCCTCGGGGCCGGCGTCCGGCCGCCGAACCCCTCCTGGGGCACGATGATCGACGATGGCGTCGAACGCGTCGCGACGGCGCCGCACCTCGCCGTCGTGCCCGGAGTCATGCTCGTCCTCACGGTGCTGTCGCTCAACGTCTTCGGGGACGGCGTGCGCGACGCGCTCGACCCGCGGGCCAAGGTCCGCGTGGAGCTCTAGGCCGTGGGCCGCTTCATCGCCCGGCGCCTCGTCCAGATGTTGTTCGTGCTGTTCGCGGTGTCCGTGCTCACGTTCTTCATCTTCAACGTGATCCCGAACGGTGACCCCGCGGTACGGATGGCGGGCAAGCAGCCGACGGAGCCGCAGATCGAGGCCATCCGGAAGGAGTGGGGCTTCGACGACAACATCTTCGTCCAGTACGCGACGACGATGAAGAAGGTCGTCACCGGCGACCTGATCTCGTACTTCACGCAGCTGCCGGTGGGCGAGGAGATCAAGAAGGGCCTGCCGCGCACGCTCTCGCTCGCGTTCGGCGCCGCGGTCCTGTGGATGTTCGTGGCGATCTGCTTCGGCTTATACAGCGCGATCAAAGCCGGGCGGTTCGCGGACCGCTTTCTCACGATCATCTCCCTCATAGGCATCTCGATGCCGGTGTTCTGGATCGGGGCGCTGATGAACCACTACCTGGGCTTCAAGCTCGGGTGGTTCCCGAACGGCGGCTACGTCGAGTTCACCGACGACCCGCTCGATTGGGCCTACCACCTGATCCTGCCCTGGACCGCTCTGGCGATCCTGTTCATCGGCTTCTACTCGCGCGTGCTCCGCTCCAACGTGCTCGACACGATCAACGAGGACTTCGTGCGCACCGCGCGCGCGAAGGGACTCGGCGAGCGGCAGATCATGGTTAAGCACGTGCTCAGGAACTCCATGATCCCCATCGTCACGCTGTGGGGCCTTGACTTCGGTGCGGTGGTGGGCGGGGGCGCGATCCTCACCGAGACGGTCTTCGACCTCCAGGGCGTCGGCCAGTACGCGGCCGAGGCGGTGGGGCAGCTCGACGTGCCGCCCGTGCTCGCCACGACGATGTTCGCGGCGTTCTTCATCGTGCTCCTGAACGCGATCGTGGACATCGTGTACGCGTACCTCGACCCGCGGATCCGGCTGCAGTGAGCACCCCGCCCAGCGGCGAGCCGCTCCTGACGGTGGACGACCTGCAGGTCTCCTTCGCGACGGAGGAGGGCGTGGTACACGCGGTGGAGGGCGTGTCGCTGTCGGTCGGGGCCGGCGAGATCGTCGCGATCGTGGGCGAGTCGGGGTCCGGCAAGTCGGTCACGGCCATGACCGTCATGGGCCTCACGCGCTCGCCCAATGCGCACTTCGAGGGGACCGCGCACTACAAGGGTACGGAGCTGATCGGCGCCTCCGAGGACCAGCTGCGGCGCGTGCGCGGAGCCGAGATCGCGATGATCTTCCAGGACCCGATGACGTCGCTGAACCCGGTGATGAAGATCGGGGACCAGATCGTCGAGCAGATCCAGGAGCACGAGGCCCTGCCCGACCAGCAGGCGCGCGAACGGGCGGTGGAACTGCTCGAGAAGGTCGGGATCCCGCGCGCGCGAGAGCGGGTTACGAACTACCCGTTCGAGTTCTCCGGCGGCATGCGGCAGCGCGTCATGATCGCGCTCGCCCTGTCCTGCAACCCGTCTGTCCTGATCGCGGACGAGCCGACGACGGCGCTCGACGTGACGATCCAGGCGCAGATCCTCCAGCGCATGCGCGAGCTGCGCGACGAGACCGGCGCGGCGATCATCCTCGTGACCCACGACCTCGGCGTGGTGGCCGACATCGCTGACCGGATCGCGGTCATGTACTCCGGCCGGATCGTGGAGGAGGGGACGCTCGACGAGATCTTCTACGACCCGCAGCACCCGTACACGTGGGGACTGCTCGGGTCGATCGCGCGTGTGGACCGCCCGCGGCCGGAGCGTCTGCCGGCGATCCCGGGCATGCCGCCGTCGCTGTCAGACCGGCCGGAGGGCTGCCACTTCCGGCCGCGCTGCCCGCACGAGTTCTCGAAGTGCGCCGAGGTGCCGCCGCTCGAGGCGCGCGTGGAGGGTTCGCCGGCGCACCGCGACCGCTGTTGGCTCACCCCCGATGAGAAGCGCGAGAAGCGTGAGGTCGAGACGGGTCAGATCGGGCTCGAGCATAAGCCGGCCGCGGAGCCCGCATGAGCGACGGCACGAACGGCGCGGCGCTCGTCGACATCAAGCACCTGAAGGTCTTCTTCCCGATCAAGCAGGGGTTCATCATCGATCGCGAGGTCGCGCGCGTGCACGCGGTGAACGACGTGACGCTGTCGGTCGGCGAGGGCGAGACCGTCGGGCTGGTGGGCGAGTCCGGCTGCGGGAAGACGACGCTGTCCAGGGCCATCATGCGCCTGATCGACGCCACGGATGGGGCGCTCTGCTTCCGGGGCGACGACATCACTACGGCCGGCCGCAGGCAGCTCGAGCCGCTGCGCCGGCAGATGCAGATGGTCTTCCAGGACCCGTTCGCATCCCTGAACCCGCGCAAGCGCGTGGTGCAGATCATCGGCCAGCCGCT
>DASSVP010000219.1:0-2668 GCA_035705985.1 Thermoleophilaceae bacterium
GCGAACTCGGCCGCTGTCTCGTCGGAGTAGTTGGCGGCCAGCTCGTTGAAGCGGTCGAGCATGTCGCGCGTCTCGCGCACGCCGTCCTCGACGTTCCCGCGCACGTCCTTGCCCGCGTCGAGCTGCGGCTCCTGCTCCAGCAGGCCGACGGTCGCGCCGGGCGCGAGCTGCGCGTCGCCGCGAAACTCGGTGTCCTGCCCGGCCATGATCCGCAGCAGGGTGGACTTTCCCGATCCGTTCGGGCCGAGCACGCCGATCTTCGCCCCCGGCAGGAAGCTCAGCGAGATGTCCTCCAGCACCCTCTTGTCTGGCGGGTGGACGCGGGACAGCTTGTACATCGTGAAGATGTATTGAGTTGACATGAGCGGCCGAGGATAGAGTCAGGCGGCGAGCTCGCGTACGACCGCGAGCACGCGCTCCACGTCGGCCCGCGTCGTGCGGAAGTTCGTGATGCAGGCTCGGAGGGCGAAGCTGCCATCGAGGGTCGCGTTCGAGAGGTAGACACGGCCGTCGCGCTGCAGTGCGTGCAATATCCGCTCGTTGTGCGCGTCGAGCGCGGACTCGTCCAGGTGCGCCGGCGTATGCCGGAAGCAGCAGACGCTCAGTCCGTAGCCGGCGAGGAGCTCGAAGTCCTCAGCGGCCGCGACCAGATCGGCGAGGTGGGCGGCGAGGCGGATGTCCTCGCCGATCGCGGCCGCGAGCCGGCGCCCGCCGTGAAGGCGCAGCGTCGCCCACAGCTTGAGCGCCCGGAACCGGCGGCTGAGCTCGAGCCCGTGATCCCAGAAGGCGAAGCTCTCGGCGGGCTGCGTGGCGAGGATGCGCACGTAATCGCCGGCACCCGCGCCGAACGCCCTCGCGGTGCTGGCGGCGTCGTGCAGCAGCAGCGCGCTGCAGTCGACCGGGGCGTACAGCCACTTGTGTGCGTCGATGCACAGGGAGTCGGCTCGGTCCAGGCCGGCGAACAGATGACGGCTGGCCGGGTCCGCGGCCGCCGGCGCGCCGTAGGCGCCGTCCACGTGCAGCCACACGCCCGCGTCGATCGCGACGGTGGCCACCTCGTCGAGCGGGTCGACGGCGCCCGTGGAGGTCGTGCCGGCGTTGGCGACTACGCAGATGGGCAGGAGGCCGGCGGCGCGGTCGGCGTCGATGAGGGTCCTCAACGCAGCGGGGTCGAGTCGGCGCTCGCCGTCGACTGCGACCGGCTGCAGGGCCACGCCCAGTGCGCGCGCCGCCTTGCCGACGGAGAAGTGCGTCTCCGCCGAGGCGTACACCCGCATCGCACGCCGGTCCTCGTCCGGTCCGGCCACGGCGTGCAGGGCAACGAGAAGCGCGCTCAGATTCGCAGCGGATCCGCCGCTGACGAGGATTCCGGTCGCAGCCGGGTCGAAGCCGACGAACTCGCCGGTCCAGCGCAGCGTCTGATGCTCGACCGCCGCCGCGGCCGGCGCGGACCGCCACGAGGTGAGATTCTGGTCGGCCGCCGACGCCAGCAGGTCCGCGGCCACCGCGACCGGCGCCGGCGGCGACTGCACATAGCCGAAAAACGCGGGCGTCGTCCTCCGCCCGGCCGCCAGGACGGCCGCGCACGCGGCGAGTAGATCCTCCACGCTCTCGCCGTCGACCGGAAGAGGTCGGTCGGTGCCGATCACGCGGTCGACCTCAGCGGCCGAGGGCGCACGCTCGAAGACCGCTCCGAAGCGAGCGGCGGCGACCTCCTGCTCGGTCAGCGCCGCTACGCCGGCGAACAGGGCGCCGAGCTCCTCCGCGCTGAGATCGAGCGACGCATCGCGCCGGTCCGGGTCCGTCATCGGGTGGGATCCTGTCAGTCGCCGAGCGGGGGGCGGCGGGCGGCCTGCGCGCGCTCCGCGCGCCCTGGCACGAGCGCCTCTGCGACCGGCGTCTCGGGTCGCTTCAGGACGCGCACCCCGTAGACGAACACGATCGTGCCGCCCAGGTAGCCCCCCAGCGTCAGCACGGCTTCTGCCGCGAGGCCGAGCACGAGCGCGAGCGTCTCGACGTGCCCCTCGTCGTAGCCGTCCAGCTGCACGACGAAGCTCAGGGCGAACAGCAGCGTGGCCGTGACCATCGCGAGCAGGTGCGTGGTGGCCGTCGTGCGAGCGGGCGTTCCCTTGGGGAGGTCGAGCCAGTCGAGCAGCCCGGTGAGCGCGGTCGGACCCGCCAGCGCGAGGCCGCCGCCGGTCGCGAGCAGCGCGCCGTGCGCCATCGGCTCCTCCTCGACCCCGAACGCGCCGAGCACCAGCATCGCCACGCCGACCGTGTAGGCGCCGATGCTGGCGTCCGTCAGCGGCGGGTGCGATGGCTTCCCGGGCCATCCCTTCAGCAGCCGAATCACGCCCATGGGGTTGCTTTGCGACCTTCCGGCACGGTTTCGTACGTCTATCGCCCGAAATTATGACCGTGCGGGCGCAGCCGGCGCTGGTGGTGTGGCGCCATTCCTTGCAGCGCTGGGTTGCGCCCTGGCGCTCGCCCCGTCCGGCTGCGGCGCATCCTCGGATGGCTCGACGTACACGGTGATGCAGATGAACCTGTGCCTGTCAGGACTGGCCGGCTGCTACGGCAAGGCCGCGTATCCGGCCGTCGTGGTGGATGCGGTGGCCCGGATCCGTGAAGCGCGCCCGGACGCTGTCACCTTGAACGAGACCTGCCG
>DASSVP010000220.1:0-19373 GCA_035705985.1 Thermoleophilaceae bacterium
GAGCTCGAGCGGCGCACCACCATCACGACGCTCGGCGAGGGCCTCGACGCAACCGGGCGGCTGGCCGACTCGGCGATGGAGCGCGTGACCGCCGCCGCCCACGACCTCCCGCTCATCACGCGCGACCGCGACTTCGAAGGCCTCGACGGCCTTCACGCCATCGTCGTCTGAAGGCGCCCTGTACCGAAGAGCCTCCCCGATGACCTTTCTCAAGGGGGAGGCTCTCTCCTAGGTAGCGGGGGCGGGATTCGAACCCGCGACCTTCGGGTTATGAGCCCGACGAGCTACCTGACTGCTCCACCCCGCGGCGGACACACGAGATTAGTGGAAGCCGTGCGTTAGCGTCAACGCCGTGGCCGAATTGACCGTCTACGAGAAGCGCACCTGCACCACATGCAGGAATCTCGCGCTGCTGCTGGAGGAGCGCGGCGTGGACTTCGACCGGGTCGACTACCACGTCGAGCCGCTCTCGGAGGACGAGATCCGGGAGCTGGTGCGAAAGACCGGGCGGCCCGCCCGCGAGCTGTTTCGCGCGCGCGAGCCCGTCTACGCCGAGCTCGGCCTGGCCGATCGTGAGGTGGACGACGACGAGGCCATCGCACTGATGGCGGAGCATCCTCAGCTGATGCAGCGGCCGGTCGTCGCGCGCGGCGACATGGCGGTGCTCGGGCGCCCGGTGGAGCGGGTGCTCGAGCTCCTGGACTGACGTGCGCGTCGCCGTCATCGACATCGGCACGAACACCACGCGCCTGCTGGTCGCGGACGTGACCGACGGCAAGGTCACCGAGCTCGAGCGGCGCACCACCATCACGACGCTCGGCGAGGGCCTCGACGCAACCGGGCGGCTGGCCGACTCGGCGATGGAGCGCGTGACCGCCGCCGTGGCGGAGTACCGGGAGGCGATCGACGCGCTCGGCGCCGAGTCGACGACGGCGGTGGCCACGAGCGCCATGCGCGACGCTGAGAACGGCGCGGCCTTCCGAGAGCTCCTCCAGGGGCGCTTCCACATCGACGCCCGGACGATCTCGGGCGAGCAGGAGGCGTGGCTGACCTTCCTCGGAGCGACGGCCGGGCGCGGCGACCGCGCGCAGACCGTGGTGATCGACATCGGAGGCGGCTCGACGGAGTACGTGGTCGGCCGCCCGGGCGACGAGCCGGCCTTCCACACCTCGACGCAGATGGGGTCGGTGCGCCACACCGAGCGCTTCCTCCACACGGACCCGCCGGCGGGCGAGGAGCTGGCAGCACTCGCGCGGGACGTTCACGCGATCGTGCCCGGGGTGAGCGCCGACCGGGCGATCGCGGTCGCGGGGACCGCGACCAGCCTCGCAGCCATCGACGGCGCCGCCGAGGCGCACGGCCACGTGCTGACGCTCGACGCCTGTGACCGGGTCACCGCGATGCTCGCGTCGAAGACGGTCGAGGAGCGGCGCGCCGTGCCCGGCCTCAACCCCGCGCGGGCGCCGACGATCGTCGCCGGCGCGACGATCCTCACCGAGTCGCTGCGAGCGCTCGGGCTCGACGAGGTCGAGGTCTCGGACCGCGACCTCCTCCATGGCGCGGCCGCGCTGGCGGAGGCCCCCTAAACGAAGAACCGCCCGCATCATGCGGGCGATTCTCCAACGGCCCTATCAGGACGGGCAGGGGTACGTGCCATGAAAGGGCCTTGCGGTTCGGACGGCGGGAGGCGCCGATACGATGCGGCTTCGCCCGAACCTATGTACCGAATGGGGACCTACGGGTTTGCCGCAGGCCGGTTCCCACCCAGCGAGCCCACTATAGCCCAGCGTGACCGATATCGCTAGGCGAGGTTTGCCTTGCGGGGGTACACCACCGAGGGGTCCGTGAGCACGTTCACGAGCGCCGGCCTGCCGGAGGCGAAGGCGCGCTCGAGCGCGGGACGCAGCTCGTCGGGCCGCTCCACGAGCTCGCCGTGCCCGCCGAGCGCGCGCACGACCTCGTCGTAGCGGCAGTTCGGCTGCAGGTCGGCGGCGACCGAATAGCCGTACAGGAACTCCATCGGGTGCTTCTCGAGCGCCCAGATCCCGTTGTTCCCCATGACGCCGACGACCGGGACGCCGTGGCGGACGAACGTGTCGAACTCCATGCCCGCGAAGCCGAACGCGCCGTCGCCGAGCAGCAGGCAGACCTGCCGCTCCGGGTGCGCGAGCTTCGCCGCTAGCGCCGCGCCGGGCCCGCTTCCCAGGCACCCGTACGGCCCGGGGTCCATCCAGCAGCCCGGCTCGTAGGTGTCGATCATCCGGCCGGCGAACGACACGAAGTCGCCGCCGTCGCCGATCACCACCGCGTCGCGCTCGAGCACCCGCCCGAGCTCGCCGTACACGCGCATCGGGTGAAGCGGCGACCGGTCGTCGTTCAGCTGCTCCTGCTCCGCGGCGCGCTTCTCGTTCTCCACAGCCCTGAGCTCAGTGACCCACGCGGAGCGGTCGCGCGCGCCGGCCGAGCGCAGCGCGTCGAGCGAGCCGGCGACGTTGCCGTAGAGCTCGGCCGCCACCGGGCGCGGGTGGTCGCGGTCGGGGCGCGCCGACCCGATCGCGACGAGCTGCGTGTCGTCGCCGAACGAGCCGCCGAATCCGAGCCGGAAGTCCATCGGGACGCCCACGACCAGCGCCACGTCGGCTCCCTTCAGCCCGGCGCTCCGCGCGCGCGAGAAGAAGTGCGGGTCGTCGGCGGGCACGCACCCGCGCGCCAGGCCGTTCAGGAAGACGGGGATCTCAAGCTCCTCGCAGAGCGTGCGCAGCTCCTTCTCGGCACGTGCCCAGTAGAGCCCGGTTCCCGCCATCACCACCGGCTTGTCCGCGCCGCGCAGCAGCTCCACCGCGCGGTCGAGCTCGTCGCCGTCGGCGGCCGGAAGCTCGGAGGGCTCCGGCAGCGAGCCCGGCGCGTCCGCGTCCACCGACGCCTCCATGAACACCTGGTCCAGCGGGAAGTCTAGGAACGTCGGCCCGCTGGGCGGCTCGACCGCCACGCGGAGCGCCTCGTCCACGAGCGCCGGGATGTCGGCGGTCACGTCCGCGGTGCGGGCGAGCTTGGTGAGCGGGTCCACGAAGGGCACGTGGTCGATCTCCTGGAGCGAGCCCATCCCCCAGCGCGCCGCCGGCGCGCGGCCGCCGAGCGCGAGGACCGGCGAGGCGTTCATCAGCGCCGACGCCAGCCCGCTCATCCCGTTCGTGACGCCCGGGCCCGCGGTGAGCGCGCACACGCCGGGCTCGCGCGTGGCCTTCGCCCAGCCCTCCGCCGCGAACGCCGCAGACTGCTCGTGGCGCACGTCGACGATGTCGATCCCCTCCTCGCGGCAGCCGTCGTAGATCGAGAAGAGATGGCCGCCGGAGAGCGTGAAGAGCTTCGTCACGCCGTGTGCCTTGAGCCGTTTCGCGACGAGCCGGCCGCCGTGCAGCGCGGTCTCCTGGTGAGTCTCGGTTTCGGCGCTCACAAGGAGCGCGAGACTACCTAGCGGGCAGCGGCGGCGCGCCGCGAGGCGGCCTCGATGCTCTCCACGTTGCGTGGCAGCACCTCGACCCGCAGGCGGTTGCCGAAGACCACGTGGAGGATGACTCCGCCGAAGCGCTCGGAGATCATTCGCGCGTCGTAGAGCGCGGCCTCCACGTCGGCCGGCGCGACACCGCAGGCCTCGAGGAAGCGCTCGGCGATGTCGCCGGCGAGCTCGCGGGATGTGAGCTCGAGCTGCTCGGTGCGGAACAGCCCGGCGGTGGCCGCGTTCGTCGGCTGGATCACTACCGCTGCGATGTCGTCGGACATCACGCGGGAGACCTTGTTGACGGCGTCGACCAGGCCGCGGGCGGTAGCGTCGTCGCCCATCTCGTCGAGCAGCTCGGCGAGCCGGTCGCGGCCGAGCAGGCCGCCGTCGGTGCGGGCCTCGAGCAGTCCGTCGGTGAACATGGCCGCGACCGAGCCGGACACGAGCGGCACCGTCGTCTGACGCAGGCCGGTGCGGACGCCGACGCCGATCGGCGGCGACGAGCCTGCCGTGACCGGGTCGTGCGGCTGCGGGCCCACCACGAGCGGCGCAGGGTGCCCGGCCGTCGCGTACGTCAGCGAGCCGGTCTCCGGATCGTGCACCGCCAGGAGCACGGTCGCGAAGTCGCCGCCGAGGTTCTCGTCGATCACCCGGCCGGCGACCTGCAGGGCCACGCGCGGCTCGAGGCCTGCCTCGAGGTAGGCGCGCAGCGTGTAGCGCATGAAGGCGGTCCGGGCCAGGGCGCCGCGGCCGTGGCCGGACACGTCGCCGAGGATGAAGCCCACGCGGCCGCCGGGCAGGGGCAGCACGTCGTAGAAGTCGCCGCCCGCGCCGGGGCCGTCGGCCGGCCGGTAGGCGACCGACGTGCGCAGGCCGCCCACGCGGTCAGGGACCGGCGGGAGCAGCGCGCTCTGCAGGAGACCGACTTCCTGGAGCAGGTCGCGGCGCTGGCGGTCGAGGGAGCGGTTGCGAACGGTCGTGACGAGCGAGGCCAGGGCGAAGATGAAGGCGAGCACGCCGGTTGCCGCGAGGCCGAACTTCAGCGCCGGCGGCACCTGGTCCACGATCTGCGGGATCGTGCGGATGATCGGCGGGCCCTGCTCTGTGGGCCTCGCCTCGTTCGGGCGGGCGCGCCGGTCCGTGGGGTTGGCGCTTCCGTCTCCGCCGTTCGGGGCCTCGCCGACCGGCTCGAAGGCGGCAGCCGCGGCGGCGGGCGCAGGGTTGAACTCGGCCTCGGTGCCGCCGACGCCCGCCACCAGGGTCGGCCCCGGGGCCGACGCGGTGCCCCCTGCGTCCTGCGCGCGGCGGAAGCGGATCCGGTTCCGCCGCTCGGCGCGAGGGCCCTCCTCGCTTCCGAGCGACTCGGGCACCGGCGTCGAGGCCGGCTGGCCGGTGGTCGAGGGCGTGCCCGCGGCGTCGGGCTGGGCCGGGTCGACGGGCAGGGGCGTCTGGCCGCGCGGAGTCGGGTCGTCCGTCGCGTTTCCCTTGCCGCCGGCACCGCTGGGCGCGGCCCCGTCGCTGCCGTTGCCCTTACCGGCGCTCGTGCTGTCGCTGGGGGCCGGCGCCGGGTCGGACGCCGGACTCGGAGCCGAGTTGGGCGGAGGCGTTCCCGGGTCCACCGGATCGGGCGGATCCCACTTGCCGGCTCCGCCGTTGCTCGAACCGTTGCCGTTGCCGTGCAGCTCGGGAGCGGCTGCCTCCGGGCCGGCCTTGGCGACGGCCTCGCTGGAGCCTGTCCCCTCCTTGTCCTGCTTGGCCTCGGCGGCCCCCGGAGCACTGCCCGCGAGCAGCACAATCGCGATCGTGCAGAACACCGCGAGAGCGGCGAGCGCACGGGCTGCGAGTGCCCGCGCTTCGTAGCGCACGGGGTGGAAGGGGGCCACGCTTCTTCCATCGGCAGAGTCAGGCCTTTGCTTGAGATGCTCTTTGCGACCCTCTCGAACGTCCGTCCAGTCTCAGCGCCAAGGCGTAAATCGGCACAGGTTCCGACACCCCTTTCAGCGCAAACTCCCCACGCGGCTCGAGCTCGAACCGGTCCTGCGAGACGAGGCAGCGGGCCGCCTCGGTCACGAGCACCGGGTCGCCGGTCTCGCGGGTCAGATGCTCCACGCGCGCGGCGATGTTCACCGGGTCGCCGATCACCGCGAACTCGAGCCGGCCGCCGCCGCCCACGGACCCCACGACCACGGGCCCTGAGTTGATCCCCACGCCGAAGCGGATCTCGTCGCCGAACCGCTCCTCGAGCTTCTCCGCGATATCGCCCGCCGCGGCGAGGGCGCGGTCGGCGTGATCCTCGAGACGGTCCGGCGCGCCGAACACGGCGAGCAGCCCGTCGCCGAGGAACTTGTTCGCGTGGCCGCCGTGCTGCGCCACGCACGGCACGACGATGCCGAACATGTCGTTCAGGAACGAGACGGTCTCGCGCGCGTTCGAGCGCTGCGCGAACGCCGTGAAGTCCCAGATGTCGAGGATCATCACGGTGACCTCGCGCTCCTGCCCCTCGATCAGCTCGCCCTCCTCGATCACCCGCTCGGCGACCTCGGGGTCCACGTAGGCGCCGAACGCCGAGCGCAGCGCCTCGCGCTCGGAGAGCCCTCGCATCATCTCGTTGAAGCTGCCGGCGAGGCTGCCCAGCTCGTCGCCCGACGTGATCGGCACGCGCGCGTCGATGTCGCCGCGCTTCACCGACTCAGTCGCCTCGAGCAGGCGGTCCACGGGCTGGAGCACGGAGCGCGTCACGAGCAAGGTCAGCTCGAGCGAGATCGTGAACGCGACCAGCACCGCCACCACCACGTCGAACCCCAGCTCCTGGAGCTCTGTGCTGCCGTCGGTCGAGAGCGCGCTCACGACGACGCCGGTGATCACGTTGATCAGCGGGAGCGCCCCGAGGAGCTTCCAGCGAAGCGGGACGCCGAGCGGCGCCCCGGTGAAGCCGGGTGGCAGGTCGCCCACGATGTCCTCGACCACGGGCCGGAGGAACTGCTCGTACGAGAAGAAATGGAGGATCGCGGAGTACGCGACCGCCACGGCCGTTCCAGCGAAGATGATCAGCGCGCTGTAGGCGGGCAGGTCGGCGACGATCGTCGCGAACACCGACACCGGCAGCCCGATCAGGAGGAACGGCTGCCAGCCGACCCGGAGCGTGAGGTCCCGCGGCACAGCCACCGCGGCGCGCCAGGCGTCGAGCGCGTCCTGCCTGTTCTCCATCCAGGCGACGATCGGCCGCACCCGCCGCGCGCCGTTCCACATCATGAACGCCGTGCTCGCCACGACGCACGCCTCGGCGAAGGCCGCGATCAGCCAGAACTCGCTCGCGGACGGATCGGTGTAGAGCGCGAACAGCCCGATCGTCGCGAGGCAGACCACGATCGCGGAGACGAACTCGAAGACCAGGTAGAGGAGGAAGTAGCTCTTCCCCATCCGCCGGTATGCCTTCTCGAAGAAGAAGGGCATGCCCGGGATTGTTCCGCCTTGCGCAAGCACGGGCGTGCCCCGTGCGCAGCGACGAGCTTCTCGCTAGTCGCTCGGGCTCGGGTCCGGGTCCCTCGCCGGCGGGTTGCCCTCGTTGCCCCTCGGGTTCGCGCGCAAGGGCGCGACGCCGCGGCGCGGCATCGAGAAGAGCTTCCCGTCGTAGAGCGACGGCCGCATCTCGAAGCACGGCGCGCGCTTGTCGTCGTGGTCCTGCCCCGGCTCGAGCGCGTCCTCCGCGTACTTGCGCTCCCCGCCCGGGCACTTGAAGCTCTCGATCCCTCCGAACTTGAGCGCGCGCATGAGCGTGTTCGGATGCAGGTACGCGTTGCCGCGCGCCCAATCCGGCGGCTCTGAGCCATGCGGGTAGGCCTGGAAGTTGCGCGAATCGCTCGTGATGCCGACCTGGGTCTGGCCGCGCTGGCCGGTGCCGTAGTCGGCGGCGAGGTCGGCGCCGCCGTTCGTTATGAACGCGGCGATCGTGGTCTGATGGAAGTTGAAGTAGGACAGGATCGGGTTGAGCTCCGGGAAGAACGTGTGCATCGCCTCGACGAGCGGCTCGGCTTCCTCGAGCGTGCGGTCGAGAGCGGGCACGCCGGTCCGGCCGGCGCGGATCAGCGGACCGAGGTCGCGGAAGAGGTTCTCGAGGTCGGGCGCCAGGTCGCCGAGATCGCGGACCGTGGGCCCGAGGTCGTCGGCCGGCTCCTTGAGATCGATCACGAGCGGCCGGGTGTTCCGCGAGAAGTCCTCGAGCCGCGCCATCGTGGCCTTCGACTCGTCGAGGAAGGTCGGCATGATCGCGAACGTCTCGGCCAGCGCCTCGTCGCGCGACGCCGTGGCCTCGAACGTGCGCTTCGAGTTGACGATCAGGTCCTGCAGCGCGCCGCGGCGCTCGTTGATGGCCCCGAACACGACGCCGGTGTTCTTGACCAGCCGGTGCACGGCGACGTTCTGCTCGTCGAGCACCTGCATGAGCTTGGCCCCGTCCACGGCGAAGCCCTCGAAGTTCCCGAACGCGTCGTTCAGGTCCTGGCTCCGGCCGTCCTCGATTGCGCCGGCCAGCTCGGTGACCCACTCCTTGAACGCCTTGCGGGTGTCCGGGTCGAACGCCGTGAAGATCTCGTCGAGCTCGACCGTCGGCTCCACCTGGGAGTTCGCGAGCCGGGCGCCGTCGTCGAGGATCCCGCGCCGCTTGTTGCCGGGCGTGATCTCGAGGTAGGTCTCGCCCAAGAGCGTCTTCTGGCGCAGGATCGCGCGGCTGTCCTTCGGGATCGGCGCGTAGGCCTCGTCGAGCTGGACCTCGACGATCGTGCGTGCGCCGCCCTTGTCGAGCTCCTTCGACTTCACCTTGCCGACGTTCACGCCGGCCATCCGAACGTCCGCCTCCACGGCGAGCGTCGCGGCCTCGCGCATGTGAACGGTGAAGCGATAGCCCTCGGGGTTGAGCGGCACCGAGCCGCCGAACGCGAGCCAGAGGAAGATCAGGATCGCGAACACCGACAGCGTGAACGCCACCATGGCGATCATCCGGCCGAGGCTGGGGGTCTGCTTGATCATGGGTTCGCGCACGCCCCGATCGAGCCGAACAGGTTCGCCAGGCCCTCGGCCTCGGCCTCCGGCATCCCGCCATGCTCGGCCTCGGACTTGAACATGTCGCAGTTGAGGTTGAGCAGGTACGCCCGCCGGATCGGCCCGAGCGCGTCAGCGGTCGAGAACAGCGACACGGTGTTCTGACCGACCCACCCGAGCCAGTAGAGGTAGCTCTCGTTGCGGGCGCGCTCGGCGCGGGTGCAGGCGCCGTTCTTCTCGCATTCCTCGGAGATTCCCTCGGCGCCGCCCGGGTTGTAGGCGCCGATGTTGAACAGGCGGTTGAGCCCCAGGAACGACTTCGTGAGGTCCGGCCCGGCCTGCGCCAGGTTCTTCGACGCCTCGCCGAGGTTCCGCTGGAACGGCTTCACCGCGCGGACGAAGGGGCGAACCTGGTTCTTCAGGATCGGCGCCGCCTCCTCCACGAACGGCAGCACCGCCTCGTTCGCCTCATCGAGCTTGCGGAAGGGCGGCCGCAGCGACTCGAACGCCGGGCCCATCACGTCGGCGAGCCGGTCGACCTTGCCGAGCGTCGTGGACGTCTGGTCGAGCGTCGCGGGCAGCTTCGACACGAGCGCGGCGATGTTGTGGTCCTCCTCCGCGAACGCGCCGAGCGTGACGTTCGAGGTGCGGACGAGCCGCGTGATGTCGTCGTCGGCCTTGCCGAGCTCGGTCATGAGGAGCCCGTAGCGGTTGACCAGCCGGCGCATGTTCTGCCGCCGCTCCGCAACGGCCCTGCTCACGCGGGCGAGGTCCTTGTGCAGCGGACCGAGTCGCTTCATGACCTCGCGCAGGTCTGTCCCGCGGCCGTCGAGCCCCTTGCCGGCGCCGGAGACGAGCAGCCTCAGGTAGTTGCGCGTGTCGCCGTCGAGCGCGGCGAGGATCTCGTCGGGGTCGATATCCGGCAGCGTGTTCGAGACCTGGATGCGCTCGCCGCTCTCGAGCGGCTTGCCGTCGCCGGGATCGACCTCGAGGAACATGTCCTTGGTGCCGGTCTTCGCCCGCAGGAGCGCCGTCGCGTCCTCTCGGATCAGCTTCTTGTACTTCGGCTCGAGCTGCAGCTCCACGACCGCCTTGCCGTCCTCGAGCTCGACCGCGCCGATGTCGCCCACCCGCACGCCGGCGACCACGACGGTCTGCCCCTGGCCCGGCGTCACGGCCTGGGCGTCCGGGAGCTCGGCCTTCACGGTGTGGAACGGCTCCTCGACGAGCGGGAAGCGCAGCCGCTGGTTCGCGAGGATGTACGCGCCGATTCCGAGCCCGAGGAGGACGACGCCGAGGATCGCGAGGAAGTCCGCGAGGTTCTTGCGGATCGCGGCGATCATCCGCCGCCCTCCCGTGCCTGCGCCCGGGCGGCCTCGCGGCTGTACTTCTCGCGCTCAGCGGCGATCACCGGCAGGACGTCGTCGACGAAGTCGTTGATGCCCTCGATCGCCTCGTCCGGGTTCGGAACCGGCGCGGGCGGCTTGATGACCGAGCCGGGGCTCTCGCCCAGCAGCGGGAAGGCCGGAATCGGGCCGCCGGGCGCGTGGAGGTTCGGGAGCTCCTGCTCCTCGCACGGCACGTCCGGCCTGTGGGGCATCGGCATGCTGCCGCCGTCGGGCGGCGGACCGGGACGCACGCGGTTCCCTGGGCCGGTCGCGCCGGCGTGGAAGTACTGGTTGTTCCCGTCCGAGAGGCGGCTCTCGCCCGAGAGGCCCGGGAAGCCGCGCTGGAGCTGCGCGCGCACGGGCTGGTTCGAGTTCTCCGCCTCGTTACCGCTCTCCGGGTTCGGGATCTCGAGGCCCATGAACGGCACGAGCACGTTGTTCGTGCATGCCGAGAGAGCGCGCGCCTGGCGCAGGAACGGGACCGACGTCCGGTTGAACGCCACGACGTCGGGGATCGTCCGCCGCAGGATGCGCGCCGTCCCGCGCAGCTCCCTCTCGGACATGAGCAGGCGCGCCTGGGTGATGAACGGCAGTGACGCCGCGAGCGTCTCGTCCGACGTGCGCACCCCCGGCAGCGCGTCACGCGCGAACGCGCGCAGCGACGGCAGCGCCTCGTTCAGCGAGCCGAGCGCCGGCTCGCCCACGCGGAGCGTGTCGCGCAGCGCCGGGATCGAGGCCGCCAGCGCCTCGTCCTCGCTGGCGAACGCGGCCGCGGTGGTGTTGAAGTTCGTCACCAGGTCCTTCAGCGCGCGCTCGTCGCGGACCAGCGCCGCGAACGTCTGCTGCTGGCCCTTCAGGACGCGCTGCAGGTCCCTGTCGGGATCCTGGCCGAGCGTCGCGTCGTTCGCCAGGGAGTTGTTGCGGTAGGCCGGCTCCCAGTAGTCGATCGCCTGGTTGAAGCCCTCGGCGCCGCCGTCCTCGAGGCCCTTCGAATACTCGCGCAGGAAGGTCTGCAGGTCCGTCCGCGTGTCGCTCTGGAACGCCGTCAGCAGGTCGCCGAACTGCACCGGCGCGGCCGTCTGCGTGACCGGGATGACCCCGTTCTTGTCAAGCTCGTCGGCCGACGGCGACCCCGGCTCCACGTCCACGAAGAAGTTGCCCTCGAGGAAGATGCGCGGCCGGATCTTCAGTTCGGCGTCCTCCTTGATCGGAAGACCCTTCTCCTGGACCTCCATCGTGACCTCGGCGGCGCCCTTGCCCTCGGTCACGGGCTCGATCCGGACGACCTTCCCGACCTCGACGCCGGCGATCCGGACAGGCGAGCGAGGCTTCAGGTTGTTGACGTCGTTGAAGACGGCCTTGAACTCGTACGGGTTGGCGAACGGGTTCGCCTTCGAGAACCCGAAGTAGGCGAGCAGCCCGATCACGACGAGCGCGAGCACGCCGGCGCGGAAGGGGCTCATTCCGTTCGAACGCGCGGCGCTCATGGCACGTCCGCCAGGTTGTCGATCCCGAGGTCACGTGACCGGTAGGTGCCGCCGGAGAGGCCGGGAACGTTGTTGTCGGGCGGCATGAGGGCGGCGTTGCCGCCCTTTCCGACGCGCTCCGGCTGGAGGTTCGGCAGTCCGTGGCTCTCGGACTTGTCGAGCAGGTCGCCGGGGGCGTAGCGGCCGTCGTTGAGCGCGCCGTTCGGATAGCCGTTCTGGCCGAGCTGGCAGTCGGCGTTGCCCTGCGCGTCGATGGCGGGCTGATACGGCGGCGCGTAGAGGCGGAAGATGTCGTCCCCGCGCTGGTCCTTTGCGCCCTGCGGCTTCATGCCCTGGGGGAGGTCCCACGGGCGCGAGCCCGTGGAGGTCGCGTAGTTGTTCTGCTGGTTGGTGTTGACCTCCTTGACGTTCTGGTTCAGCACCGTGCCGGCGCCCGTCGGTCCGGTCTGGACCACGGACTGCACCTCCCCGAGCGGGTGCACGAAGTACATCCAGTAGTTGCAGACGGTCTGGTACGGCGCGATGAACTCGATGGCTGGCCGGCTGACGGTAAGCGCCGTGTCGAGGTCGCGCAGCGCGAGCAGCGTGTTCGGGTTCTCGAAGAGGTCCTCCGCCGCCCTGAGCGCGTCCTCGAGGTCCTCGTTCAACTCCACCGTGCGCGGCAGCACCGGCGTCCCGACCTTGAACGCGCTGTTGATCGCGGGCAGCGAGCGCGGCAGCTCGGCGGCGGCGGGACGCAGCCGCGAGGACAGGTCGGTGAAGTCGGCGAGGAACGGCTGCTGAACCTCGAACGAGTTGATTGAGACGGCCATCGTCGGCGCGGCCTTCTCAATCGTGTCCTGGAGCGCCCGCGGATTGGCCGAGATGGCCGCGAACGTGTCTGCCATGTCGGTGAACAGCAGCGCCTGGGTCCTCGCCACCGGGGCGGCCTGCGCGGACGCGCGCCCGATCTGGAGGAAGAACTGGTCGAGCTCGGTGTCCGGGTCGGACAGGTTGCGCATCACCGGGGTGAGCGAGCGGAACAGCGGGTTGAGCGCCTCGATCGCGCGGTTGATGCTCTGGCCGCGGCCCGCGAAGGCGTCGCCGAAGCCCTCCGTGGCCTTCTGGATCTGCGGCCGGACCTCGGGGTCGAAGGTCGAGTACAGGTCCTCGAACTCGAGCGGCTCGGACGCCTGCTTTACCGGGATCGTGTCGCCCGCCTGATAGGTCGCCCTGCCGGTGCCCGGCTCGAGCTCGACGTACTTGAGCCCGAGCGCCGAGCGCGGGCGGACGCGCAGCTTGGAGTTGCGCGAGAGCGGCTCCACGGTCTTGTCGAGGCTCAGCGTCGCCAGGGCGATCGCGCGGCGCTCGCCGTCCACCTCCTTCACGATCGGCTTGATCTCCTTGACCACGCCGACGCGGAAGCCGCCGACCCGCACCTCGTTGCCCTTCACGAGCTTGCCGCCGGACGGCAGCTCGGCCTTGAGCTCGTAGGTCGGCACGAACGGCAGGCCCGAGTTCGCGTTGTAGGCGATGAACACCGCGACGAGCGCCACGAGCACCGTGGTGGCCCCGATCAGCACCGGGCTGGCTGCGAAGCTGGCTGTTCCGCCGCGGCGGCTCATGGCGCGAGCAGGTAGTCGAGGAGCTGGCCGGTGGTCTGGTCGTCCGCGGGCGGCGCGCTCGGAGCGAGCTGCTCCAGCTCGCGCTGGAGCTCGTCCGGGTTGGTCGGCGCCGGACCCTCCTCGAGCCGGCGGCGCTCGCGCGGGCTCAGGGAGTCGAGCAGGTTCTGGAGGTCCGGGGGCAGCACGACCTGCGGGCGCGAGAGGTCACGCTGGCCGGGAAGCGGGCCGGCCTCCGGCATGCCCTCGCCACGCTGCTCGCCGAGCTGGCTTGCGGGCTGCCCGCTCTGCTCACGCAGCGACGCCGCGTTCGGGTTCGCGTCGTCGTCGAGCGGGTCGGGGCTGTAGATGCCGGGCTGGTTCGGCCCGAGGTACGAGTTGCACTTCTCGAACCGCTCGCGGTCCGCGGCCGTCCGCGGCGGATCGTTCTCGAAGTGCATGCAGTCCTCGGCGACGGTCAGGCCGGCGCGCAGGATGTGCGCCTCGTCGTCCAGCATGTTGATGCTGAGCGTCTGCCAGAAGAAGTAGTTCCACAGCGCCTCCATGCCCGTGAAGCCGCCCTCGTTCGGGATGGCGGTCGGGTCGGGCGCCGGCGGGGCCGTCTCCTTCGCGCGCACGTCGTTCTCGATCGCGCGCTTGCGGTCGTCGATCGTCTGGAGGAACTGCCGCAGCGGCCTGGCGAATGCGGGCGCTTCCTCCGAGAGCTCGCGCAGCTCGGCGATCTCCTCGCGGCCCTTCCTGATCGCGCGCGTACCGACCTCGCCCATCTCGCCGAGCGAGCGGACCGCCGGGCGGCTCGCTTCCGCGAACGGGCCGACGCGCGTGAAGAAGGTGTCGAGGTCGGGGGCGGCCCGCCGGAGGTCCGTCATGAGCGGCGTCTGCTCGTCGGCCAGCTCCCCGAGGCGCGCCATCGTGGGCCGCAGCTCGTCGAGGAACTCGGGGAAGCGCTGGAACTGCTCGCGCAGCTCGGCGCGACGGGTGGCGGTGATCTCCGCGGCGTCGCCGGCCTCGCGCACGAAGCGGACCACGTCCTGCTTGTTCTTCTCGAGCTCCTGGACGACGGTGTCCGAGTCGGTGATGAAGTCCTTGATGACCTGGTTCTGGTCGCCGAGGATGCGCAGCACCTTCGACGTCTCGCGCAGGCCGGGGTGGGCGCGGCGCAGCACCTCCTGGAGGTCGTCCGGGCGACCGGCGAGGCCCGTGCCGAGCTCGCTGATGATGAGCCGGAAGCGCTCGCGGTACGGGCGCCGCATGACGTTGTTGACGATGTCGGCGGGGATCGTCGACGACGTCTGCTCCACGGGGACTACGCCGCCGTTCCCGATCTTCTCCTCGGACGAGCCCGGCTGGCAGTCGACGTAGTACTCGCCGATCAGCGACTGCGGCAGGATCTCGCAGCTTGCGTCCTCGCGGAAGTCGCCGAAGCCCGGCTTCTGCACCTCGACCGTCACGACGGCCTTGGGCGCCTCGCCCGGCTTCTTGTGGACGTCGAACTCCTTCGTCTGGCCGGCCGTGACGCCACCCACGCGGAAGTCGCCGCCCGGGGTCAGGCCGAAGGCGTTGTCGAACATGATCCGGTAGGTCTGCGCGCCTGACTTCTTGTCGGAGGCGCCCGCGAGCACGAACGCCGCGACGCACACGCCGATCACCGCGAGCACCACGAAGACGCGCCTCATCGCGGCACCGCCCTGTCGCTCTCGTCGCAGCCGAGGCGCTCGCGCTCCTCGGGCGGCAGCACGTTCGAGCCGTCCTTCATGGGCGCCTCGGCGGCGCCCGGGCAGCGGCGGTACTGCTTGTAGGCCAGCGCATCCTTGTGCAGGGTCGGCGCGAAGGAGACCATGCCTCGCGCCGTCGCGCCGAGCGCGTCGAAGCCGCCGCCTGTCGTGGAGAAGTCGTCGAACCAGCCCAGGAAGTCGGTCGTGTACGGCCGGGCGAACGAGAGCTCGCCCGCCCCGCCCTTGAGCGCCTCGACGCTCTCCTGGAAGGCGCCGCGCGTCTCGCCGACCGCGAAGCGGCGGCCGCCGGGAGCCACGGTGCGCTCCTTCGTGGCGGTGGCGATGTCCGCCAGCGGCGGGAACGTCCGCATCAGGTTCACGAGGTCGTTGCCGGGGCCGCGCTTGCGGATCGTGAGACTCAGGTCGCGCACGGTCGGCTCGGCGTCGGCGGCGAAGGCCCGGGCCTGCGAGAGGAAGGGCCCGAGGCGCTTCGCCACCGGCTTCGAGGCCTCGACGAGCGGGTCTACCTCGTTGAGGGTTGATCGCAGGTTCACGAACGTCGTGTTGGCCTGGCGCATGAACGGCGGGAGCCGTCCGATCGACTCGGCGAGCGCCTCCTTCTCACTCCCGAGCGCGCCCATCGTGGTGTTGAGGTTGCCCACGAGCGCAGCGAGGTCGTCACGGCGCTCGGCGAGCGCGGTGACGGCCTGCGAGCTGTCGACGAGGAAGCGCTGGAGGAGCGGCGTGTCCTTCGTCAGCTCGTTGAAGAGCCGCCGCGAGGTGGACAGCGCCGGGTTGAGGTACTCGAAGCCGAGGTTGGCCTCGTCCGCCATGTCGCGCCACTGGGCAGCGGAGCCCTTGAAGAAGCCCTGGAGCGACCGGCGCGTCTCCGGGTTCAGCGTGTTGAACAGCTCGTCCAGGTCGACCTGGGTGACCGTCTTGTCGGTCTCGATCACGCCGCCATCCGGGATCTCCTCATCCGTGTGGGGCGGTAGCTTCAGGTCGACGTAGCGGTTCGCCAGGCCGGACTGGGAGAACTGGCGGATCTCAGCCCGGGTGCCGCGCCGCAGCGGGGCGTGGTCGCCGTCGATCGACATCTCGATCTCGGCGTGGCCGTCCCCGGTGATCTTGATGCCGTCGACCGAGCCGACCGGCACGCCGCCCACCTGCACGGGGTTGCCCTTGACCAGCTGACCGGCGTTCAGGAAGCGCGCCTTGACCTTGTAGCCGCCGGCGCCCGCGCCGCCGAAGAGGATCAGGCCCACGAGCACGATCGCCGCGATGACCGCACCAACGGCGGCTACGCGTCCGATAGCGCTCAGCGATCGCACCTACCCCTTACTCCTCTCGCGCACAGGTCCCGGCCCCTCGCCCTCCCATTTGGCGAGGCTCCCAAAGCCGGGATCCGAGCTCAGCCGTGAACCCTTACATGCTGTAACGCAGCAACGCGCCGGTTCTTGCGGCCCCGCATTCCTCCTCTGCGCCGTTTTCCCTGTTCGGGGGCCGGTTATGCCTCGGAACCTGGGCCTACTCCGGATCGGGTCGCTTCTCGCCCGGCCAGGTGCCGGTGGTGCGGTAGAAGCCGCGACGAGCCGCGTGATCGGTCAGCTCCTTCACAGCGCGGAAGATCGCGCCCTGGACGGCGCCGGCGAGCAGGAGGCGCCCCCAGGTGATGTCGCGGTGCTTCGAGTCCGGCGGCTCCTCCTCGTCGATGAGGCCCCAGACCTGATTGAAGATCTTCTTCCCGGCAACGCCGGCGAGCAGCCCGAGGACGATCGAGAACGGGGTGAAGAGCGCCTTCAGCATGCCGAACCTATACCCGCGCGAGCGCGGGGACAGTCAGGCGCCGAGGTAGGTGGCCTCGAGCATGACCGGCAGCGAGCGAACGGAGGCAGCGCAGCCTCCGCTTTCCGCGCACCACGTGCCGCTCCCCGGTCTCCGGGTCGCGCCGCACGGTCACCCGTCGCAGGCGGGCGCAGAAGCGGCCGGGCCCGAAGGCGCCCAGCAGCGGCTCGTACCGTACGGGTTGCCGGGGCGAGCGCGAAAACGGCTGCCGCGGCGAGCGCCAGGCGAGCCATGACCCGCGCTTCGCTCAAGGCGCCTCAAATAGCAAGCGTTTCTACATGCCCGGGGTGGGATTCGAACCCACACGCCCTCTCGGGCAATCGGGTTTAAGCCGATCGCGTCTGACCGAGTTCCGCCACCCGGGCGACTCAGAGTATGGCCGTAGAATCGCGGCGTGAGCCCTCCACGGCCCAACGTCACCGTCGTAGGCCGCCGGCTCGAGCCCGAGGATTACCGGCTTCGCGACTTCCTCACCCGCGCCGCGCAGCCTCACGAGTTCTACGAGGCCGGGACGCCGCAGGCGGATGAGGTCCTCGACAACGCGGGCGCGCGCGAGGCGGCGCTGCCGGTCGTCCTGGACGGGGATGTCGTGTACGCGGCGGCAACGGTCGAGCGCCTCGCCGAGGACTGGAAGGTCTTTGCGCGCCCGAAGCGCAGCCACTACGACCTCTTCATCGTCGGCGCCGGCCCGGCCGGCCTCGCGGCGGCGGTCTACGGCGCCTCGGACGGGCTCTCGACCGCGGTCTCCGAGGCCGACCTGCCGGGCGGGCAGGCGTCCTACACCTCGATGATCGAGAACTTCTTCGGCTTCGAGCAGGGGATCGGCGGCGCCGAGCTGGCGCGGAAGGCGGGCCGCCAGGCCGAGGGCTTCGGAGCGGAGCTCTTGATCCTGAACGGCGTGGTCGACGCACGGCTGGTGCTCGGCGAGCCACCGGTGGCGACCCTCTCGAGCGGCGACCAGGTGACCGCCGACATCACCCTGGTGGCGCCCGGGATGGAGTGGCGGCGGCTGGAGGCCGAGGGCGTGAACGAGCTGGTGGGGCACGGCGTCTACTACGGAGCGGGCCGCAGCGAGGCCGTGCAGTGCGCCGGCGAGCACGTGATGGTGGTGGGCGCCGGGAACTCCGCGGGCCAGGCGGTCATGAACATGGTGAGCGCCGGCGCGACCGTGACGATGGTGGTGCGCGGCGACAGCCTCTCGAAGTCGATGTCGGCCTACCTCGTGGAGCGGATCGAGGCGAGCGACGCCGTCGACGTGCGGCTCCGAACCCAGGTGCGCGAGCTCCACGACGAGGCGGGGCGGGTCGTGGCAGTGACGCTGGAGAGTGCCGATACCGCTCCCGACGCCGTGCGGGTCACGTCGGTCTTTCTGTGCATCGGCGGGGTGCCGCGAACGCGGTGGGCGCGCCGCAGCGACATTCGCACGGACGACAAGGGCTTCCTGCTGACCGGCCCGGACCTGCTCGAGAACGGCCGCCGCCCCGAGGGCTGGCCACTCGACCGCGATCCACTCGCGCTCGAAACGAGCATCCCGGGGCTGTTCGTGGCGGGGGACGCCCGGCACGGGTCGGTGAAGCGGGTTGCGGGCGCCGTCGGGGAGGGAGCGATGGCGGTGTCCCTCGCCCACCACCGCCTGGATGAGCTCGCCCGGCCCTCGTAGACGCCTGGCGGCGCACCCGGCATCGCCCGGAGCTTGCCCCACGGCACGCAACTTTCCCGCTGCTACGGTGTCCCCGGAGAGGGGTAATCGGCCCCGGCCCTGCCATGGAAGCTTCCGCTCTCAGACAATCCGCTGCGCTTCCGGCACTCGCTGGGCGCTCTCCGCTCCTCCGGCTTCAGAGCGACGAGCGGCTGATCGCGCTCACCCGCCGCGGCCACCACGGCGCCTTCGAGGCGCTCGTTCAGCGCTACCAGCCGCGGCTGCTCGCCTTCTGCCGCCACATGCTCGGCTCGCAGGAGGACGCCGAGGACGTCCTCCAGGAGGTCTTCGCGGCGGCGTTCAACGCCATGCGGGCGGACGACCGCCCGATCAACGCGCGGCCGTGGCTCTACCGGATCGCGCGGAACCGCTCCCTCAACCACCTGCGCCGCCCCCAGCCCGCCGGGCAGGACTCGATGGACGTCTTCGAGCGCGACGGCGGCACGACGACGGCCGACACGGTCCACCGGCGGGAGGAGTTCCGGCAGATCGTCGCCGACGTCCAGGACCTGCCCGAGACGCAGCGGACGGCCCTCCTGCTCCGCGAGATCGACGCGCTCTCGTACGACCAGATCGCGGAGGCGATGGACACCACCGTGCCGAGCGTGAAGTCGCTGCTCGTGCGCGCGCGGGTGTCGCTCGCCGAGGCCGCCGAGGCGCGGCTCCTCACGTGCGACGAGGTCCGGGTGGAGCTCGGCCAGGTCGCCGAGGGGCTAGTGAGGACGAGCGCCCCGGTCCGCCGCCATCTCCGGGCCTGCGAGCGCTGCCGCACATTCCGCGGCGAGCTCCGCAAGAGCACGCGCGCGCTCGCCGCCGTCTACCCGCTCGGGCCGCTCGTCCTGATGAAGAAGCTGTGGATCGCCAAGTTCGGCGCCGGCGGCGCCGGCGCGGCCGGAGCCACCGCGGGCGGTGGGGCCGCGGCAGGTACGACGGGCATGGCGGGCGTGGCCGTGACCGCCGCCGGGGGCATCACCGCCGGCGGCGCCGTGTCGGCCGGAGTCTCGACGCTGGCGTCCAAGGCCGCCGCGGGAATGGCCGCGGCCGTGATCGTGACGGCGGGGGCAGTCGAGGTTAAGCACGTGAGCGAGCGCCACGCCGCGCC
>DASSVP010000221.1:0-13943 GCA_035705985.1 Thermoleophilaceae bacterium
ATCCGTGCTCGCAGGCGTGGTTGGTTGTTACAACGCTCCAGCAGGTGAAAGGTTCCCGGGTCCCACGGAAACCACCCGCTCGCCCCGCTGCTCGGGCAGGCTTGACAAGCGCAGGGCGCAGGAGTTCACTCGAGAGTGGACTTGAAGCAGGAGAGGTAATGCGCCCCGTAACTGAATTCCTCCCGGCCGCCTGGCGTCGCAAGCAGCAGCCGCGCACCATCTACGTCGGGCGCCACGAGGACAGGTTGTCCCGCCTCGCCTCGATGCGCATCGACCGTGACGACGACGGCCGGACGCGCGAGGACGTGGACCACCAGAGGGCCGAGCCCCGCGGGGCGTACGGCGACTGGACGCGGGCGCTCCGGCGGCAGTGACCTGACCCGGCAAACGATGTCGGAGGAGAACGTCGACGTGGTCGTCCGGCAGTTCGAGGCCACCAACGCGCGTGAGTTCGCGGCCGTGATGGACGCTTGGACTGAGGACGTGACGCTGGTCCTCCACGGGCAGCTCGCATCGCTGAGCAACGCGGCGACCGGCAAGGCGGCGGTCGGCGAGTGGTTCGGCGATTGGTTCAGGCAGTTCGGCCCGGACTACCGCTTCGACATCGAGGACGCACAGGGCGCCGGTGAGCGCGTGTTCGTCCTCGCGTCGCACCACGGACAGGGGCGGCGCAGCGGCGCGGCGGTCGAGCAGCGGACCGCGTACGTCTACACGCTGCACGAGGGGCGGGTAATCCGAATCGAGGTGTGGGCGGACGAGGATCGGGAGGCAGCCCGCGAAGCCGCCGGGCTACCGGAGTAAGCGGGTGTAGCGGGACGCGTGGCGTAGTCGAGGTCACAACGGGTAGGCACAAATGGATGCCTGCGATCGCCGAGCACGTCTGCCAAGCCTGCGCACGGACCAGCTGGGGCCCGGTGCCGACGCGGACGGACACGATGCCCCCATGCCGGTGCGGCGGGCGCCGCCAGATCATCCGAATCAGGCACGTGGCCATCGAGCGGGTGGACGGCGCACGTTCGCCCGCTGCCGCACGCGCTCGCGACTGACGGCCGAGCCGGAGCCATACGGGCGGTGGCCACCGCGGGCTGCGGGGGTTCCCTACAGGGCAGGAAGTAGGCGATCAGCCTTCCCTACGCGGCGGCTCAGGTGGCGCTCGCCACTTGGCGGAGGATCGGTCCGAGCGAGATACTGAGGGGCGGCGTTTTCGAGCAGGGAGGAGGTAGCCAATCGAGTCACCCACCACCCGGCCGTAAGACCCCGCCCAGTCGCTCTGCGGTATCCGCGAAGCGACCACAGGAGGCCTTTCCATGGCAAGCGTAGACGACGTTCACAGCCTGCTGAACGCAGTCAACACGGTCACGCTGAAGCGGATGCAGCAAGCGCTGCGCATCGAGCTGGACAACATCAGCTCCAACCTGCAGAAGGTGATGAGAAAGCTCGACATTCCCGTCGAACCTTCGCCGCCGACCTAGTGGCCGGCAGCCTGTACGAGCCCGAAACTCGTGGCCATGCCGAGGACCCAGCGCCTCGTGGAATTGCCTCCAGGCGGAGGCTGGGTTCGACGGGTGGCCCAACTGAAAGGAGTGGGGAGCAGTGTCCGAGCGGTGGATACCAATCTTGGCTGCGGTGGTAGGTGTGCTCGGCGGTATGGGTGGGGCTTTCGTCGGCGGGTATGTGGCGAACGAGGGGCAACAGCAACGGTTCGAGGCCGAGCAGGACGCTCGTGTGCAGGACCTGCGTCGAGACGCGTATGCAGGCTTCGTGGAAGAAGCCGCGAGCGTCGAGTTTGCTGGGGACCGAGGGCAAAATCTGGTCGACAAGCTCTTGGGCGCCGAAGCCAAGGCCGCCCTTTACGCCGACCCGGAACTCCGGGAGGCCGCGGACGCGCTCAGCGACGTTGTGAGGGGGGAAGCTGACGGTGGCGACGATCCTTATCAACAGGCGGTGGGCCAGTTTGTCGCTGCAGCGAAAGCGCAGCTGGACAACGACGACTAGTGGGTCCGGCGAGCCGTGTTCGAGTGTCGGCAGTGACTGCCGTGAGATCGAGGCTGCCTAGTGCGTGGCGGCGGCTATGGAACGCGGTCTGAGGGTCCTCGGGGCGTTCACGGCCGCTCTGGCGGTGGTAGCGACGGCGACCGTCGTCCTCAGCGGAGGTGGAGACGAGGCGGGCCCGCCCGGATTGACCGAACCAGATTGGGCCGGCCTTCCGGCGTATCGGCGCAGATGCGAGCAACTCGATCTCGTTGGTGCCCGCGCACGCGTTGTGTTCGAGGCACGCAAGAAGATGACGAGCGGCGAGACGAACACGGTTGTTGCCGCGCTGACTCTCGAGCAATCGCTTCCGCCGGCGCGCGTCCTGCGCAGAAAAGAGGCGGCTGAGGAAGCGGGAGTCGTTGTGTCATGCCGCGTCCAGGCGCGGCTCAGGGGGTCGCACTACGACTTTGAGCTCGAGACGGAGGACTGGGTCGAGCGCTCCTTGCTGACGACCGATACGGCGCGCTGGTCTTGGCACGTCACTCCGAAGTTGGGTGGCGAGCACACCCTCGTCCTTCAGGTTCGACCCATCGTGGAGTTTCGACGCGCGCAGGACCGAAGCATTCTTGCGAGCGCCTCACGATCAAACGTGCAGGAGTACGAGACGAGCGTCGACGTGAGCGTGCCGTGGAGCGAGCGACCGCAGGAAACGATGACGAGGTTGGCGGCGACCTTCAACGTGGCGGAGGACCTGGTGAAGGCGCTGACCGGGCTCCTGGTGGCTATGTCTTTGTTTTGCAGCGCGGTGCTCGGCCTTCGGTTCTGGAAGAAGAAGAAGACCAAGCAGCGACAGGCATCGCCGGACGCGGATGACGACGAAGGTACGCAATAACCTCGTCGGGTCCGTCAGCTCGCGGGCTGGCCCCGGCTAGTCCCGCCGAGGCCTCCCACGAATTCGCTCAACCGGCCGGTCCGCCGCCCCGACAGTTCACTTCCCCGAGCCCGGGGTGCCCGAACGGCTCTTCCCCCTTGCCCGCCACATCGATCCCATACGACTGAACGTGGAAACTCGTGTGACCCTGGATGTAGTCGTTAAGCCCGCTAAAGGAACAGATCGAGCTTGCTACGCCAAAGTGCACGGGGGTGAAATCGGGCTCGCCGACGAACGGACCCGGAGGACCTTTTACCTCACCAGCAGAAGCGGACCCGGCACTTAGTCCCGCAAGCGCCGCTGCGCAGACGGCAACCGTGAGTAATGACTTCTTGCGCACTGCGTTTGACTCCCCTCTCCGATTCGGGTGGAGCGCCTCGGTTCCGCCTGCCCAACCTAGAGTGGTGCAACAGGGCGGGTCAACCGCCCCGAACCGGGCTGTCAACCCCGAGTGGGGTCGGCCTGCGTCGGGCACGGCGGCGAACGCCGCGTCAATCGCTTCTAACGCCCCGACCTCGGTATGGGGCATACGTCGCCACCATCTTCTCGACGCACCATCGCCTCGCCGGGACGGACGCCCGTAAAGGCGCACAAGGTGAGCATGGCCCGCGGACAGTCAGCGGCCCGACGACACTGCGCTGTGTTGCGGTTGCGGCTACAGCCTGAAGGTCCGCTGAGGCGAGGGGCGAGAATCTCGACGTACGGCCACCGGCTGCGTCGGGATTGCGTCGGTGTATGAACGCGAAAACCCCGCATTGCGGAAGCTTTCGGCTATGGGCCGTACTGGGCTCGAACCAGTGACCTCCGGCTTGTCGAGCCGGCGCTCTCCCAGCTGAGCTAACGGCCCTGGGAGGGGGCCGAGTATAGCCGCGGCTAGGAGACCGCCGAGGGCGTTTCCGTAGCGGCGCCGTTCGAGCTCGCGGGCGCGACGGGCGGGTCCGCCGGGGGCAGCTTCTCGTG
This sequence comes from Thermoleophilaceae bacterium, assembly GCA_035705985.1. GTDB lineage: Bacteria > Actinomycetota > Thermoleophilia > Solirubrobacterales > Thermoleophilaceae > JACVRW01. The sequence goes on from DASSVP010000221.1 coordinate 3,866, forward strand.
TGCCCTCATCGCGATCTCGAAGGTCTCGCGCGACGTGTACCGCGGCGTCCAGTCCAGGGTCTTCTTCAGCTTCTCGTTCGACACGATCCACGGGTAGAGCTCGAAGTCGATCCCGCCTGACGGGGCCTCGGCCAGGCGCAGACGCCAGTAGAGCTTTCCGAGCAGGCGGTAGAGCCAGACCGGCAGCTTGATGACGCGCGTGTCGAGCAGCTCGGCGCATTCGCGGCGCGTCATCAGCCCGTCGGGCGACAGGTTGAACTGGCCGGCGTGGCGGCCTAGCAGCAGCCGCGTGATCGCCTCCACCACGTCATCCTCGTGCACGAACTGCGTGTGTGAATCCATGTTCCCGGTGTCGACGACGACCGGCGCCTTGCTCCACAGCCGCACGAGGTAGTTGTCCACGTTCGGCCCGTAGACGATGCACGGGCGCACGATGGTCGTGATCACGTCCGGGTGCTGCAGCGCCCAGAGCTGCACGATCCGGTCGGACTCCGTCTTGTCGCGCGCGTACGAGAAGCGCGCCACTCCTCGCACCGGATGGTCCTCGGTGATCGGGTCCGGGTTGTCGGGGAAGGCGCCGTACGCGACGGCCGACGTCGTCACGAGGACCTGGCGGATGCCCACCTCGGCCGCCGCTTCGAGCACGTTGTGGGTGCCGTTGACATCCACGTCGTACATCAAGCCCTCGTCGTGGGAGGGGTTCAGGATGAAGGCGAGGTGGACCAGGACATCCGGGTTGGCGCGCTCCAGGGCCGAATGGACCGCGCCCCGCTCTCGCACGTCCACCCTCTCGAACTCGGTCTTCGGCCTGTAGGCGCCCTTGGGCGGGACGACGTCCGCTATGACGATCTTCTCGGTGTCGTCGCGCCTGGAGAGAACGTCGACCAGGCGCGTCCCTATGTAGCCGGACCCGCCGGTGATGAGGTAGCGCATCGCCGGAAACCTACTCGTCGCCTTCCCAGCTGTCCTGGAGGTCCCTCATCACGCCCGGCTCGCGCAGCGTCGTCACGTCGCCGAGCTCTCGCCCTTCCGCGATGTCGCGCAGAAGCCGGCGCATGATCTTGCCGGAGCGGGTCTTCGGCACGTCCGCCGTCCAGATGATCCGCTTCGGCCGCGAGAACTTCCCGATCCGGTCCGCGACGCGCGAGCGCACCTCGTCCTCGAGGTCGTCGCTCCCCTCTAGGTCGCCCTCGAGGATCACGAACGACACGATCGCCTGCCCGGTGTCCTCGTCCTCCACGCCGATCACGGCGGCCTCGGCCACCTTCGGATGCGAGACGATCGCCGACTCCACCGTCGCCGTCGACAGCAGGTGGCCGGACACGTTCACCGTGTCATCCACGCGCCCGATCACCCAGAAGTAGCCGTCCTCGTCGCGACGAGCCGCGTCGCCCACGAAGTAGGTCTTCTCGTCCCACTTCGAGAAGTAGGTCTCCTTGAAGCGGTCCGGGTCGCGGTAGAGCGTGCGCAGCATCCCCGGCCACGGGCGCCGCAGGGCGAGCAGGCCCTGGTCGTCACCGGAGACCTCGTTGCCGTCCTCGTCCAGGACGGCCGCGTCGATCCCCGGTAGCGGCCGCGTCGCCGACCCCGGTTTCGCCGGCACCAGCCCCGGGAGCGGCGAGATCATGATGTGGCCGGTCTCGGTCTGCCACCAGGTGTCCACGATCGGGCAGCGCTCGCCGCCGATCACCTTCCAGTACCACAGCCACGCCTTGGGGTTGATCGGCTCGCCGACCGTCCCGAGCAGCCGCAGCTTCGACAGGTCGTGCTTCTGCGGGTACTCGATCCCCCACTTCATGCACGCGCGGATCGCCGTCGGCGCCGTGTAGAAGACGGTCACGCCGTAGCGCTCGCACAGCTCCCACCAGATGTCCTTGTCGGGATAGTCCGGAGCGCCCTCGAACATCACCGACGTCGCGCCGTTCATCAGCGGGCCGTAGACGATGTACGAGTGGCCGGTGACCCAGCCGACGTCGGCCGAGCACCAGTACACGTCCTCGTCGGGCTTCAGGTCGAACACGTATTTGTGCGTGAACGCCACGCCGGTCAGGTAGCCGCCCGTGGTGTGCAGGATCCCCTTCGGCTTGGCGGTCGAACCGCTCGTGTAGAGGACATACAGCGGGTGCTCTGCGTCGAACGGCTCGGCCGGGCAGTCGTCCGACGCCCCCTCGATCGCCTCGTCGTAGAAGAGGTCGCGCCCCTCCTCCATGTCCACGTCGGCCCCGGTGTTCCGGACGACGACGACCGTCTCGATCGACGGCACGTCGCCCAGGAACTTGTCGACGGCCGGCTTGATGTCGGCCGCCTTCCCCTTGCGCCGCGCCTGATCGACCGTGATGAGCGCCTTCGCCTCCGAGAACTCCATCCGCTCCTTCACCGCATCCGGTGAGAAGCCGCCGAACACCACGTTGTGCGGCGCCCCGACGCGCGCGCAGGCGAGCATCGCCACCGCCACCTCGGGGATCATCGGGAGATAGATGCCGACCATGTCGCCCGGCTCGATGCCGCGCTCCTTCAGCACGTTCGCCAGGCGCTTCGTGTCGCGCAGGAGCTCGGCGTAGGTCACGTCGCGCTCCTCGCCCTCCTCGCCGCGCCAGTGGAACGCCACGCGGTCGCCGCGCCCGGCGTCCACGTGCCGGTCGAGGCACTGCGCCGACGCGTTCAGCTTCCCGCCGACGAACCACTTGTAGAAGGGCGCCTCGGACTCGTCGAGCACGGTGTCCCATTTCTCCGCCCAGTCGAGCGCGTCGGCCTGCTTGGCCCAGAAGGCCTCGGGATCCTCGGCCGCCTCCTCGTAGATCGACTCGTCCGAGATCACGGCGTTGTCGCGGAACTCCGCCGGAGGCTCGAACAGCTCCTGGTCGAGTAGCTGCTCGAGCTCCTCCTCGATCTGCTCGGCGGATGCCTTGGTCGTGCCTTCCATCGCTCTACCTCCCGTAGTCCCTTGGGGCCAGTTTGTACCGAAGGGGGCTACACGGGCGGGATCGTCGTCGTCGTCGCGGCCACCTCGCGCGCGCCTTGGCGCCGGCCGGTGAGCGTCAGGCCGGTGCCGCCCTCGGCGCCGAGGCCGGTCTCGGAGCGCACGTAGAGCTCGTCGAACTTCGCCTCAGCGGCCGGCTCACGCGCCAGCATCGTGCCGAGCCAGCACCCGAAGAAGCCGAGCGGGATGCTGATGATGCCCGGGTTGGCGAGGTCGTACCACGAGAGCAGGCCGCCCTCGGAGTCGGGCCCGGGCCAGACCGTGGGGCTGATGATCACGAGCGCCACGGAGCTGATCACTCCGAACAACACGCCGGTGACCGCTCCGGCGGTGTTGAACCGCCTCCACGTGAGCGCGAGCAGCAGCGCCGGGAAGTTCGCGCTTGCCGCGACGGCGAACGCGAGACCGACCATGAACGATACGTTCAGCCCCTCGCCGCCGATGATCGCGATGCCGATCGCGATCGCGCCGATCGAGACCGCCGCGATCTTCGCGACCCAGACCTCCTCGCGCTCGGAGTCGCGCCCGTGGCGGACGATGTTCGACCACACGTCGTGGGCGACCGCGCCGGACGCCGAGATGACGAGGCCGGCGACGACCGCGAGGATCGTCGCGAACGCGACGCCCGCGATGATCGCGAGGAACAGCTCTCCGCCCAGCTCGTCCGCGAGCGTGGGAAGCGCGTTGTTGCCCGTCGGGCCCGCCGCCTCCTCGCCGCCCTGGCCGAGGATGGCGCGCGCGCCGAATCCGAGCGCCGTGGTCATCACGTAGAAGGCGCCGATCAGCGCCATCGCCCACATCACGGAGCCCCGCGCCGCCTTCGCGTCGGGCACGGTGAAGAAGCGCATGAGGATGTGCGGCAGTCCGGCCGTCCCCAGGACCAGCCCGAGGCCGAGCGACACGGTGTCGAGCGGCGTGTCGAGGAACAGGCCGGGCTTCAGATAGGCCTCGCCCTCGGCGGACTCCGCCCTGGCGTCACGGAACAGGTCGAGCGGGTTCCACCCGATCTCCGCGAGCACCCAGATCGTCATGACGATCGCGGCGGTCATGAGCAGGAACGCCTTGATGATCTGCACCCAGCTCGTGGCCAGCATGCCGCCGGCGACGATGTAGATGACCATGAACGCGCCGGTGAGCGCCACCGACAGCCAGAAGTCGATGCCGACGAGGCCCTCGATCAGGACTCCCGCGCCCACCATCTGCGCGATCAGGTAGAACGCGACGACCGCGAGCGTGCCGAGCGCGGCCGCGGCGCGCGCCGGCTGGCGCTTCATCCTGTACGCGAGCGTGTCGGCGATCGTGTACTTGCCCGAGTTGCGCATGCGCTCGGCGAGCAGGAACAGCACCGTCAGGAAAGCGACGAGGAAGCCGACGGAGTACAGGAAGCCGTCGAAGCCGAACAGGAAGATCAGTCCGGCGATGCCGAGGAAGCTCGCGGCCGACATGTAGTCGCCGGCAATCGCGAAGCCGTTCTGCGGGCCGGTGAGGCCACGGCCGGCGGCCCAGAAGTCGGTGGCCGTGGAGACGCGCTTGGACGCGAAGTAGGTCACGACCATCGTCACCCCGACGACGATGGCGAATACGACGAGGGCGGTCTCGTTGACCGCTGCGATGTAGGTGGTCATGAGCGCGCCTCCGGGTGCTCGGTCGTCTCGACGGAACCGCGCTCGAAGCGGCGGCTGCCGTCGCCGTTGCCCGTCGCATGGCCGAGCGCGGCCTCACGGGCGCGCGCGGCGAGTGGGTCGAACTCCCTGTCCGCCTTCCGGAGGTACAGCCAGCCGAGCACCCACGTCATCACGAACTGGCTGAGCGCCAGCACGTAGCCGACGGTGAGGCCGTCGGTGAGGAACTCGTCGCCCATGAAGTCGGGCGCGTACCCGGCCAGGATGATGAAGCCGAAGTACCAGGCCAGGAAGAAGATCGTCGCCGGGATGACAAACGCCTTCTTCCGCTTGATCAGCTGGCGGAACTCGGGCGATCGCTCAACCGCCTCCCAGTCGAATTCCGGATGATGGTCGGCGCCGTCAGCGCCGCTTGCGGGCGTCTGCGTCATGGGTGGTACCCCTCCCTCGGTTGGGCCTCCAGCGAGGAGGGGTACCCAGGGCCGCCGAGCCTTATACCGAAAGTCACACCTGGTCGGGCGGGTGCAGGAGCTGCTGCTGAATCCAGGTGTGCCGGCGATCCGCTAGCGGCAGCTCGCAGGGCGCGCGTGGTCCTGGAGCACCCTCTCGAGCGCGCGCGAGCGCGAGGTCATGATCCCGTCGACGCACATGTCCACCAGGCGGCGCCAGGTGGCGGGCGCGTCGCGGTCGTCGCCCGAGAACCAGTTCTGCCACGCGTAGCCCTCGCGATGCGCGCGCGCGACGTTCTCCGCGGTCGTCACCTGGATCACCGATCCGCCGAAATCGAAGGTGATCGGCACCTGGAACGCCGCCACGCCGTCGCCCGGCGAGCCCCCGCTCAGCAGCCAGTTGGCGGCGCCCGTGATGCCGGGCGCGACGTCGATGTCGGGCACGAGCTGGTGGAAGCGGTCCACCGCCGCCTGCTGGAACGACGCGACGATGAGGTCGCGCCGCCTCGTGTCCCCGAGGAGCGCGGCGAGCACCTCGGCGTTCCGCACGTACTCCGCGGCCTCCTCGGCGCGCGTGCGGCCCTTGACCTCGATGTTGATCGGGGTGCGTGGGAACGCGTTCAGGACCTGCGCCAGCGTGGGCACGCGGAAGTCGGCGCGGGTGAAGCCGCTCGGCGGCCTCTTGCGGCCGGTGGCGATGCCGCGGAAGCGATAGGCGCGGCGCGGCAGGCTGTGGCTGTAGTGGTTCCGAGCCCGCGGGGCGAACCAGTAGGCGGCGTCGAGCCGCTTGATCTGCCGGAGCGTCTTTGACGCGACGGTGCCTCTGCCGTTCGTCTTCGAGTTGACGGTCGTGTCGTGCATGACGACGACCTTCCCGTTCTTCGTAACCCCGACGTCGAGCTCGAGCATGTCCGCGCCGGACGCCAGCGCCTTCCGGAACGCGTACATGGTGTTCGACGGGAACTCGTCCTCGCCGCCCTGATGAGCGATATTGAGCGGCGCCCTCTTCTCGATCCAGCGGTTGCTGTTGCCCTGCGCGAACGCGGCTGGGCAGGCGAAGAGGGCGAGGGCAAGTGTGGCGAGCACGAGTCGGCGCATGACCGCGGAGGCTAGCCAAGCACCGTGACCGGCGGCACCCGACAAATCCTCGACAGCCACCGCTCCCACCCGTCCGCGCCGGGCACTACGAGCGAATGGTGGGCACGTCGAGATCGTGCTCGCGCCGGCGTCGATGCCAATGGCGCGGTCTGCTGCGAAGGGCCGGCGCTTGTGACCGTCCCCTCCCGGGCGGGATACTGGTCGGGCGATGTCGCAGGAGAACGTCGAGGTGGTGCGCCACATTTTCGAGCTGCGCAGTAGACGCGATTGGGAGGCTTCGCGTGCCTTGTTCGCGCCTGATTGTGAGTTCGACTACTCGCGGTCGAAGGGTCTGTCCCCAGGCGTCTATCGAGGGTCCGAAGGCGTCATGCGCCTGGTGGACGAGTATTCCGAGGTCTTCGAGGAATTCGGCTGGGAGCCCGACGAATTCATCGACGCAGGCGACGCGGTAGTCGTGCCCGGGCGCTTCCACTCGCGAGGTAGGGGGAGTGGCGTCGAAACGGTCGCGTGGGGCGTGGAGGTCCATTGGCTCGTGGACGGGCGGGTGGTGCGCTGGCGCCTGTGTCAGGACCGAACGGAGGCCCTCGAAGCCGTGGGGCTTGGGGAGTAGGCGATGTCGCAGGAGGACGCCGCCACGGTCCGGCGTGCCTATGAGGTGTGGAACGAGTCCGGTCCGGCGGCTGTGATCGAACGGTTCTGGGCCGAGGATGCCGTCTATCGGGAGGGGCCGGGCTGGCCGGACGCCGGCGTCTATCGGGGTCGTGCCGCCGCGCTCGAGCGCATGCAGAGCCTGGTCGAGCTGGTGGGACCGCTCGACGTGCGGATCGATGACCTGATCGACCTCGGCGATGGTCGTCTCGTCGCCTGCGTTCGCATGCTTGGGGAGAGCCCAACGAGCGACACGCCGTACACCCAAACGTTTGCCGTCGTGCACCGGCTGCGCGACGGGCTCATCGTCGAGGCGGACTACTACCTTGACCGCGCTGACGCCCTCGAAGCGGTCGGGCTGCGGAAGTAGGCGATGTCGCACACCGGGCGCACCCGCGGGCGGGGCGGCGACCTGAAAGCGGCGCCCGAGCTGCTCGCCCCCAGGACTCCCTCGGCGATCAGGCCATCGATTCGCTGAGGGCGGGCGGCGGCGCGCCCTGGTTCAGGACCGCGGCGCCGAACGGCTGTACCGGCTCGTTGAACGTCGAGATGACCTCGGGCTCCGAGAAGACCCCGCCGACCTTGACGGTGTCGCTCCCGACGTTGACGACGCCGTGCGGGTCCATTGCGGGGATGACCGCGAGGTCGCCCGCCATGAGGCGTCGGCGCTCGTCGCCGACCTGAGCCTCAGCCTCTCCGGCGACCACGTAGAGGATCTCCTCGGCGCTATCGGTGTGCTCGGCCAGCCGATGCCCGGGCTCGATCTCGAAGTACACGACCGCGCTGGCGGCCGATCCGGCCCACTTGTTGATCGGGAACGTGACCCGGACGCGTGTGTGCTCAGGGTCGCCGTCGAACCAGCCCTCCATCAACTCGAGCTCGCTGGTCCTCGCCGTCAGCATTTCGAGCCTCCTTTGATAGAACATCTCTGGTCGATCAAAATCGACCTTACAGCGGCGAGCGGCGAGCTGTCAAGCTTCGTTGCACAGCAATGGATTCCCAAAGCCAGCCAAAGCGCAAGTACGAGCTCAAGCGGCGCGCCGACGAGATGGCCCGGACGCGGCGGCGAATCACCGAGGCCGCCGTCGACCTGCACGGAACGGTGGGGCCGGCCCGAACGACGCTCAGCGCGGTTGCCGAGCTGGCGGGCGTCCAGCGCCATACCGTCTACCGCCACTTCCCTACCGACGCCGACCTGTTCGGGGCCTGCTCGGCGCACTGGATCGCGGCGAACCCGTTGCCCGACCTGGACTCCTGGCGCACGATCAGCGATCCGCACCGGCGCCTCGCAACGGCGCTGGACGAGCTCTATGCCTACTACGAGCGCACCGAGCCGATGCTCAGCAACGTTCTACGCGACGCCGAACTCATCGAGGCACTACGGCCGTCACTCGTGCCGATGCAGGCCTTCCTCGGCGAGACGGCCGAGATCATGACGGCCGGCTGGGGCGCCCGCGGCCGCAGACGGCAAGTGCTCAGGCACGCGATCGCCCACGCTATCGACTTCCACACCTGGCGCTCGCTCGCGGCGAGCGGAAAGATCACCAGGACGGAAGCGATCGATCTCGTCATCGCGCTTGTCGAAGCTGCCGCAGCTCGACGGCGCCGCGCAGCCGCGTGACGGGATTCCCTGCGGTGACCACGCCGTTGCCGCGTTCGCGCCCAAGGCTCGCCCGATCCGCACTCCCCAGACCCTGACTCGCTTCGGTTGACAGGCGCTCCTCATCTGGACCGTCACCGGTAAGGCGCTGGGTCCGCCCCGCTCGCTGCGGCCGGTGCCCTCGTCTTGGTGTCGACCTTGCCCCCACATGTGCGTGCGGTGTACCTTTTCGGGTAAGGAGGTCCCACTTTGTCGCTTCCAGAGGATGAACGACGGATAGCCCTGCGGCTGCTCGCGAGCCGGCTAGAGGCCAGTCCGCGGTCGCCTAGGCGCGACGAGCTGCTCCACAGCATCCGGCTGCGAATCGCTGAGACCGAGCTCTGGGACGACCTTGAGCCGCCGTCGTCGTTGCCGGCGCTACGCAACGAACCGGTTTGACGCGAGCGGCATACGAGGGCCGGCTCGCGGGTCAGCAACCGGCTCGGCGTCTTAGGACCGGGACACGCCTACCAACGGCACCCTGATTTGGCTCTACGAGTAAAGGCGCCGACCGGATTTGAACCGGTGTACACGGCTTTGCAGGCCGCTGCGTAACCCCTCCGCCACGGCGCCGAGGCGGTGACTAGGGTAGCGCTGCGGTCGGGCGGCGCTTTGCGCGGTTGAGGGAAGTCGTCCTACGGTCGAAGGGGGACTATGGGACGACCCTGCATCGGGGAGGATTGGACGGAAGGTGGATAGTCGGAACCTCCACGTAACGTCTACCGTCGGCCCGTGACAACCATGGAAACGAAGACCGTCTCGTTCTGGGTACCGGGGGGCACGCGCGCGGCGGGCCTGGCCCGGCGATCCATTCTGTCGGTCGAGGCCGGCCTTCCGGACTCGGTCCGGCACCGGCTCGCGCTGCTCCTGAGCGAGCTCGTCACGAACGCAATTCAGCACGGCGGCGCCGGCGAGCACGAGACGATCCAGGTGCGAATCGCCTCCTCGTACGAGAAGGTGCGCGTGGAGGTCTTCGACCCGGGCCCGAACGGCCCTGGACCACGCAACCGCCTCGAGCCACAGGGCGGCTACGGCCTCCTGCTGGTCGACCGCCTGGCCTCCGGCTGGGGCCGCGAGGCGGTCGAGGCAGGCGGAAGCCTGGCCTGGTTCGAGCTCGTGCTGGACCCAACAGACCACATCTGACCTCGGGCTATACTCAGCCCCCTTGCGGCTGTAGCTCAGTTGGCTAGAGCGTCTGCTTGCCATGCAGAAGGTCGAGGGTTCGAATCCCTTCAGCCGCTTCGCCCGAAACCCGCAAAACACGGGCTTTCTCGTGGTCGGTCTTGGACGCGATCACCTGGCGTAAGCGCCCACGTTTGGCGTGCACCCGCCCAAACCCCACCGCGCGGCACGTTTCCGACCGTTCTTGCGGTTAGGGTCGAGCCCCACTCCCGGAGCACTAACGAAGGGGAACCTCATGCAGAAGCCTTGGTGGGCCCCGCTCGCTGGCGTCGCCTTCATCGTCGTCCTCATCGTCTCGTTCATCGTCGCCGGCGAGCCGCCGGACGCCGACTCACCTGCGAGGGAGATCGTCGATCACTATGTCGACAACAAGGACGCGGTCATGGTGGGAACCGCGCTGTCGTCGCTCGCTGCCGCGCTGCTCGTCTTCTTCGCCGGCGTGCTCCGCTCGCTGCTCGCC
>DASSVP010000222.1:0-2179 GCA_035705985.1 Thermoleophilaceae bacterium
CGTGGCGACAACCGCGCCGATCGCGAGCAGGCCCGCGACCAGCGCCAGCTTGCGAGCGATCTGGGTGCTGGAGGGGAGCTCCGGGGACTCGGTCGTGCGGCCGTGCGCGGTCATCGGAGTACAGCCTCCCTCGCGGGGCGAGCCCTTCGCATCGGTGGCACCCCGTACTGACACCCTGAACTTTCCATCGCACCCTTAGACCGCCGTGGCGCGGGAGATTCATCGCCGGCCGGCTAGGAGGGGGCGCGCGAAGCCCCCCCGTCCGCCTCCTCCGCTGAATGTGATCAGGTTCCGAAGCAGGTCAGGTTCCGGCGCGAGCGGGTGTGGCCCTTCTCGGAACGCGTGACCTCGACGTTGCCGATGCACCAGAACGTGTCGGCCGCGCCGTTGGCGGTCTTCGTCCCGAAGAGCGCGAACGATGCGGCCGACGTCATCGTCGAGGTCAACGCGTCTCCGGAGGTGGTCGCCTGAGCCGCTAGCCGAACGTGAAGGAGTAGGCCTCGGCGCCGGGCTGGAGGAAGGTGATCTCCAGCGTTCGCTCGCGCACCCCGTCGTGCTGGCGCACGAGCTGGTACATGCGGCCCTCTCGCAGCAGGCCGTTGCCGTGCTCGTCCACGTCCACGCCGTGTGACGGGCCCGGAGGCTCGCCGTCCAGGAGCACGCGGAACGGGATCGGGTCGCCCGCCGCGCGAGACAGGACGATGTGCGCGTCGCGCGCATGGAACCGGAAGCGAATGCTGCCGCCGGCCTGCTCCAGCGCGACGTTCTCGGCCCCGACCCTCCACGCGCCGGAGAGCGACGTGGTCTGATCGCCCCGCGCGTAGCCGAGATATGTCTCTGGCGTGCGCAGGTTGTCCCAGTCGGCCTCGGCCTCGACGCCGGCCCCCTCGACGGAGACGGGTGCCCGCTCGATGTCGAGCAGACGCTGGATCACGTGCTCCGATCGCTCGTAGCGACCCTCGCCGAAGTGCTGGTCGCGGATGATGCCGTCCGCGTCGACGAAGTAGAGCCCCGGCCAGTAGTGGTTGGCGAAGGCGGTCCAGATCGCGTACTCGTTGTCGGCTGCGACCGGGTAGTCGATCGCCCGCTCCCCGACAGCCTGCCGAACGAGGTCGATGTCGTGCTCGAACGAGAACTCGGGTGTGTGGATCCCGACCACGAGCAGCCCGTCGTCCCGGTAGGCCCGCGACCACGCACGGACGTACGGCTCCTGGCGCAGCCAGTTGATGCAGGTGAGCGTCCAGAAGTTCACAAGCACCACATGCCCCCGCAGCTCGGCGGGGCCGAGTGGCTCCGTGTTGAGCCATCCCGTGGCCCCGTCGAGCGAGGGCATGTGGACACGTGAGAAGACCGACATGGGGACTACCGAAGCGGCCGGAACGCGGCTCGGAGCTCGCTGGAGAAGAGCTCGGGCTCCTCCCAGGCGGCGAAGTGGCCGCCCTTGTCGACCTCGTTGAAGTACGCGAGGCCGGGGTAGGCCACCTCGGCCCAGCTGCGCGGGGTGGCCCAGATCTCGCCGGGGAACGACGTGAAGCCGGCCGGCACCCTCACGGGCGGCAGGTCCTGGCCCGCCACGGCTGCGCGGGCTCGCCCGTCATCCCAGTAGTTCCGGGCCGCCGACGCCCCGGTCCCCGTCAGCCAGTACAGCGTGATGTTGTCGAGGATGTTGTCCCGGGTGAGGTTGCCGGCCGGCTGCCCGTCGACAAAGGCGCGGGCGATCTTGTAGTAGCTGTCCGTGTCGTGGTCGAGCATCCAGGCCGCCATGGCGATGGGTGAGTCCAGCAGCGCGTAGCCGATCGTCTGTGGCCGCGTGGCCATCTCCAGGAAATAGCCGAAGCCGTCCTCCGTGAATTCCTTGACCGCGGCGTGGGCCGCGCGTTCCTGCTCGGACTCCGCGGGCATTTGGTCGGGGATCGCGATCACCGCCACGAGCAGGTTGGTATGTACGCCGAGCAGCCCGTCGGGCGCCTGCCGGCTCATCAGGTCGGTGACGGCGGCCCCTACGTCGCCGCCCTGGGCGACGTAGCGGTCGTACCCGAGGCGCTTCATCAGCACGTCCCAGGCGACCCCGATGTGGCCCGCGTCCCAGCCGAGCTCCCGCGGCTCTCCCGAGAGGCCGTAGCCCGGCAGGGAGGGCAGCACCAGGTGGAACGCATCCCCGGCGTCGCCGCCGTGCGCG
>DASSVP010000223.1:0-8802 GCA_035705985.1 Thermoleophilaceae bacterium
AAGGTGACCGAGCAGGTGGCCGAGATGCGCTCGCTCCCGGCGGGGATCGACCAGAGAAGCCCGGCGAGACACCCCGATTGGCTCGGCCCGGATGACCTCAGCCTCAAGGTCCAGGAGACCCGCGAGGCCACCAACTACGAGATCCCGATCCAGCTGAAGCTCGGCGCCGCGCGCGTGTACGACGACGTTCGGATGGCCGCCAAGTGCGGCCCCGACATCATCTACCTCGATGGCGCCGAGGGCGGCACCGGCGCCGGCCCGCACACGGCCGCCGAGGAGACGGGCATCCCGTTGATGGCGGCGATCCCCGAGGCGCGCCGCGCGCTCGAGGACGTGGGCCTCGCCGACGAGATCGACCTGGTCGTCGCCGGCGGCATCCGCAACGGCGGCGACGTGGCGAAGTGCATCGCGCTCGGCGCCGACGCCATCGCGATCGGCCACTCCGCGCTGATGGCGCTCAACTGCAACAAGGAGATCCCGGGCGTCACCGACTACGAGGGCACGATCGGCGTGCCGGCCGGCCAGTGCTACCACTGCCACACCGGCCGCTGCCCAGTGGGTATCACGACGCAGGACCCGGAGCTCCGCAAGCGGCTGCACGTGGACGATGCCGCGAACCGCGTCTACAACTTCCTCCACACGCTCACGCTCGAGGTGCAGATGCTCGCGCGCGCGTGCGGGAAGACGAACGTGCACTCGCTCGAGCCCGAGGACCTCGCCGCGCTCACCACCGAGGCCGCCGCGATGGCGCGCGTGCCGCTCGCCGGCACGAACTACATCCCGGGCGTCTCCGAGGAGCAGGCGCTCGAGCGCATCGAGACGATGCTCGACCGCTATCTCGCGAACCCCGTCGACGAGCTGCCGGCCGTGCCGGAGAAGGCCGGCGCGAGCGGCACGGCGGAGGAGCGCCGATGAGCGAGATCCTGCCCAGCACTCGCGAGCCCGAGAAGATCTTCTCGATCGACTCGGAATTCCTCTCGGGCGAGCGCTTCCCGTACCAGGAGGACATCTCGCTCGTCGAGGACATCGACCTCGAGGCGGCCACGCCCGGCCAGGACATCAACTGGCTCGAGGACATCGAGCTGCTCGAGGAGGAGGGGATGCCGGCCGTCTTCGACCGCTACTCGAACTCCTTCCTCAAGCTGTACTTCGACATCCCGGCCGGTCGCGAGAACGAGATCGCGCGCAAGGTCCTGATCGCCCACCTCCGGTCGGGCAACTCCTACGGCATCCGCCTCAAGGAGCAGCACTGCAAGTTCCCGCAGCCCGAGCTCGGCCCGTGGGTCGAGGGGTCGAGGACCGTCGGCGCCGATTGGAAGCCCGCGGTGCTCGAAGGCTGGGAGCCGCCGCTCCACTGATGACCCGCGAGCGCTCCGTTAAGCACCTCGTCATCGGAGCGGGCGTCCATGGTCTCTCCACCGCCTGGCACCTCGCCGAGCGCGGCGAGGAGGTGCTCGTGGTCGACAAGACCGCCGTGGCCGCGGGCGCGTCGGGGATCGCCTGCGGCGTCGTCCGCAACAACTACTTCCAGCCGGCCATGTCGGAGCTCATGGCCGCCTGCGTCGAGATCTGGGAGTCCGACCCCGAGACGCTGCACTACCACGGCTCCGGCTACATCGCCCTCGGCGACGGCGACCAGGAGGCCGACCTCACCACCGTCGCCGAGCGCCAGGAGCGGATCGGCTACGAGTCGGACCTGATCACGGGGGAGGAGGAGGTCGCGCGGCACATGCGCGAGCTCTTCCCGGACTGGCGAGCGCCCGGGCTGAGCGTCTGCCTCCACGAGCACCGCGGCGGCTTCGCGTTCAACAAGGACTCGATCAACGGCCTAGCCCAGAAGGCGCTCCGCGCCGGCGCGGAGATCAGCGAGGGCATCGAGGTGACCGGCTTCGAGATGGACGACTCCGGCGCCGTCACCCGGGTGAACACGAGCGAGGGCCCGGTGAACGTCGAGCAGGTGATCGTGGCCGTGGGCCCGTGGGTGGCGAAGCTGTGGGGCCTCCTCGAGCTGCCGCGCCGGCTGGAGGTGGCGGGCGTCGAGAAGGAGATGTGGACGTACTGGTATCTCCAGGAGGGCGAGATCGACGTGGACCCGAGCGTGTTCGTGACGGCCGACGGTGAGCTCCCGCCCGTGCTCCACGTGGACAGCCATGCGCCGCTCGCCGCCGACGACGGCACGCTCATCACCGACGAGCAGTGGGGCGTCTACTTCAAGCAGGACAAGGACAGCGTGCAGGGCGGCGCTTCACCGCTGCCCAAGGGTCACGACTTCCAGGTCGACCCGTACCCGACCGGCTCCGCCGAGCCCGGCTTCCCCGACCTCTGGTGCGCGGCCCTGAGTCACTGCATGGAGCGCTTCGAGGGCTCGCGACCGAAGTACCACGACGTCCGGTCGGGCGGGGTGGGCGCCTTCACCGCCGACAACTTCCCGGTCTTCGACTACATGCGCCCGAACGTCTTCGTCGTGGCGGACTCGAACCACGGCTACAAGATGATCGCGGTGGGGCGAGAGGTCGCAAACGTGGTGCTCGGCGAGCACTCCAGCCTGCTGCACCCGTTCCGCTACGAGCGCTTCGCGACCGGCGATTTGCATCCGGTCTCGCACAGCCCCTATCCCTGGAGCTGACCGCGGGGTAGGCTCGGCGTCGAGCGTCGAGGAGGAGGAACCCATGCACGCAGTGATCGCCACTGCAACGCTCCACGACTTCGAGCGCGCCCGGCAAGGACTCGACCAGATGGTGCCCACCATCGCCCAGGCGCCGGGCTTCGTCGCCGGCTACTGGACGCGGTCGGAGGACAATCAGGGCCTCTCCATGGTCGTCTTCGAGTCGGAGGACGCCGCGCAACAGGTTGCGGAGCGGCTCCGGACGGAAGGCCCGCCCGACCCGGAGGCGGTCACGATCGACAACGTCGAGGTCCGCGAGGTGGTCAAGAGCGCGTAGCCGCCGCGACCTGAATCCGGTCTCGCAGCCCTACCCCTGGAGCTGACGGGCTTGCTCGAGCGCGTCGTCGCGCGAGGTGTACTCCGCGAGCCGCGCGACCTGGGCGTCGCGGACGCTCGCCAGACTGTAGAAGTGGGTGCTCACGCGGGCGTCGGTCTCCTTCGGCTGGCCGATGACGGTCAGCGCCATGAACACGTGGCCGCCGCCGAGGTCCTCGATCTCCTCGAGCGTCACCCGGTAGTCGCGCCACCAACGCAGGAAGTCGTTCCAGACGCGCACGCAGTCGCGGTGGCCGTGAAAGGTGTCGCCGACGAAAACGGTGCGCCACTCGATGTCCTCGTGGACGAGCGCGAACCACTCCTCCCACTCGGGCCAGAGCTCACCGTCGTCGTAGGCCGGGAGAGGCGGCCGCGGGTCGCGCCAGTACGCCTCCAGCGCCCGCTGAAGCGCCGCGAGCGTGCGCTTGACGAGCTCGACACTGTCCTCCGACACCCGGATAGCATCGCGCCAACGAGGCTACGCGGCGAGTAGCCCGTCGAGCAGGCGGTTCAGCGCTGCCTCGGCTTCCTCGCGCGCCGAGTCCGGCTCATCGGCGCGAGCGACGTACACGACCGCCTCCTCGATCGCGGCGAGCAGCGGCTGGGCCAGCGGGTCGACCGGGGCGCGAACGATCGCGTCGTCCTCCATCGCCGCGCTCAGTCCCGCCCGGATCAGCCCCAGCCCGTAGCGTTCGCCGACCGCGCGCCAGGCCTCCCAGCCGAGTACCGCGGGAGCATCGAGGATCGTCAGGCGGACGATCTCCGATGGCGCGTGGCGTCGAGCGTCGCGCCGATGCCCGCGCGGAGGCCGGCCACGGGGTCGCTGGCTCCCGCCTCCGCCAGCGTCTCCGCGATGCCCGCCATCAGCTCCTCGTCGACCGCGTCGAAGACCGCGGCGAACAGGTCCACCTCCCGCCCGGAGGGCGACGGCCGGCGGCTCGCCTCCGACCTCGACGCTCCGCTCGAGCTCCTCGACGACACGCGCACGTTCATCCCGCACGCCCAACCCGACGGGCTCGCGGACCTGATCGCGTCCTCCGTGGCCGAGCGCGTGGCCGTGACCGCCCAGCCCACTAGGATCGCGGCCGATGCCGCTGGTCGCGCCCTGGAACCGCAAGAAGCGCGCCGAGCGGCGCGCGCAGCGCGAGCGCCTCGGGCACGAGCAGCCGGGCACCGTCCTTCGCGGGCCGCCGATTGCCGTGACCTGCGAGTGCGGCGAGAAGCGCGACCTGCGCTACGGGGAGGAGTGGACCTGCGAGAGCTGCGGCCGGCGCTGGGACACGAACCAGATTCCGCCCGACCAGTACCAGGCGATCAGAAGGACGCAGCTCCGCTTCCGCGTTCTCCCCGTGCTCTACGGGCTCGGCGTGCTGGCGCTCGCGATGTTCTTCACGCTCACCGGCAACATCTTCTCGGTCTTCGTGCTGCTGCCGCTCGCCCTGATGATCTGGTTCTACTTCATCCGCCCGGCGCACAGGCGGCGCTACCGCAGAGCGATCGCGGAGCTCCCGCGCTGGGAGCTCCGCCCGCAGTAAACGAATCTGACGCGCCTAGCCGCTGGGCGCCGGCGCCGCACTCTGGCGCTCGCTCGGCGGAGGCATGTCCGGCGTCTCCTCGCGGAGCGGGATGCCCGTGCGGTCCTCCACCACGTGCCGCCAGATGTAGAGCAGCAGGCCGACCGCCAGCACGCCGAGCCCGATCCACGTCTTGTCCCAGCCGTAGCCGTACTTGTCGGCGTAGATGAAGCCGCCGGTGACCACGAACGCCAGGTTGATGGCCGCCAGCAGCGCGGCGATCGGCGCCCAGGCAGCGGCGAGCTTGATCGGGCGCGGCCAGTTCGGCCGATCCTTCCGGAGCAGCAGGAAGCCGGTCAGCGCGAACACGTGCGCCAGGATGTAGCCGAGGTTGCCCGCCGCGAGGATGTCGAGCGGGTAGCCGAAGTACGAGATCAGGAACAGGTTGAGGATCACGTCCGCCGTCATCGCGATGCCCGGCACGCTGTAGCGGTTCAGGCGTCCGAGCCACTTGGTCGTCATCCCGTCCTGCGCGATGCCGTAGAGCGCACGCGAGCCGTCCATCGTCGCGGTGTTCATCGAAAGGAGCAGTCCGGCGATCAGGCAGACGATCAGCGCGTGCCCCAAGGCGGTGCCGACGATCGCATTGAAGGCGTCGGTGTAGAACGCGATCGCCGTCGCGTCCTCCGCGATGGCGGCGGTGCCGAGCGTGCCGCCGATGCCGAGCGGCAGGAGCGCGTACACCACCACCGAGAACGCGGCCGAGGCGCGCAGCGCGCGCGGGGTGTCCCATTCGGGGTTGTGGTACTCCGGTGCGAACGCCGCGACCGTCTCGAAGCCGTACGCCGACCAGCCCATGAAGTAGAGCCAGGTGAGCGCAAGCCCCAGGCCGCCGCCGGCGCCGATCTCCCAGGTCATGTTGTCGCTCGACCAGTCGCCGGTCAGGTATGGGAGGAACATCAGCACCGCCGCCGGGAGTATCAGCAGGCCGCCCGTGAGGTAGGCGAGCCAGACCGCGGGCCGGACGCCGTAGATGTTGAACACCCAGACCGCGATGATGCAGCCGATGCCGATCCACACCGGCAGGCTCCACTGGAAGTTGCCGACGTCCTGGGTGAACGTCGTGTCCGAGAACCACTGCGCCTGGACGAGGGTCCCGATGACGAAGCCGTTGATCGCGAGCACGCTCGACCACGCGAACCAGTAGCCGAACGTCGCGATCGGGCCGATGAACGAGAAGTACTTGCGCCACGCCTCGTGCGCGTACAGCGAGATGCCGCCCGCCTTCTGCGGGAACATCGTCGCCATCTCGGCGTAGACGTTGTTCTGGAGCGCGCCGAGGAGGACCGAGATCGTCCACAGGACGAACGCGCCGGTCGTGCCGAGCACACCGATCGACGCGCCCAGCGCGGCGATCAGGAAGCCCGGATTCGCCAGTGCGACGACGAAGCCGTCCCACCAGGACATCGCCTTGAGTAGTTGCCTCTCCTCTACCTCGGCATGCGCCATGAACCGTTCCTCTCCCCCGGATAGGTCAGCGGCCAGCGGTCGTACCAATTGGTACAGCGCCCTTGTACCATGCGTTACGGACGGTCGTCAACATGACGAAGCTCATCGACCGCGACGCGGATCTCGCAAAATCGAGCGTGGACGCGACGCGCGCGCGGCCGGTGGTGCTCGCCACGCTTCAGGTGCGGGTCGATCCGTCCGCGGAGCGCATGGCGATCGACAGCGCGATCGAGGCCGGCGTTCCGCTCCTGCTCGTGAACGCGATCCGGCTGCCGCCGTACGCCACCACGATGATCCTGGCGGGCCCCGAGCACACGACGCTGCCGCACGAAGAGGACCTGGAGGCGGTGCGCGAAACGGCGCGGCGCGCCGCCGACCTCGGCGTGAAGACGGAGCTGCTCCGAGTGCGCACGAAGCGGCCGGTGACGGCGCTGCTCCAGGTGGCCGCGGAGCGCGACGCCGGCCTACTCGTCTTCGGGCCCCACCTCGGTCGCGTGGGCCGGATCCGCTTCATGCGCGCGGCCCGCAGGATCCGCAGCGAGGCCGGCTGCCTGGTCTGGATCGCGCCGGACGGCTAGGTGCGCTCGACGTCGAGGTTGATCCGCCCGCTGTAGCCGTCGCGCTCCTCGGAGAGCGTGAGCTCGAGGTTCGGGTCGTAGAGCCCGTCGCTCGAGTTGAAGCCGTCGCGGTTCGATTCGCCGGGGTAGGGGTCGTCGACGAACACGCGCGCGGTCACGTCGTCGGCGAAGTAGAACTGCGTCGTCAGCACGGTCTCGCGGTCGAGGTGCACCTTCGCGTGGATGTGCACGGTGCGGCCGGGATACCAGCCGGGGTAGATCGTCGTGAACTCGGCGATTCCGTCGGCGTTCGTGACCTGCGCCCCGCGCAGGTAGGTCTGGCCGGTGGCGGAGTAGCTGCCCTCCGCGTCGCAGTGCCAGACGTCCACGACAGCGCTCCTGATCGGCTCGCAGCCGGCCTCCTGGTCGCGCACGCGCAGGCGGAGCCGCAGCGGGGTGCCCTCGCGGTCCTCCCGGATGTCGCTGCGGATCCGGTCGACGTCGAAGTAGAACGGCCCCTCGGTCTGCTCCGCGGTGAGCGTGCAGGCGCGGGCGTCGTCCATGTCCGCGGCGGAGCCCTCGGCGGTCGCGCTCGGCCGCTCGTCGTCGTCGCTGCACGCCGCGATCAGCGCGCCCAGGCTGACGCTGCCGAGGCCCGCGAGCGCCTGGCGTCTGGTGACGCGCGACATGCGGGTCACCGTAGCCGGCCGCCGCGAGCCTTGTGCGCATAATCCATATGCGGTAGAAGGACTATGTACATATTTGTACGAACACGTTCCGGCTGACCCGACTCGGGAGAGAGCATCGTGGAGAAGACGTGGGGAGGAGAGCCCTTCTGGGGACTCGGCTACGACTGGGACCCCGACTGGTTCCTGACCGAGCGCCAGAAGGAGCTGCGCGCGAAGCTGATCGAGCTGTGCGAGACGGAGATGCGCGCGAACGCGAAGCGCTCCGACGACGAGCTCCTCTACCCCCGGCGGAACTTCGAGGTCCTGGCCGAGAACGGGTTTCTCGGGCTCACGGTCCCCGAGGAGTACGGCGGCCTCGGTGAGAACCACGTGGCCTTCACCATGGTGTGCGAGACGCTCGCGCGCTACGGCTGCGCCTCCACCGCGATGTGTTACGTCATGCACATCGGGGCGGTCGCGACGATCATGCTGCGGCCGACCCCCGAGCTGGTCGACAAGTACATCCGGCCGCTCAACCCCGAGGTGAAGATCGGCACGCTGTCGTACTCGGACCCCGAGACCGGCTCGCACTTCTGGTACCCGTTCTCCTCGAAGGCCGAGAAGTCGAACGGCGGCTACAAGGTGAACAAGAAGGCGTCCTGGACGACCTCCGGCGGCTTCGCGGACTTCTACGTCGTGCAGACCACGAGCCCGGACTTCAAGGGCTACGACGACCTCTCGGTGTTCGTGATCGACGGCGACGACGTGAAGGCGCAGCCGTCGCTGTGGGACGCGCTCGGCCTGCGCGGCAACCAGTCGGGCCCGATCCAGGTCGAGGACGTCGAGATCCCGGGCGAGCAGATCGTCGGCCCGCTCGGCGACGGCGCGGCGTCGAACGACGAGGCCGTGGACCCGTGGTTCCTGATCGGCTCGTCGTCGGTCTGGAACGGGATCACGATGGGCGCGATCGACATCGCGAAGCGCCACACCACCCGGAAGCGCCACGTGGACGTGGGCATGCGCGTGGCCGACTACCCGACGATCCAGGACTACGTGGGCGAGGCCGTGATGGACACCAACGCCTGCCGCGTGTTCGTGATGTCGGTGGCGCAGGCGATGGACCGCGTCACCGACGACAACCGCAGGATCCTCGAGCCGGGTGAGACCGCCCGTGCCGACTACCTGCACTGGGCCTGGCAGATCAAGTTCGAGGCGGCCAAGAACACCGCCCACCACGTGGACAAGATGCTCCACGCCTGCGGCGGGTCGGGCTACAAGCGCGACATGGAGCTAGAGCGCTACGTGCGCGACGCCAAGGCCGGCTGGGTGATGGGCCCGACCAACGAGGTGCTGCGCCAGTTCGTCGGCAAGGCCGTGCTGCTCGGCTTCGAGGCGCTCGACTACTGGAACCAGACCTACAACCGCCGCGTCGTCGAGAACGAGGTCAAGAAGCTCGACGCCGCCGGCAAGCGCGAGCTGGCCCAGCAGCTGTCCGAGCAGGCCGACGCCGACGAGGCGAAGGAGACGGCGGCCAAGGCGTGAGCACTCAAGCCAACCGGCCGACGCTCCGCGGG
>DASSVP010000224.1:0-12904 GCA_035705985.1 Thermoleophilaceae bacterium
GATCGACTCCATGCGCCTCATGATCGCCGCTCCGACATGGATCCGGGCCTCACTCGGACCAATGTCCCATTGCGGCTCGGACCGGGAGATCGCGACGCTGGCCCCGCCCCGAAAACCGACGAAAGGATCACCATGTCTCGCTCTCTCATCCCACTCACCTTCATCCTCTTCGCAGCAGCGCTGCTCGCGGTTCCGGCCGCGTTCGCGAAGGGAGGCCATCGTGCCGTCGGCGTCCGCGGCGCCTGCACGCAGCAGTCGACCAGCAAGCTGAAGCTGACACGCGAGAACCGCGGAATCGAGGTCGAGTTCCAGGTCGACCAGAACCGGAACGCCGTCCCGTGGAAGGTCACGCTCCGGCGCAACGGCCACCGGGTCGCCTCGTTCACGGCCACCACGCGCGCCCCCAGCGGCTCATTCGAGATCCGCCGCGTGATCGCCGACCGGCCCGGCGCCGACCGCATCAGCGCCCGCGCCGTCCGCTCGGGTGAGTCCTGCACCGCCTCCGGCACCGCACCGAAGGCGAAGGCCGCCGCCTCGACCGGCTCGAGCACGTCGAGCGACGACCCCGCCAATCACGACGCCGGCGACGACCACGGCCGCGACGGCTGAGCCCGCGGCATCAGCCCGCCTCCCCACCGAGGGCCGCGCAAGCCGGCGCGGCCCTCGGCCTGTCAGCCCTCGGCGGGGCGTTCCGCGACGAGGGCGAACTTGCGCACCCGGCCGGTTCGGAGCCACTCGCTCCACAGCCGATGCGCCGCCAGAAGCTCGTCCAGGGCCCGACGCCCGATTCGCGACGCGATCGAGGTCGCATCGGCGGCGTACCCCTCGGCCAGCGACTCGGCGACGGCTCGGTGCGAGCCGCTCCAGTCCTCTTCCCAGCGGACGGCGAGACCCGCCCGGGCCAGCAGCTCGTGCAGCTCGTCGAGCGGCGTGAGCCAGACGGTGTCGGCGCCGGGCATGCGTGCCCGCTCCGCCTCGGTCAGCGGCGCGCCCTCCTCCAGCGTGAACGCGAACCGTCCGCCGCCCGGAAGCGCGCGCGAGACCTCCTCCAGCAGCGGCCGCTTGTCGCGGAACGCAAGGAGCGTCTCGAGGAGGAGCACGACGTCGAACGTGCCGGGCGTGAGCGGCGGGATCTCCCCGACCAGGAAGCGGCAGGGCAGGTCACCGGCGCGCTCGCGGGCGAGGGCGATCGCGCCTGCGCTCGCGTCCACCCCGAGGTAGTCGCAGCCGAGCTCGCGCACGAGGAACCGGCCGGGCCCCGCGACGCCGCAGCACAGATCGAGGACGGAGACGCCGGCCCCAATTCCCGCCCGGTCCGCGAGTGCACGGATCTGCGACGCGGGCACGAAGCTCTCCTGCTCGATGTATTCGCCGGGCCCGAAGGCGGCCTCCTGGGCACGGCGTAGCGCCTCGACGAGCGTGCGCCGCGCTCCGGCGCTCACGATCTCACCGCAAACCGATGCAAGCCATGCACCGTAATCTCCACCGGATGCTCGAGCGGGGAGCAACGCTGCTTGCGGGCCGGAGCCCGTCGGCCGATCTCGGCAACCAGCTCGGTCCGCTGGCCGGGCTCGGCGGGACGCTCCTGCTCCTGGCCGTGCTCGGCCGGACGGTCGGTCTCGGCGGCCCCGGCTGGCTCGTCGGTGTCGCCGGCGGCCTGACGCTGAACGTGGCGCTCGCGCGGGGTCTCTGGCGCGACCCGGCGGCGAGGCTCGGCCCGGCGGGATGGGTGACACTGCTCCGCGGGACGCTCGCGGTGGGTGTCGCCGCCCTCACGGCGGCCTCGTTCGCGCGAGATCCGGCGGTGGGGACGCTCGCGGCGCTCGCGTCCGTCGCGCTCGCGCTCGACTTCGTCGACGGCTGGGTCGCGCGACGCACCCGGACCGAGTCGGCGCTCGGCGCGAAGCTCGACGGCGAGGTCGACGCGTTCCTGATCCTCGCGCTCAGCGTGGACGTCGCCCCGACGGCCGGCGCGTGGGTGCTCGCGATCGGCCTCGCGCGCTATGCGTTCCACGCGGCGGGGTGGGCACTCCCCTGGCTGCGGGCGCAGCTGCCGCGGCGCGACTGGCGCAAGACGGTGACGGCCTCGCAGGGCATCGCGCTCGTGATCGGGGCCAGCGGAGTCGTGCCCACGACGGTGACCCGGATTCTCCTCGCCGTCGCCCTCGCCCTGCTCGCCGAGTCGTTCGGGCGCGACGTCTGGTGGCTGTGGCGACACCGTGACCATCCGCGTACCCGCCTCGCAGCAGCCCGCGTCCCCCGGCGGCCGCTCGAGGACGCGGCGCTCACGCTGCTCGCCCTGGCCGTGGTCTGGTTCGCTCTCGTGTTCCCGATCCGGCCGTGGCAATTCACGGCGGACTCCTTCGTGCGGCTCCCGCTCGAGGGACTCGCCGTCCTCGGTCTGGCCCTCGCTCTGCCGGCTCGTGCACGGCGGCTCGTGTCGTGGCTGGCCGGGCCGGTGCTCGGCGCAATCGTTCTGATCAAGGTCTTCGACCTCGGCTTCTTCGTCGCCTTCAACCGGTCCTTCAACCCGGTCGAGGACTGGAGCTACCTCTCCGTCGGCGTCACAACGGTGCGCGACACGTTCGGCAACCGCGACGCCGATCTCGCGGTCGCGGCTGCGACGCTGATCGGCCTCGCGGCACTCGTCGTCCCGGCTCTGGCCCTGGGCCGGTTGACCCGGGTGGCGGCCCGCCGTCCCAGGCGCTCGCTGCAGATGGTGGGGGCTCTCACCGCCGTGTGGGCGCTCTGCTGGGTGCTCGGCGTGCAGGTCTCCGGCACCGGGATCGCGTCGACGAGCGCCGCGCGGCTCGCCGTCGGCGAGGTGCGCGCAGTGCGGGCCGACCTCCGTTCCGAGGCGCGCTTCAGGAGCGCCCTCGCACGCAAGGATCCGTACCGCAACACTCCTCCGGGCCGGCTCCTCAAGGGATTGCGCGGCAAGGACGTGCTGCTCGTGTTCGTCGAGAGCTACGGACAGATGGCGGTGCAGGGAACGTCGTTCTCGCCTGCCGTCGACGAGGTCGTCAGCGCCGGCGCCCAGGAGCTCCACGCCGACGGCTTCTCCTCGCGCAGCGGCTGGCTCACTTCGTCGACATACGGCGGAGGCAGTTGGCTCGCGCACTCCACGCTGCAGTCCGGCGTCTGGGTCGACACTCCCGGGCGTTACTCCGCGCTGATCGCCAGCAATCGGCTCACCCTCGCCGCTGCGTTCCGGCGCGCCGGCTGGAGGACGGTCGCCGACGTGCCGACGACGCACGGCGCCTGGCCGGAGGGGCGGTCCTTCTACCACTACACGAAGATCTACGAGCGCGGAAACATCGTCTACCGGGGCCCGAGGTTCGGCTTCTCCACGATGCCCGACCAGTACGCGCTCGAGGTCTTGCAGAAGGACGAGCTGGCAAAGCGGAAACGCCCTCCGATCTTCTCGGAGATCGACCTCTCGTCGAGCCACGAGCCCTGGACCCGCATTCCGCCCCTCGTCTCCTGGAAGCGGCTGGGCAACGGCTGGATCTTCAACCGCGTGCCGATGGACCGGGCCGGCCTCACCGACCCCCAGCAGGGCTACGCGCAGTCGATCGAATACGCGCTCCGTGCGCTGTACTCGTTCGTCGACCGCTACGGCAACAAGAGCACCGTGCTCATCGTCCTGGGCGACCACCAGCCCTCGCGGGTCATCGCGCAGGCGAATCACGAGGTTCCGACGACGATCATCGCCCACGACCCGAAGGTGATCCGCAGGCTCTCCGGCTGGGGCTGGACGAACGGGATGCTGCCGAGCTCGACCGCGCCGGTCTGGCTCATGAGCGCCTTCCGTGACCGCTTCTTGAACGCGTTCGACCACTGAGAGCTCTCAGCAGCGACCCGGGTGGAGCGGCCCGGTGAGCCGGAAGATCTGAACCGATCGATTCGGGGCGTGCAAGAGCTTCGCCGAGGGGTCGCTGCGGGTCCAGTCGAGCTCCGGCGACGGCACCAGCTCGGTCGTGAAGAAGATCCGGTTGGCGGTGGTGACCGCGTACCGATAGTGGCCCCGGTTCAGCGCCGTGCGCCAGGCCCGACAGCTGGTGATGGGTCGGAACGAGCCGTGGGGACCGCGCCGGCCCATGTACACGACGCGATTGGAGTCGTCGATGCCCCAGATCGGGTAGCCGAAGAACACGGCGAGTGTGCCGACCACGGCGATTCGCGTCTTGTGCAGGCGCCGAGCCCAGCGCCAGACCTCGTAGATGGCGGACGGCCCGTACCTGGCGGTATAGCGGTGCCTCAGGTAGTCCCGGGTGCCCGAGTAGCCCAGTGCAACCCCGGCGAGCACGAGCGAGAGAACGAGTGTCGCGGCGACGGCACGGACGAGCGGGCGCCGTAGCGGGAGCGACCACGGCCTGAGGACGGCGACTGCCGCGACGACGAGGACGAGCGACGCTGCGCCGGCCGCTTCCCCCAGGCCGGTGTTCGTCCACGGGCGCCGCAGGCCGATCGTGGCCACGAGCAGCGCCATCAAGCCGACCGCCGCCGCCGAGCGGCCGAGCCGGCTCCTGAACAGCAGAGCCAGTGGCGTGACCGCGAGCACCAACGTCAGGGCGGAAGCCCCGTACCGCATGTTGAGCCTGATGCAGTAGGGATGTCCCCAGGGCCCGCACGCCGTGAGCGGGGTCAACGGATAGGCAACCAGGGAGGCCAGGCCGATCAGGGCGGCCGCCGCGACCACTCGGTCGCGCCTGGCGACGAGGCACGCGAGAGGGCCCACCACGGCAGTCGCGACGAGCGCCGGCCACCAGGGACCGAGGTTCGCGCTCAACGCCGGAATCAGCCAGTGGCCGAGGATTCCGGGAGACGTGACGTAGTCGACCAGGGAGTAGTTGTTGCCGTGCTGCAGCGGCGGCGGCCGGGGCGTCGGCAGTACGCCGAAGCTGAACCACGGGAGCGGGTTGCCGAGCGCGACGAGGTTGCGCGCATACCAGTAGCCGCCGGCGAGGACCAGTCCGCCGAGCCACCATCCGGTAGCCCTCCGGCGCCAGCCGCTCGGGGCCAGCGCGATCGCGGCGAGCGTGACTGCGCCCACCGGGGCCACGAGGTTCAGCTTCACCGACAGAGCGAGCCCGGCCGCGACGGCGGCGATGACGCTGCCGCCGCGATACGCCCGCATGTCTGTCGTGGCCGTGTCTGCCGTGTGCATCCACAGAGCCAGGGCCGCCGTGACGAGGAACACGCCGAGCAGATCGTTGTCGGCGGTTCCGGCATTGCTGTCCACCATCATCGGCGTCGCCATGACGAGCGCCGCCGCGAGCATCGACGTGAAACCCGATCCCCGGACCGAGCCGATACACCAGG
Organism: Thermoleophilaceae bacterium; assembly: GCA_035705985.1. Lineage (GTDB taxonomy): Bacteria > Actinomycetota > Thermoleophilia > Solirubrobacterales > Thermoleophilaceae > JACVRW01. Next base: position 5,326 of record DASSVP010000224.1, read on the forward strand.
CCGCGAGCAACGTGAGCCCGAGCCAGACGAGGTTGATCCCCGGCGAGAGCACGTCGCTGCCCATGAGCACGATCCCGAGTGCGTGGAACAGCTCCGACGTGGCCGGGTACAGCCCGGTCAGGTAGTCGAAATCGGTGTACGGGATCGCCGCGGTGTGGCCCGTCTGGGCATAGAAAGCCGCGTGCGGCAGGTGGTACGCGAGCGAGTCGGCGCCGGTGATCCCGTGCTCGAAGGACCGGAGGCTGGGCGTGGTCCACTGGAGCAGCACGACAACCACACCGGCCACCGAAAGGAGGCCGAGTACGGCGTCCGCTGCGACAATCCGGGGCGGGGCCGCGTCGGGACGGACGACCGGTGCACCGGAACGCCGAGTGAGCCCGAGCCTCAGCGCCGCGCCGACGGCGATCGAGCCCACGACGAGCGGTACCAGCCTGAACTGCCCCATCGTCCCGAGCACCTCCATGATCCCGACCAGCAGCCCGCATCCCAGGACGATCTCGGCCAGCCGGGCGGGACCGCCGGACCACCGGGGAAGCAGGTGGCGCCGTGCGGCAAGAGCGCCGACACCCGGCGCCCCGAGCACGCACAGCAGCGAGGCGACGCCGATCAGGTAGCGGCCGAGGCTCATCTCCGCACCCTGACCGAGGACCGCTCCTCGAGGAGCCGGTTCCTACCGCAGGCGCGCCGCGTTCGACCGAGGCCCGAGCACGCTCGGGAGCTCGAGCGCGTGCCCGCCCCGGCGCGCCTTCGTCTCCAGGTAGCGGTGGTTCGCCTCGGACACGTAGACGCCGGTCGGCACCTGCTCGACGACGGTCACGCCGCACGAGCGGAGCTGCCGCGCCTTGTCGGGGTTGTTGCTGAGAAGCGCGATCCGGGACGCACCGAGCGCGTGGAGGATCTGGGCCGCGGCGACGTAGCTGCGCTCGTCCTCCCCGTGACCCAGCGCCAGGTTCGCGTCGTAGGTGTCGATCCCGCCGTCCTGCAGGGCGTACGCCTCGAGCTTCGAGTAGAGCCCGATGCCGCGCCCCTCCTGCCGGAGGTAGAGGAGGTAGCCGCCGGCCTCGGCGATGCGGTCGACGGCCTCGCGCAGCTGGGGGCCGCAGTCACACCGCTCACTCCCGAACACGTCGCCGGTGAGGCACTCGCTGTGCGGGCGGATCAGAGGCACGTGGCTCCCGTCCGCGGGATGCGGGGTGGTGCAGTCGCCGAGCGCGAACGCAAGGTGCTCCCGGTCGTCGACGAGCCCGTCGAAGCTGAACACCCGGGCGTCCGTCGTGTAGCCGTCGGCGAACCGCAGGGGCACCTCGACCTGGGTGCGGATCGTCGCCGTCGGCAGCCGGATCAGCATCGGCTCCTCGCTCATCGCTCCTGGAACCTCGACGAGAGCGCGTAGCGGAGGAGCACGACGTCGCCGAGCTTCTGAACGTCCACGAGCTCCGCCCGGCGGGCGGGATTCCAGGGGAAGATGCCGTCGCGCACGAACCGGGGCGCCTCGGAGTCGCCGACGAAGACCGGAGCAACCGTCAGCTGCAGCTCGTCGACGATGTCCTCGGTGAGGAATTGCGTGTGGACCGTGCCGCCTCCCTCGACCATCAGCCGGTCGACGCCACGCGCCGCCAGATCGGTGCTGAGCGTTCGCATCTCCACGTTGCTGCCGGCGTCGACCACGGTCGCGACCGGGCCGAGACGGTCACGCGCGTCTGCCGCCCACGGGCTGGCGCAGTAGACGATCTTCTCGGTGTCTCCGACCTTGAAGAAGTCGGCGCGAGCGTCGAGGTCGGCCTGCCGCGTCACCGTCACCTTGATCGGGGATTCCGGGAGGCCCCGCGCCGCGCGCTGCTCGCGCCGGGCGTCCGAGCGGACGAGCAGCCTGGGGTTGTCCAGTCGCACCGTCGTCGCTCCCACGAGAATCGCGTCGCAGGAGGCGCGGACGGCATCCACCCGGTCGAAATCGGCGTCGTTGGAGAGGAGCAGCCGCGAGGCGGCGTTGCCGATGTAGCCGTCGATCGAGACGCAGCAGGAGAGCAGTGTGTACGGGCGCTCACGCATCCGTGGCTCCTTCCGGTCGGAAGACGACCCGCCCCCGTTCCCGCGATCTCGTCGCCCGCCGGCGGGGAAGCAACCCGACGACGAGCACGACCGCGCCGGGAAGGCTGGCGGCGAGCACCAGGACGCCGTAGGCGACGGCGGTCGCCGCTCCGCGATCCGCGCCGAGGCCTGCCGCGGAGAACACCCAGGCGGTCGCCCCCTCGCGCGGCCCCCAGCCGGCGACGCTCGGCAGCACCATCGCCAGCAGGCCGAGCGACGCGAGCGGCAGGAGCCGCGAGACCGGAACGGTCACGCCCGCCGACCGCGCGGCGATGAGGAACGTACCCGCGTGGGCGAGGGCGACCACCGTCGACGTCAGCACGACCGCCGGCAGCGCGTTCCGGCGCAGCACTCCCTCGCGTACGTCGGCCACCACCGCATTCCGCAGCCGCGTCCACCGGGAACCGCTGCGCCCGGTCCGCGCCCGCACCGCGAAGACGATGCCGACGGCGATGGCGACCGCCGCGACCGCGACGAACGGCATCGACGAGCGAACGGGGGACGGCAAGACCAGCAGGACGGCGATCGCCAGCACGACCTGTACGACCTGGCCGGCCGCGCGCTCCCAGACCACGGCCCTCAGGGCGCGGCCGACCTCGTGCACCTCGCGGCCGTGATCGATGCCGCGGTGGACGTCGCCGGCGACTCCGCCCGGAAGCGTGAGGTTGAGGAACACCGCCCGGTAGTAGGCCGCGACGGCGGCGGGGAAGCCGAGGCGGACGCCGAGGCCGCGGGCCACGATCGCCCACCGCCACGCGGAGCAGAGAGTCGCGACGAGCACGAGGACCGCGGCCGCCGGCAGGGCGCGGCCGTCGACCGCCCCGAGGCCGTCAAGGAACGGACCCGTGCCGAGGCGCCAGAGCACGACCGTGAGCACGACCGCCGCGAACGCCGGGCCGGCCCACCTGCGGACGCTTCTCACGGCAGCACTTCCGCCGTCATGTGTCGAAGTACGCGTCGCGTCCATCAGCGGATTCGTGCCTTCGCCCCGACGGCGAGGAACGCCGTCCCGAGGAACAGCTCGGCCCAGGAGAGATCGGCCAGCTCCTCCTGCATCGCCGCCCGGATCTCCTCCCACGGACGGCGCGCCAGCCAGTAGTCGAGGGAGGCGAACGGGCGCACGGTTGCGATCCCGAGCTGCACGAGCCACCGCGGCGTCCTGTGCGGCGCCTTGAGATCCAGCACGACCCAGCGTCCGCCGGCCACGAGAGCCCGCGCGCCGCGGGCGACGACCTCTCCGCATTCGGGCACCTGCGTCAGGGCGTAGGTGGACAGGATCCCGTCGACCTCGGCCGGGAACTCGAACTCGGCGGCGTCGGCCTGCACGAGGGTGACATTGCTCCAGCCGTTGGTCTCGATCCGTTGCCGGGCCTGGGCGAGCATCGCATCGGTCAGGTCGACACCGACGATCCGGCCCTCGGGACCGATCGCCTCCTCGATCAGCGGGAAGTTCTGACCGGTGCCGCAGGCGACGTCGACCACCGTGTCGCCGGGTCGAAGGCCGAGCTCTCGCACGGCCCGCAGGCGGAACGTCTGCTGCGGATAGCCGGGCGCGGGATAGAGCCGCGAGGTGACGTTGTAGTGCTTCGCCTTCCTGCGGTAGGTGGCGATCAGGCGCTCCTGCGGGCGTTCGGTCTGGCTCATGGCGTGGCGGACTCCACAGCCGCCTTGATCAACGTCATCTCGAGATCGCTCACCCGTTGGATCCTGCGTTGGAGCATGCCGCTCGGGATCGCGCGCATCGGGCCCTCGAGGTCGACCTCGATCCACATCTCCGCGTCGGTCCGGTCCTCGGCCAGCGACTCGAGCTCCATCCCCCAGCGCGCCGAGGAGGTGCCCAGCGGCCCGGCGAACGCCATGCGGCGGGGTGTCTCGGCGAGGGTCACCTCCTGGCTCCGCCGGCGACTGGAGCCGAATATCCCCTTCGCCCGCTGCTCGACCCGTGCGCCGGCCCCGAACGGAGCCCCGTCGCGAATCCAGGCCTCGAGCACCGTGGGCGCCCATTCCGGCCACCGCCCGACGTCGGAGAGATACGCCCACACGTCGGCGACGCTGCCGGCGATCGTCAGGCGGCTCTCGGTCCTGAACGTCACGGCAGCACCAGAAGGTCGGCGTGCCCGACGGTCACGGCAAGGGCGCCGGCCGCCGCTTCCCGCAGACGTCGGCGGCGATAGGCGTCGGCGTCGGGACGCAAGGTGGGCTCCTGCTCGCACGCGGCATCGACCCAGCCGTCGAGCCACTCGGCGGCCAGCTCGCTCTCGAGGGCGCCGAGCCGCCACGGGCTCGGCCGCACCATGACCTCGGCTCCCAGGCGGCGAAAGCCGTCCACCGCGGCTTCCACGGCGTCCGGGCCGAGCAACCGTCCTCGTTGAGTCAGGCGGCGCTGGTGCGCGTCGAATGCGGCTGCGACCCGGGCGTCGAGCGGATCCGCCGGAAGCAGCTGCACGCGGCCCGTGACCGAAAGCGAGATCAGCACCGGGCACCCGGCTCCGGCGGTGGCTTCGATCAGCCTGGTCAGCTCCTCCCACGTCAGCAGGTCGAGCAGCGCGGACGCCGTGACGAGCGTCGCCCCCGAGAGGTCGCCCGGCCCGAGCTGCGTGACGTCGGACAGCCGGGTCTCGATCGTGACCGCGGCCCCGTCGAGGGCAGGACCCGGGGCTCCGGCGGCGGCCAGCGCGAGCAGGTCCGGATCGCGGTCGTGGAGGATCCAGCGCTGCGGCCCCGGCAAGAGCGGCGCGAGCCACCGGCCCATCGCGCCGCTGCCGCAGGCAAGGTCGTGGATCGACCAGGGACCGTCGGGCGCGACGCGGCGGCGCAGGTGTTCGACCGGCTCCCGCGCCCGGGCCCTTGCGTCGGCCGCTTCACGGAGATCGAGCCAATCCGGGGCGACGCGGATCGTCTCGACGGTCATCGTGATGCCTCCACCAGGACGCCGGCGACGGCCGAGGCGGTCTTCGACCACTCGGGCAGGGACGCGCGCCGCTCGCGCGCCGCCCGGCGCAGTCGGCGGCGCAGGCCTGCGTCCTCGAGCCAGCTCCGGAGCGCGTCGCGAAGCGCAGCCGGATCGTCGGGCGGGACGAGCAGGCCGGGCCTGGTGCCGTCGGCCCCATGGCCGAGCGCCTCCGGCACGCCGCCGACCTCGGCGGCGACGACCGGCAGGCCGCAGGCGAGCGCCTCGGCCACGACCATCCCGTACGTCTCCGCGCGCGACGGGAGCACGAGCACGTCGGCCGCCGCGTAGCTGCGCGCGAGGTCGGCTGCGGCCTGCGCCCCGGAGAAGCGCACCCGACCGTCCATCCCGCCGTCGAGGAGGCGGCGGCGCAGGCGTGCGACGAAGGCGGGGTCTCGCTCGAGGCTCCCGACGCACCGGCAGTGCCAGCGGAAGCTCGTGAGCGGCGCGAGCGCGTCGAGCAGCACGTCGTGGCCCTTCCCCGGGGTCACCGCGGCGACCGACAGGAGAGCGCCGGCGTCCGGCGTCCCCGGCGCGAGCTCGGCGGGATCGACTCCGGGCTCGGCGACGTGGACGCGGTCGCCCGGCAGCGCGTAGAGCTCCAGGACCGAGCGCCGGGCCCAGGCGCTGGTGGTGATCACCGCTGCGGCGGCCGAGAGCACGGCGCCCTCCCGCGCCCGGTCGTCGCGAGCCGCCGCAGCGGCGCCGAGCGGCATGTGCAGCAGAACGACGAGCCGCAGCCGCGCCGCCTGGGGAACCAGCGCCTCGGGCGACGGAGAAGCGACGAGCCCGTCGAGCAGGACGACCGCTGCGTCGGGAATCGCCTCGACGGCGGCGGCGAGTGCGTCGAGCGAGCTCCTGTCGGGCCGCGGCCACGAGCCGGGAATCTCGTGCACGTGCACCGTCCAGCCCGCGGCGGCGAGACCTCTGCAGACCCGGCGGTCGTAGGCGTTGCCTCCACTCGGCCGGGCCGGGTCGTCGATGCCTGCGGGGACGACGAAGTGGACGTCGGTCACAGCGCAAGCTCGTAGGACGCGGAGGCGACGGGGGACTCGTGCAGCGTGACGAGGAGCCCGTCGAGCTCGCGGCCGCCGTCGCCGAGCGCCCCTGCGTGCGCGCGTTCCGCGAGCCGGTCCGCGACCAGGCGGGCGAGCGCCTCGGTCGTCGTGTTCACGCCGGCGAGGCTCGGCTCGTCGTCGAGGTTCCGGTAGTCGAGCTCCGCGAGCACCGCCCGCAGCGCCTCGGCGGCCCGGCCGATGTCGACGACGACGCCGTCGGCGTCGAGCTCCGCCCGCCGGAAGGTGGCCTCGACGACGTAGGTCGCGCCGTGGAGTCTCCGAGCCGGGCCGAAGGCTTCCCCCTGCAGGCTGTGGGCGACCATCATGTGATCGCGGACGGTCAGGCCGAACACGCTCTATCGCTCCCGGTACGTGATCGTGTGACAGAGCGCGGGCAGGCTGCCGGCGGCCAGGCGGGCCATCACGTCGGGCAGCTCGTCGAAGCGCGACTCGCCCGTGAGCAGTGCGTCGAACGCGGGGTCGCGGAGCAGCTCGAGCGAGAGCGCCAGCCGGTCCGCCGCGGTGCGGCGCGAGGCGCGGGCCGGGGAAACGGCGCCGACCTGACTCGACCGGATGGTGAGGCGGCGGGAATGGAACGCGCCGCCGAGCGAGAGGCGCACCTCCTCGTCGCCGTACCAGCTCAGGTCGACGACCGTGCCCTCGGGGGCGAGCAGCTCGAGCGAGCGCTGGAGTCCCGCGGACGTCGAGCTCGCGTGCACGACCAGGTCGACGCCTTCCGGGGCGTCGTCCGGGAGAGCGAAGTCGACGCCGAGAGCCGCGGCCACCCCGGCGCGGCCGGGATCGACGTCCACGAGGGTGACGCACACGGCCGGATGCCGCTGCAGGAGCCGGGCGGCGCAGCACCCCACCATCCCCGCCCCCACGACCGCGACCCGGTCGCCGACCGCCGGAGCGGCGTCCCACACCGCGTTGACGGCCGTCTCGACGGTGCCGGCGAGCACGGCGCGGGCGGGCGGGACGTCCTCGGGCACGACCGAGACGGCGCCGGCGGGCACGACGTAGGCGGTCTGGTGTGGATACAGGCAGAACACCGTGCGTCCGCGCAGCTCGGCGGGCCCCTCCTCCACGGCGCCGACGTTGAGGTAGCCGTACTTGACCGGCCCGGGGAAGTCGCCTTCCTGGAACGGCGCCCGCATCCTCGCGCGTTGGTCCGCGGGCACGGCGCCGCGAAACACGAGCGTCTCGGTGCCCCGGCTGATCCCCGACCGCACGGTGCGGACGACGACGTCGCCGGGCCCGGGGTCGGGGAGTCCGACCGCCCGGATCTCACCGCAACCCGGCTCTCGCAGCCAGAACGCCTCGGCGACTCTGTCCTCGAGGGCGGTGCGGCCGTCGTGTTGGCGCGCCTCTCTCATGGCCGTGTCGTGTCGAACATACGCGGGACGGGCACGGGCGGATTCTCGTCCCTCCGCCGCCCTCGGCGCCGCGCTGCGCCGCTCCGGGCGGCGCGAGCCGACCGCCG
>DASSVP010000225.1:0-3696 GCA_035705985.1 Thermoleophilaceae bacterium
CACCAGCAGGCCGAGGAACGCGATCGCCACCGTGGACGCCGCGATCGCCTTGTAGCCGAAGATCGGCTTGCGGGCGAACACCGGCAGGATCTCCGAGATCATCCCGAAGACCGGCAGGATCATGATGTAGACCTCGGGGTGCCCGAAGAACCAGAAGAGGTGCTGCCAGAGCAGGGGATCGCCGCCGGCGGCCGGGTCGAAGAAGCCGGTGCCGAAGTGGCGGTCGGTCAGCAGCATCGTCACGCCGGCGGCGACCGACGGCAGCGCGGCGACGAGCAGGTAGCTGTACACGAGGATCGTCCAGATGAACAGCGGCATGCGTCCCCAGCCCATGCCGCGGGTGCGCATGTTGTGGATCGTCGCGATGAAGTTGATCGCGCCGAGGATCGAGCTGAGCCCCGTGAGGTGGATCAGGAAGATCCAGGCGTCCACGCCTCCGCCTCCCGTGAACGCGTCGTCGGACAGCGGCGGGTACATCGTCCAGCCGGCCTGCGGCGGCTCGAAGAAGATGCTTGCGTAGAAGGCGACGCCGCCGAATAGGAGCAGCCAGAAGGACAGCGCGTTCAGCTTCGGGAACGCCATGTCGCGCGCGCCGATCATGAGCGGCACGAAGTAGTTGCCGAAGCCGGCGAGCACTGGGACGACGAAGAGGAACACCATCGTCGTGCCGTGCATCGTCACGAGCCCGTTGTAGGTCTCGGGGCTGACCAGCGTGTTGCTCGATTGGGCCAGCTGGAGGCGCATGATCAGCGCCTCGACGCCTCCCAGGATGAAGAAGAGGAAGGTCGCGAACAGGTAGAGGATCCCGATCTTCTTGTGGTCGGTGGTGGTGAGCCACTTGAGCCAGCCACGCTGCGGGTCGCGCAGCCCGTGCATGACGATCTCGGGTCGCGCGATGGTGGGCTGCTCACGTGTTGCGGTTCCGGCTTCCACTAGTTCCCCTCGGTCTGCGCCTCTGGATCGCGCGCCTCGCGCTGCTCGGCTACCGCCTCACCGGCGGCCTGAATCTCCTCGCGCTTGTCGCGCGCCCAGGCCTCGAACTCGTCCGGCTCCACCGCCCGGACCGACGCGCGCATGTCAGCGTGGTTCGGTCCGCAGAGCTCGGCGCACTGCCCGCGGAACTCGGTGCCGGCCTGGTCGGCGGGGATCTTGAACCAGGTCTCGTTCACGTGGCCCGGGACGGCGTCCATCTTCGGGCCGAGCTTGGGGATCCACCACGAGTGGATCACGTCCGAGGCCTCGATCTCGAGCACGACCGTGGTGTCCGTAGGCACCACCATCTCCTGGTAGCTGAAGAGCTGCCCCTCGCCGGGATACACGTAGCGCCAGATGTACTGCTGGCCGTTCACGCGGATCCGCAGCACGGGGCCGCCGTCGCCGGGCGGGTCGGGCTGGTCGACCGTCGCGAACTGGCTGCTCGACGCGCTCAGCCCGTTCGGGCCGGACGCGGGCGGGCTCTCGATGTCGTCGAGGTAGATGAACGTCACGACCGTCAGCACCACGAGGATCGACGCCGCGCCAACGGTCCAGCCGATCTCGAGCGGCGTGTTGCCCCGGATCTGGTCGGCGGTGCCGCCGCGGCGGGCGCGGTGGCGGACGAGCGACCAGATCAGCGTGCCCCAGACCAGCAGGAAGACCACGATCCCGATGTAGAACGTGAGCTTGTAGAGCGTGTCGATGTCGTCGGCGTTCTGCGAGCCGCCCGATTCGGGCGTGAGCGCGTCCGCGAAGGCCGACGGAGCCCCGATCAGGGACGCAAAAACAGCCGCTGCAAGGGCGGCGAGCAACAGGCGTCTAGGCATGCCGACGGGCAAGGCCGCGGGATCATATCTCCGGCCCTCTGACGGCATCTACTTCGTGCCCTATGGCACTCAGGCGCCCTGGAAGGCGGGGTCGCGCTTCTCGACGAAGGCCGTGACGCCCTCCTGGAAGTCGCTCGTCCGCGCGAGCGCGTGCTGCAGCTCCGCCTCCAGGTCGAGCTGCCCGTCGAGGTCCGGGTACAGCATCCTGTTGAGCGCCTGCTTGGAGCTCGCGTACGAGCGCGTGGGGCCCGCGGCGAGCTTCTCGACGAGCGTGTTCGCCTCGTTGATCAGCTCATCGTCGGGGTGCACGTAGTTCACGAGGCCCCACTCGAGCGCCCGCTCGGCGGGGATCCGCTCGCCGAGCAGCGCCATCTGGAACGCCCGCGCCTTGCCCACGGCGGTGGGCACGAACAGGGTCGAGCCGCCGTCCGGCATGAGCCCGATGTTCACGAAGGCGAGGCCGAAGTAGGCGGACTCCGCGGCAAGGACGAGGTCGCAGGCGAAGGCGAGCGAGGCGCCGATGCCCACCGCGGGCCCATTCACGGCGGCCACGACCGGCTTCTCGAGCCTCCGCACGCCGGCGATGATCGGGTGGTAGAGCTCGTGGAGCTCCTTGCGGATGTTCGGCATGCCGTCGTCGGGGTCCGGCTCGAACCCCGACTTCAGGTCCGCGCCCGAGGAGAAGCCGCGCCCGGCGCCGGTGATCAGAACTGCGCGGACCGAGTCCTCGGCCGCATCGCCGGTGATCACCTGCTTCAGCTCGCGGCCGAAGTCCTCGTGCCAGGCGTTCAGCGAGCCCGGCCGGTTGAGGGTCACGCGCCCGACCCCGCCGCCGAGCTCCCAGATGACGTGCTCGTAGTCCATGGCGGCAGCGTATATCGCGGCGACCGACGGCATTGATGAGCCCGCAGCCCCGGCCGGGTGGCGCATGGATTGGGCCTACAGCACCCAATCCATGCGCCAGTTCGCTTGGGGTGGACCCTCTGGGAGCTGCCGTTCATCCGTCCACCGCTCGGTTGCGCTGGTGCGCCGCGGGTGGTTTCCTTCCAGGCGCCGAAAACCACTGGTCTGGACTGGCCCCCGGACCACAACCGAATCACTGGTCCGAGGAGGAAGGTTGGCCGCTACCAAGTCCGCTCAGTCCGCCGCGCGGCGCGCGACGCCCGCCAAGGCGAACGGAGCGGAGCGAAACGCCACCTCACAGCCCTCCTCGCCGAACGGCTCCGGGGTCGAGCAGGCGGTCCTCGAGGAGATCCTCGAGGCGCTCGTCGCGGCCCGCGACGGCGACTTCTCGCGGCGGCTGTCGCGCCGGCGGCGCGGCCTCGTGGGCGAGATCGCGACCGCCTACAACGAGCTGGTGACCATGAACTCCCGCATGGAGAAGGAGCTCGGGCGCATGCGCCGCGTCATCGGCCGCGAGGGCCGCATGGACCAGCGCGCCTCGCTCGGGTCCGCCGGCGGCGGCTGGGACTCGAGCGTCGAGTCGCTGAACGCCCTGATCGACGACCTCGTCCGTCCGACCACCGAGGTCGCCTCGGTGCTCGAGGCGGTCGCGGACGGCGACCTCGACCGCAAGATGGCCCTCACCATCGAGGGCCAGCCGGTCAAGGGTGAGTTCCTGCGCATCGGCACGACCGTGAACACGATGGTCGACCAGCTCTCGTCCTTCGCGGACGAGGTCACGCGAGTGGCCCGCGAGGTCGGTACCGAGGGCAAGCTCGGCGGGCAGGCCGAGGTGAAGGGCGTGTCGGGAACGTGGCGCGACCTCACGGAGTCCGTGAACGGCATGGCGTCGAACCTGACCGACCAGGTCCGGAACATCTCCCACGTGGCTCAGGCGGTGGCGCGCGGCGACCTCAGCCAGAAGATCACCGTCGAGGCGAAGGGCGAGGTC
>DASSVP010000226.1:0-5493 GCA_035705985.1 Thermoleophilaceae bacterium
GTATCGACCGCGACGCGACCAAGACCGTCACGATCGCCGCCGCCCACGTCGAGTACGAGTCGGCCACGCGTCACTACGCCCACGTCGACTGTCCGGGCCACGCCGACTACGTCAAGAACATGATCACGGGTGCCGCGCAGATGGACGGCGCGATCCTCGTGGTCTCGGCGGCGGACGGCCCCATGCCCCAGACGCGTGAGCACATCCTGCTCGCCCGCCAGGTGAACGTGCCGTACGTGGTCGTGTTCATGAACAAGACCGATCAGGTCGACGACCCCGAGCTCCTCGAGCTCGTCGAGGTCGAGGTCCGCGACCTGCTCTCCGAGTACGACTTCCCGGGCGACGACATCCCCTTCATCACCGGCTCGGCGCTGAAGGCGCTCGAGGGTGACGAGGACGCCAAGGCGAAGATCGTCGAGCTCGCCGAGGCGCTCGACTCGTACATCCCGCAGCCCGAGCGTCCGCTCGACCGCCCGTTCCTGATGCCGGTCGAGGACGTCTTCTCGATCACGGGCCGCGGGACCGTCGCGACCGGCCGCATCGAGCAGGGCGTGGTGAACACGGGCGACACGGTGGAGATCGTGGGCATCCACGAGAAGACCGCTTCGACGGTCGTCACGGGTGTCGAGATGTTCCGCAAGATCCTCGACGAGGGCCAGGCGGGCGACAACGTCGGCTGCCTCCTGCGAGGCGTCAACCGCGAGGACATCGAGCGCGGGCAGGTGCTCTGCAAGCCGGGCTCGATCACCCCGCACACGAAGTTCACGGCCCAGGTGTACGTGCTGAAGAAGGAGGAGGGTGGCCGTCACACCCCGTTCTTCAACGGCTACCGGCCGCAGTTCTACTTCCGGACGACCGACGTGACCGGCGTGGCGAACCTGCCCGAGGGCACCGAGATGGTCATGCCGGGCGACAACGTTGAGATGACGGTGGAGCTGATCCAGCCCATCGCCATGGATGAGGGCCTGCGCTTCGCCATCCGCGAGGGTGGCCGCACGGTCGGCTCGGGGGTGGTCACCTCCGTCATCGAGTAGCCGCTCGAGGACACGGAATTTCTCGGGGGCGGACGGCAATCCACGCGTCCGCCCCCGAAATCTGTTCCTAGGTCACACACATATGGCAACACTCACGCAGAACAAGATCCGCATCCGGCTCAAGGCCTACGACCACTCGGCGATCGAGACGGCTGCCAAGGAGATCGTCGAGACGGCCACCCGTACCGGAGCGTCGGTGTCCGGGCCCGTGCCCCTGCCCACCGAGAAGAACGTGTACTGCGTGATCCGCTCGCCGTTCAAGGACAAGGACTCGCGCGAGCACTTCGAGATCCGGACCCACAAGCGGCTGATCGACATCCTGCAGCCCACCCCGAAGACGGTGGACTCGCTGCAGCGGCTCGACCACCTGCCGGCGGGTGTCGACATCCAGATCCAGCTCATCTGACGTCATGGCTGGGCTACTCGGACGGAAAATCGGCATGACCCAGGTCTTCGACCCGGACGACGGCCGCGTAGAGCGCGTGACCGTGATCGAGGCGGGCCCCTGCTTCGTGACCGGCATCCGGCGCGCCGAGCGCGACGGCTACGACGCGATCCAGGTGGCCTTCGGCGAGGTGCGCGAGAAGAAGCTCAACAAGCCGAAGCTCGGCCACCTGAAGAAGGCGGGCGTGGGCAACCTGAAGCACCTCGCGGAGTTCCGCGGCGAGGCCGGGGAGCTGGAGGTGGGCGCCGAGCTGAGCGTCGGCTCCGTCTTCGAGAAGGGCCAGACCGTCAAGGTCTCCGGCAGGTCGAAGGGCAAGGGCTTCGCGGGCACGATCAAGCGCCACAACTTCGCCTCGGGACCCAAGTCGCACGGCTCGCACAACGTGCGCGCCCCCGGCTCGATCGGCGCCTCCGCCGACCCCGCGCGCGTGTTCAAGGGCATCCGCGGCCCGGGTCAGATGGGCAACAAGCGCGTGACCCAGCGCGGCCTCGAGGTCGTGGACATCCGCGACAACCTGCTGCTGGTGCGCGGCTCCGTGCCGGGCGCCAAGGGCACCGTGGTCGAGATCAGGAGCGACGCGTAGGCATGGCGAGCGCCAAGTACATCGGCGGCGGCTCCGGCACGCTCTCGCTCGACGACGCCGTCTTCGGCGAGCGCTTCCACGGCGCGCTCGTGCACGAGACGGTGCGAGCCGAGCTCGCGGCGCAGCGCCGCGGCACGGCGTCGACCCAGACCCGCGCGGAGGTCAGCATGACCGGCGCGAAGGCGTGGCGGCAGAAGGGCACCGGCCGTGCCCGCGTGGGCGCGCTCTCCGCGCCGCAGCGCAAGGGCGGCGGCGTGGCGTTCGGCCCGAAGCCGCGCGGCTACACGGTGAAGGTGAACCGCAAGGCGCGCCGGCGCGCGCTGCGCGCCGCCCTGTCCGTGCACGCCGAGCGCGGCTCGATCGCGGGCATCGACCCGTCCAAGTTCGACACGCCGTCGACGAAGTCGGCCGCTGAGGCGATCGCCGGGTTCGAGGGCGACGGCAGCGTTCTGATCGTCCTCACCGACGGCGAGGAGAGCTGCGTCAAGTCGTTCCGGAACCTGCGCGACGTGACTGTCATGCACGCCGACGCCGTGGGCGTCGCGGACGTGATCGGCCACGGGCGGCTGGCGATCTCCGAGGCCGCGCTCGCGCGCCTCAGCGAGAAGGCGGTGTCGAAGTGAACGCCCGCCAGGTGATCATCCGCCCCGTCATCTCCGAGAAGAGCTACGCGCTGCTCGCGGCCAACAAGTACACGTTCCGCGTGCACGAGGGTGCGAACAAGACGCAGGTGCGCCAGGCGATCGAGGAGATCTTCGGGGTGCGCGTCAACGGCGTGCGCACAGCCTGGGTGAAGCCCAAGCCGAAGCGCCGCGGCCTCTCGAGCGGTACGCGCCGCCGCTGGAAGAAGGCGGTCGTGACGCTCCATCCGGAGGATTCGATCGAGCTGTTCGAGGGTCAGGGGACGGAATAGATGGCCATCAAGAAGTACAAGCCGACCTCGCCGGGGCGCCGCTTCGCGACGTTCCTCCAGCACGAGGCCGTCACGAAGGGCAACGAGCCCGAGAAGTCGCTCACCGAGGGGCTGACGAAGTCCGGCGGGCGCAACGCGCACGGTCGCGTGACCTCGCGCCACCGCGGCGGCGGCGCCAAGCGCAAGTACCGCAAGATCGACTTCAAGCGCCGCAAGGACGGCGTGCCGGCGAGGGTCGCCGCCATCGAATACGACCCGAACCGCTCGGCGCACATCGCGCTCCTGCACTACGCCGACGGCGAGAAGCGCTACATCCTCGCGCCGGGGCGGATCAAGGTGGGCGACACGGTCTCGTCCGGCCCGACCGCGGACATCGCGCCCGGCTGCTCGCTGCCGCTCGCGAACATCCCGACAGGTACCACCGTCCACAACGTCGAGCTCACGCCCGGCCGCGGCGGCCAGATGGGCCGCTCCGCAGGCACGGCCATCCAACTCGTCGCCAAGGAGGGCCGCTACGCCACGCTGCGGCTGCCCTCGGGCGAGATGCGCATGGTGTTGGCCGACTGCCGCGCCACGATCGGCGCGCTCGGGAACGCCGAGCACGAGCTCGTCGAGCTCGGCAAGGCGGGCCGCTCGCGCCACCGTGGGAAGCGCCCGCAGACGCGCGGCGTGGCGATGAACCCCGTCGACCACCCGCACGGCGGCGGCGAGGCGCACCACACGCCGGGCGGTCACCCGCGCACCCCGTGGGGCGTGCCGACGCTCGGCTTCCGCACGCGCAAGAAGAGGAAGACGTCCGACCGGTACATCGTGCGCGGCCGGCGGCGCGGCAAGAAGGGCAGGCGATAAGTGTCCAGGTCATCCAAGAAGGGCCCGTTCGTCGAGGACCGCCTCATGACTCGCATCGAGCAGATGAACGAGTCGGGCAACCGGACCATGGTCAAGACCTGGTCGCGGACGTCCACGATCTTCCCCGAGATGGTCGGGCACACGATCGCCGTCCACGACGGCCGCAAGCACGTGCCCGTGTTCGTCTCCGAGTCGATGGTCGGGCACAAGCTCGGCGAGTTCGCTCCCACGCGGGTCTTCCGCGGCCACGCGGGCAGCGACAAGGTGAGGGTCCGGTAATGACCCCGCCGGACAAGGTGAGCCCGCCGCCGGAGGGCGGCTGGGAGTCACTGAAGGTCGACGAGCTCAAGACCGAGCTCGAGGCCCGCGGCCTCCCGAAGAGCGGCACGAAGGCCGAGCTGATCGAGCGGCTGCTCGACGACGACGCCGGCCAGCCGGGCACGGCGCCCGAAACCGAGGCTGCGACAAGCCCTGAGGTTCAGGAGGCAAGTGAAGAAGCTGCGGCTGCTGCTGATGCCGATGAGGAAGCGGCTGAGAAGCAACCCGCTCGCCGTCGCGGCTCCGCCGAGACCTCGACCGGGACGTCCCGCCGCGCGCGGGGTCCGCGCCCCGAGGAGGGCGTGGTCGTTCGCGCGCGCGCCAAGTACGTGCGCAGCGCGCCGCGCAAGGCCCGCCTCGTGATGGACCACATCCGCGGCAAGCGCGTCGAGCACGCCCAGGCGATCCTGCTCCACGCTCCGCGCGCCGTCTCGGGCGACATCCTGAAGCTGCTCAACTCCGCGATCGCGAATGCGGAGTCCGCCCATGAGCTGGGCGCGGACGAGCTCACCGTCCGCCGCGCCTACGTGGACGAGGGGCCGACCATCAAGCGCTACCGGCCGCGGGCGCTCGGACGCGCCACGCGCATCAACAAGCGCACGAGCCACATGACCATCGAACTGACCACCGAAGGGAACGGGAGGTAGCCCATGGGCCAGAAGGTCCATCCCGAGTCGCTGCGGGTCGGCTACATCCACGACTGGAAGTCGACCTGGTTCAACGAGCGCGATTTCTCCGACTACCTGTTGGAGGACATCCACATCCGCGATCACATCGAGAACAAGCTCGCGCACGCGGGGCTGTCCACGATCACCATCAAGAAGAACAAGAACGAGGTCGAGGTCAACATCCACACGGCCCGTCCGGGTATCGTGATCGGCAAGTCCGGCAGCGAGGTGGACGCACTCCGCAAGGAGCTCCACAAGATGACCGGCAAGGCCGTGAAGGTGAACATCCTCGAGATCAAGCGGCCCGAGCTCGACGCGAACCTGGTCGCCCAGTCGATCGCCGAGCAGCTCCAGAACCGCGTGGCCTTCCGGCGCGCGATGAAGCGCGCGCTGACCAGCGCGATGCGCTCCGGTGCCAAGGGCGTGAAGATCCAGGTGTCCGGCCGGCTGGGCGGCGCCGAGATGGCGCGCACCGAGGGCTACTCGGACGGGCGCGTGCCGCTGCACACGCTGCGCGCCGACATCGACTACGGCTTCTACGAGGCCCGCACCACCTTCGGCCGCATCGGCGTGAAGGTGTGGATCAACAAGGGCGAGATCATGCCCAAGGGGTTCGCTCAGGACCTCACCGAGCTCGAGGCGCCTCAGACCGTCGGCCCTGGCGGCGGCGGCCGCGGACGTGG
>DASSVP010000227.1:0-5043 GCA_035705985.1 Thermoleophilaceae bacterium
GGCTCGGAGGCCGCCATCATCGGCTCGGGCCGCAGCGGCTCCGGCGGCGGGGATTCGCCCCTGCGGGCGGCGCGCCGCGCATCGCGCTCGCGCCGGGCCGCCTCCCGCTCCTCGGGCGTTCGGCCGCCCGGGACGGGCGGCGGGCCGGAGCTCACTCGGGGACGCCCGCCCTGGTGCGAGCGAGGTAGCTGTCGAGCAGGTGGGCGGCGGCACGCGAGTCGGCATCGCCCTCTCCCCCGGTTCGCTCCGCGAGTCGCGTCGTGAGGCGCTCGTCGTGAAGCTCCACCGGTACAGAGATTCTCCGCTCGAGCCTCTCGGCAAACGTGCGCGCCTCGGCGGCCTGGTGTCCCTCCTCTCCCGCGAGCGTGATCGGCAGGCCGACCACGACCCGCTCCGCGCCGAGCTCCACCACCAGCGCGGCGACCGTCGTAAGCCCCTTCTTCGTGTCGGGCCGCTCGACGACCGGCAGCGGCGTCGCAAGCGTTCCCGTCGGGTCCGAGATCGCAACTCCGCAGCGAGCCGAGCCGTGGTCGAGCGCGAGCACGCGCATCAGCCGCGCACCCCCGGCCGACCGACTGCGCGCGCGCTCACGCGAGCACCTTCTCGATCTCGGCTCGGGCCGTCGCGAGGGCGTCGTCCAGCTTCGCGGGATCCTTCCCGCCGGCCTGCGCCAGCGTGTCCCTGCCGCCGCCGCCGCCGCCCATGACCGGCGCGGCGGTGCGCACGATCTCGCCGGCCTTGACCCCGCGCTCGACCGCCGACGGTGACACGTTGGCCACGATGTGCGCGCGCCCATCGGTCGCGGACCCGAGCACGACGACCGCGTCTCCGAGCTTCTGCCTGGCCTGATCCGACAGGTCGCGGAGGGAATTGGCGTCGAGCCCGTCCATGACCTCGACGAGCACGCGGACGCCACCGCGGTCGTCGGCCTTCGAGATGTCGACCTCGGCCGCCGCCTGCTTCGGCTTCTTCTCCAGCTCCTTCACCCGCAGGCTCAGCCGATCGACGGCGTTGACGACCTCGTGCTCGGGCACCTTCAGCTTCGCCGCGAGCTCGCTCAGCCGTTGGGTCCGCTCCTGGAACAGGCGCGCGGCCTCCGGGCCCGTAACCGCCTCGATCCGGCGGACGTTCGACGCGCTCGACGTCTCGGTGGTCACGTGGAACAGGCCGATCTCCGACGTGGTCGCGACGTGGGTGCCGCCGCACAGCTCCCGCGACACCCCGTCGATCTCGACCATCCGCACGCGCTCGCCGTACTTCTCGCCGAACAGCGCCATCGCGCCGAGGCGCTCGGCCTCGTCACGGGTCGTCTCGATGGCGCGCACGCGGCTGTTCGACGCGATCCACCCCCCCACGAGGCGCTCGACCTCGGCGACGTCCTCGGGCGACAGCCGCTCGCCGTGGGTGAAGTCGAAGCGCAGCTTGTCGGGACCGACGTAGGAGCCGGCCTGCCGCACGTGCGAGCCGAGCCGCTCACGAAGCGCCGCGTGCAGGAGGTGCGTCGCGGTGTGGTTGCGCATGGTCGCGAGGCGGCGGTCGCGCTCCACGACGGCGCGCACCGTCTCCCCCTCGCCGAGCTCGCCCTCGACCGGCTCGAGCGCAAGCGCCTGGTCGTCGCCGACCCGGTACACGTCCACCACGCGCGCGCGGCCGGACGGCGTCTCCACCAGCCCGGCGTCCGAGATCTGGCCGCCGCCCTCCGGATAGAACGGGCTCTCGTCGAGCTTCGCGAGCAGCCAGCCGTTCGCGCGCTCAGCGGAGCGAAGCACGGTGTCCGCCTCGGTGGTCTCGTAGCCCACGAAGCGGGTGCGGAAGCCCGCCTCGCGCGTGAAGCGGAGCACGTCCTCGTGCTCGACGTGCACGGGTGCGCCGCCACCGGCGTCCGCCGTCGCGCGGGTGCGCGAGCTCCCCGCGCGCGACACCTCGCGCGCGCGCTCCATCAGCTCCTCGAAGCCCTGGTCGTCGACGGAGAGCCCGTCCTCGGCGAGCAGCTCCTTCGTCATCTCGTAGGGGAAGCCGTACGTGTCGTGGAGCTTGAATGCGTCCTCGGCCGAGACCCAGCTCGTCTGCTCGGCCTTGGCCCGCTCGACCACCTCGGCGAGAAGGCGCTCGCCCTGCTCGAGCGTGCGGCTGAAGCTCTCCTCCTCCGCCTTCGCCCAGCGCTCGATCGTCGGCCACTCCGATTCGAGGCCGGGATACGCGTCCTTCGTGACGTCTCGCACGCGCTCGCACACGCGCACGAGGAACGGCTCGTCGATGCCGAGCACATGCCCCTGCTGGATCGCCCGGCGCATGATGCGGCGCAGCACGTAGCCGCGCTCCTCGTTCGAGGGCACGACGCCGTCGGCCAGCAGGAAGGTCGCCCCGCGGCCGTGGTCCGCGATCACGCGCAGCGCGCGGGTCGTGGCGAAGTCGTCGCCGTAGCGCTCGCCGGACAGCTCCTCGCCGAGCTCGATCAGCGGGCGGAAGAGGTCGGTCTCGTAGACGGAAGGCACGCCCTGCTGGATGCTCGCCATTCGCTCGACGCCGAGCCCCGTGTCGATGTTCTTCTGGGGCAGCTCCGGGAGCGAGCCATCGGACTGGAGCTCGTACTGCATGAAGACGAGGTTCCAGAACTCGAGGAAGCGCTCGGTGTCGTCACCGGGCCGGTCCGTGTCCGGGCCGAACTCGGGCCCGCGGTCGAGGTAGAGCTCCGAGCAGGGCCCGCACGGGCCGGTGGGACCGGACTGCCAGAAGTTGTCGTCACGGCCGAGGAGCACGATGCGCTCGTCCGGCACGCCGACCGCGCGCCAGTGCTCGATCGCCTCCCCGTCGGGACCGAGCCCGAACTCCTCGTCGCCTCCGAACACGGTGATCCAGATGTCCTCGAAGTCGAGGCCGAAGCCGTATTCCTTCGAGGTCGAGAGGTCGAGCGCGAAGCCGACCGCCTCCTTCTTGAAGTACTCGCCCACCGAGAAGTTCCCGAGCATCTCGAAGAAGGTCAGATGCCGGAGCGTGGTGCCCACGACCTCGATGTCGACGGTCCGGAAGGACTTCTGGCACGACGTCAGCCGCCGGCTCGGCGGCTCCTCCTCGCCGCGGAAGTACGGCTTGAACGGCTGCATGCCCGCCGTGGTGAGCAGGACCGTGGGGTCATACGAGCTCGGGACGAGCGACGCCGACGGAACGCGCAGATGCCCGTTCCGCTCGAAGAACGACAGAAACCGCTCCCGAATCTCGGCAGCCCTCATGGGGCCGGAGTCTAGGCCCCTCTGACGGGCGGCTGGCCGCCGGGCGAGATCAGCGCGACGCTCGCCGAGGAGAGCAGCAGGAGGGCACGACGGCCCGGACAGATCTGCCCCAGCCCACCGGGCCTTGACTTGTCGGCTGATCGGACTAGTTCGATCGACTGGAGTGCGCTGGCACGAGCGTGGACCACGGACATAAAGTGATCGTGGCGTGGCGAGCGAACGGACTGATCCGACCAGACGCGGCGTGAGAGTCGTAGTCGCGGACGATCACCCGCTCTACCGAGACGGTCTCGCGGGAGCGATACGCGAGCACCCGGCGCTGGATCTGGTCGGCGAGGCCTCCAACGGCCGCGACGCGCTGCAGCTGATCGAGCAGCACGCTCCGGACGTCGCCCTGCTCGACGTGAAGATGAAGGTCGACGGCCCAACCGTGCTGCGCCGGCTCGCTGACTCCTCGCATCCGACCCGCGTCGTCTTCCTGTCCGCGTTCCTCGACAGCGCTCTCATCTACGCAGCGCTCGAGGCGGGCGCCGCGGGGTACCTCTCCAAGCACGACGATCGGTCCGTGATCTGCGCCGCCCTGAAGGCCGCGGCCCGCGGCGACGTCGTGCTCTCGCGCGCAGCCCAGACGGCCCTGAGCCGCGAGATCAGATCCAACCGCCGCCCCGCCCCTCCAGCGCTGACCCAACGCGAGCAGGAGGTGCTTGGGCTAGCGGCCGAAGGCCTGTCGGCACCCGAGATCGGCGCGCACCTGTTCCTCAGCCCGGCCACAGTGAAGACACACCTCGCACACGTCTACGACAAGCTCGGCGTGTCAGACCGCTCAGCGGCAGTCGCGGAGGGCTTCAGGCGGGGGTTGCTGGATTGAGCGGCGCCACCTCGCAACGTGGGCACCCTCGTCTCGCTTTCGGGGGCGCCTTGGTCATCCTCGCGGCCACCGTAGCGGCGGCCGGCGTGTCCTCGGAGGCGGGCGACTGGCGGCCGACCTCCCTGTTGCTGGTCTTGACGGGCTTTGCCGTCGCGAGCCAGTTGATGCCAATCGAGCTTCGCCCCCGTAGCCACCCACTGAGGGGCTGGTACTTCAGCTCGACGGCTCCGTTCGTGTTAACCGCGGCATGCCTGGGACCGGCGCCTGCGGTTGCGCTCGCGCTTATCGCGCTCGCAGTGAGCACGGTTGTCGAGCGGACGCCATGGCGGTACGCCGTCTCGAACGCCTCCGACCATGGCTTCTTCGCACTCACCGCCGGTCTGCTCGCCGAGCTCGCCGAGCGAGAGTTACGCATCGCCAGCGACGATCCCGCGTTTGCGCTACTCGTCGTTGCGACCTACGTGTACATCCTTCTCCTGAACCTGGCGCAGACTGCCGGGTATGGCGCCCTGTCAGACGGAGAGCCGATACGCGAGGCAATCCCGTTCTTGTGGCGCGGTCAACTGATTGCCGAAGCGCCCATCGTCGTGGTAACCGGTTTCACCGCGTACATCTACGCAACATCTGGCGTTGCCGCTCTCGCAGTGCTGGCGGTGGTTCAGCTCTGGTTTGCGTACGGTGCCCGGGAGCTCCACCGTTCGGTAGAGCGAGCGGACCGAGTAACCGAGCTCTCAGCCAGCCGAGGCCGCCTGGTCGGGCAGATTCTTAGCGCAGAAGAGAACGAGCGCCGGCGGCTCGCGGAGACCCTGCATGACGGGCCGATACAGAACCTGCTCGCCGCCAGCCAGGACCTCTCTGAGGTGCACGAGACTCCCGAGTTTGTGAGGGCTCGCGGCGCACTCGACGCGTCTGTAAGTCACCTGCGTGAGGCGATCTCCGATTTAC
>DASSVP010000228.1:0-8549 GCA_035705985.1 Thermoleophilaceae bacterium
CTCGATGCCGCGGCCGATGCCGCGCAGCTCTCGCGCACGCCCCTCGCGCACGAGGTCGGCCACCGGAAAGCCGGCGGCCCGGACCGTGTCGGCCGCGCGCCGGTACGCGCGCACGGTGTACGGATTGCGCTCCGCTACCTCGAGCAGCGAGGCGAACGCCTCGAGGCGGTCGGCGATCTGGGAGTTGTGCACCGGCCGCAGTCTTCCGCATGAACGGAAGACCGCGACCGGCGCAAACGAACTAGACGGCGGGCGGGACCTCGACCTCGGTCTCGGTCTCGACTTCCGGCTTCGAGATCTTGACCCGGAGGACGTCCGGCGTGTCGTAGCGGTCCGCCACGCTCGCGCCCTCGGCCGCGCAGCGCTTCTTCGTGACCGCAACGCGGCCCTTGACCTTCACGCGGTCGCCGGCAGCCGGGACGGCGGTCCCGTCGTCGCCGAGCATCAGCTCGAACGCGTCGCCAGCGGGGACGGTGTACGTCCCGCCCTTGGCCTGGACGCCCTTGCGGGCCGTGTCCTGGTCCTCGAGCTCGCCCGACTCGCGAGCATGCTTGTTCGCCGACGTGACTGTGAGCGTGACGCTGGCCTCGCTCGCATCGGCCGTGGCGGCCTCGTCCGGCGTGACGCTGACGAGCGTGCCGCCGACCTGGAAGCCGACCTTGTGAGTCTTGGCGCAGTTCTTGGCCTTTTGCTGCCCGCCCTTCTTCGACTTGCCCTGGCCGCCCTTGGCGCCGAAGGCCGTCGCGGGCACCGCGAACAGCGCGGCGGCAAGCGCGACAGTCAGAATGTTCCTTGCGATCTTCATTTCCCTCCCGACTTCGAGTCCTTGGCATATAGATCGGCCGAAACGGCGCAGGATTTAGTTCACGCGATACTGGTGCGGACATGGAGCCCGAACACGTCGACGTGCTGATCGTCGGGGCCGGCCTCTCCGGCGTGGGCACGGCGTGCCACCTTCAGGCGCACTGCCCCGGCAAGAGCTACGCGATCCTCGAGGCGCGCGACGCGATCGGCGGCACCTGGGACCTGTTCCGGTACCCGGGCATCCGCTCGGACTCGGACATGTTCACGCTCGGCTACAACTTCCGCCCCTGGCCCGACGGCAAGGCGATCGCCGACGGCCCCGCGATCCGCAGCTACGTCCGCGAGACCGCCGGCGACCACGGCGTGGACGAGAAGGTCCGCTTCCACCACAAGGTGATCCGCGCGGAATGGTCCACGGACGAGGCCCGCTGGACTGTCACCGCCGAGCGCACCGACACCGGCGAGACCGTCGAGCTCACCTGCGGGTTCCTGTTCGGCGCCACCGGCTACTACCGCTACGACGAGGGTTACCTGCCGCACTTCGACGGCACGGATCGCTTCCGCGGCGAGATCGTCCATCCGCAGCACTGGCCGGAGGACCTGGACTACAAGGGCAAGCGCGTCGTCGTGATCGGCAGCGGAGCCACCGCCGTGACGCTCGTGCCGGCCATGGCCGAGCACGCCGAGCACGTGACGATGCTGCAACGCTCGCCGAGCTACGTGGTCACGCTCCCGGCGACCGACCCGATCGCCGAGGTGCTCACGCGCAGGCTCCCGGCGAAGGTGGCCTACGCGCTCGTCCGCTGGAAGAACGTGCTGCTCACGATGCTCAGCTTCAACCTGAGCCGCCGCTACCCGCACGCGATGCGCAAGGTGATCCGCCGCGGCGTGCAGCGGCGCCTCCCCGAGGGCTACGACGTCGACACCCATTTCAACCCGCGGTACAACCCTTGGCAGCAGCGGATGTGCCTCGTCCCCGACAGCGACCTCTTCGAGGCGCTGAGCCACGGCGACGCCTCCATCGCCACGGACGGCATCGAGACCTTCACCGAGACCGGCCTGAAGCTCACCTCCGGGACGGAGCTCGAGGCCGACGTGATCGTCACCGCAACCGGCCTCAACCTGCTGCTGCTCGGCGGCATGGAGCTGGCCGTCGACGGCGAGGATGTCGACTTTGCCGCAAAGGTCGCCTACAAGGGCATGATGCTCAGCGGGGTGCCCAACCTCGCGATCGCGCTCGGCTACACGAACGCCTCGTGGACGCTCAAGTGCGACCTCGTGGCCGAGTACGTCTGCCGCCTGTTGAACCACATGGACGCCCACGGGTACGCGATCGCAACACCTCAGGCGCCCGACCCTTCGCTGCCGATCGAGCCATTCATCGACTTCAACTCCGGCTACGTGCTCCGGTCGATAGCCGACCTGCCGAAGCAGGGCGCGACCCCACCCTGGCGGCTGCATCAGAACTACTTCCGCGACATCCGGATGCTGAGGCACGGGCCGGTGGACGATGCGATGAAGTTCGCCCGCGCGGAGCAGACGGTCGCGGCCTGAGCGACCGGGGCGCGCTCGGGACTTCGAGGGCGCAAAGCGGCTAGCCTCGAAGCATGTGCCGCAACATCCGAACCCTTCACAACTTCGAGCCTCCGGCGACAGATGAGGAGATCCGCGCCTCGTCGCTCCAGTACGTGCGCAAGGTCAGCGGGTTCACCAAGCCGTCCAAGGCGAACGCCGAGGCTTTCGATCGGGCCGTCGACGAGGTGGCCGAGGTCACGACCCGCCTGCTCGGCGAGCTCGTGACGAACGCGCCGCCGAAGGACCGCGAGGTCGAGGCCGCGAGGGCCAAGGCCCGCAGCGCCGCTCGCTACGCCGCCTAGGAGGCCCTCAGCTCCAGCTCGGGCGCCGGAGCCAGCAGCATCGTGAGCCCGTGGCGCGGGTCGCGCGGCGAGCGCCGCTGCTCGCGCAGGACGACCGCCGACCAGTCGTCGCCCGCGTCGAGCGAGGGCGCCAGCTCGGCGGCCAGCTCGCGCGGCACCCAGCCCACCTGCTGCCCGTCGCCCGCGTGCACGGCGATCGCGTTCGGGTCGTGCTCGTTCGCCGGGTCACGTCGCAGCTCGAGCGGCCGACCGGGCGCCGCGGCCTCCGACTCGATTGCGTCGGCGTGGTGGCGCCCCGCGCCGGCGACGCTCACGACACGGAGGCCACGGGCGGCCAGCTCGGGCGCGTCGCGAGCCAGGTAGCGGCCGGACTCGCGGTCGATGAGCTGGTACCCCGCGACCCAGACCTGCCCTCCGTCGTCGGGGTACCAGTAGCGCTCCTCGTAGCCGGCGTCGACCAACACCGGCTGAAGGGTGTCAGCTAGCTGTCGTCGCCGAGGCGAGCGCGCAGCAGCTGCTTGCCCTGCTCGCCGCCCTTGCGGCTCTCGGCCTGCGCCCGGCGGAAGAACTCAGCCAGCTCGGAATCGTTGTCGCGCTCCGCGTCCTGGATGTACTGCTCGAGCCGCAGGACGTTGTCGAGGCACGCCTCCGTGAACCAGATGATGTTGTAGGTCCTGTCCTTCGTACCTGTCATCTGGCCGGTCTCAGCGGTGGACACGTTGAAGCCCTCCTCCAATCGGGTACGCGCCCCTCCGTACCCGACGATGATGGAGTCGAACGTGGAAGTCCCCGCACCCAGCCCGCCCGAGCAGCCCCAGCCGAGCCCGCCCGACGCCCCGCAGCCGGATCCCAAGGGGCCGGAGACTCCGCAGGAGGAGACGCCACAGGAGGACTAACGCGCGCTAGTCGCGCGCCTTCGCCGTCTCGCGGCGGCTGTGGCGCTCGAGCGCCTCGACGAGCTCATCCTTCGTCATGTCGGAGCGGCCCTCGATGCCCGCGTCCTTGGCGTCCTCGTAGAGCTCGCGCTTCGTCTTGTTCGCGTTGATGCCGCCGTGCGTCTCGGCCGGGTGCTCACGCGCGAAGCGGCCGCTGCGTGCGGCCTGCTCGTCGGACGGGCCCGGCTCGTCCTTCAGCTCCCAGTGGTCGCCCTTCTTCTCGGCGATGTGCTTGACGGCGTCCCAAGCCGTTCGGTGGGCGCGCTCCTCGTCGCCCTCGTACTGCTCGTGCGCGGCGTCGAGCGCCTTCTCGTACGTGCGGCGGACCTTCGCGGGCGAGCGCTCGAGCGTGCTGGGCAGGTCCTCGTCCTTGGCCGGCATGGCTACGCACCGACCTCCATCTGGCGCACTGGGACGTCGAAGCGGCCCTGCGCCTGCTCGACGAGATCCTCCTCGGCCCAGTTCTGGTCGCCCTCCGGGCGCGTGACGATCAAGATCTCCTCGGCCGGGAAGGTCGCGAGCGCGTCCTGAAGGGCGAGCAGCGGATCTGCCTCGCCGGTATCGCCCACCGCGTCCACGCCGTCCTCGCCGAGACGCTCGACGCTCTCCCGCTGGACCTGCTCGGCCCTCGCGATCGCCTCGTCGTTGTCCGACGTCCAGAAGCGCGTGCGGCTGTCGAGCGCCGGGGCCACGACCATGACCTCCGCGTCTCCGGCGTCGTCGCCGAGCGCCGAGCGAAGCGCGTCGCCGGAGATCGGCTCGGAGACCAGAGCCAGGAGCTTCCGCGCCACCGCTAGCCGTCCCGGAATTCGGAGGTGCGCCCGACCCGGCCGGGCGGCGCGGGATGGCGCTCCATCGCGCGCTGGCGCGTGCGACCGAAGCGGTGGACCAGCGCGTGCAGGAGGAACCCGCCGATGGCCACGGCGAGCACGATTCCAAGGATGATCAGGATCCCGCTCATGCGTTTTCCGTACCCGGGTAGACCGGTGAAATGCACGCCGAAACTCCCAGCCCAGGCCCCAGCCCCTCGCCGGGCCCGGAGCCCACGCCTCCGGACCCCACACCGCCCACGCCCACTCCGGATCCCGGCGCGCCGCCGGATGACCCGGTGCCGCAGATCTAGCGGCGCACGCGCGGCGGCGGTCTCGCATCTGCCAGGCACAGGGCGAGCGTGGCCGCCGTCCTACGCAAGCGCCTCGTCCAGTGCTTCGTTGACCAGTTCGTCGGCACGGGCGTTCTCCTCACGGCGTACGGGCCGGATCGCCCACCTGTGGAAGCCGCGCAGCTCGGCCATCGCTTCGGCGAACAGCGGCTTCAGACCGGCATTCTTCACCTTGTACTCGCCGCCGATCTGGTAGGCGACGAGCTCGGAGTCGTTGATGACCTCCACCTCCTCGGCGCCCAGCTCGCGCGCCAGGGCGAGGCCCAGCAGCAGCGCGCGGTACTCGGCCACGTTGTTCGTGGTCTCGCCGATGTACTCCTTGCGCTCGCCGAGCGGGTCGCCGTCAGCGCTGGTCGCCACCGCCGCGGCCGCGGCAGGGCCCGGGTTGCCGCGAGCCCCGCCGTCGACGTGGACCACGACCCTCAAGAAGCCGGTGGCTCGATCGTCGGGAAGCTGCCCTTCGGGCGCCGGCGGCGCTGCTCCTCGTAGGCCGGGTGGTCGCCGGGCCTCCCGCCCTGGGCGCGCCGGTCGATGATCACCTCGACGTGGGGGTCGTCGCGGTAGTAATCGGCGAGCTTGTCGTAGAGCTCGTCGGCCAGTGCCTGGGGCACCACGCAGTAGATCACTCCTCGGAACCTCCGTCCGTTGCCGACAGGCCGGCCACCACGCGCCCCTGGTCGTCGAGCCCGGCGTTCCAGCCGCGCAGCGACTCGTCGATCTGGTCGAGCTCCTCCCCCTTGTCCAGCATCATCACGGGGTCCGCCTCATCGCCAAGGTCCACGCGATAGCGATACCACGAAAGCTCCCACGCGACGAGGACGGATACCGCGCTCGCCTGGCTCGGGTCCGGCATCGCGCTCACCCACGGCTGCCCGAGCGTCCTGGCGAGCCCGGCAACGGTCCGCTGGTGGCCCGACCCGTTGAACAGCTCGAGCGCCCGCTCCACCTTCACCTCGGCGGTCGTGGGCACGGCGCGCACCTGGCGCGGGCTCTGAGGCCGCGAGCGCGCCCGCGGGGCGGGCGCCGGGGCCGCTTCCTCTGCGGGGTACTCGTCCGGCTCCACGCCGTTCCCGGCGCCGAACATCGCCTCCTGCTCGGCGAGCCGCGCCTGCTCCTCCTCGGGCCAAGGGCGGCGCCTCCGCAGCCGGCCGAGCACGCCTCGCCGCGGCTCGTTCCGCGGCATCCGGGCGGGCAGGTCGCCCGCGCCGGACTCGCGGATCCAGCCGTGGTGCTGGGCGCGCGGGGCGCACAGGTCGCAGACCATCCGCCGGTGGCCCCCCGGGGCGAGGTACGGTTCGGCGCGCTCGCCCTTGAGGATCGTGCGCCCGCAGACGTCACAGCTGACGGCGTCGTGGACTGCGCGGAGTTCCTTCTTCACGCCGCCCAGGATAGATCAGGCCTTGACGGCCTCCTTCTCGCGCTCGACCTGCTGCATGACCTGTTGCGCCACGTGCCCGGGGCACTCCTCGTAGCGGGCGAGGTCCATCGAGTACTCGCCCTGCCCGCCCGTGATCGCCCGCAGGTCCGGCGCGTAGTCGAGCATCTCCGCCATCGGGACCTCGGCCTTGATCTCGGTCACCGACCCGCGCGGCTCCATGCCGAGCGGCCGCCCGCGCCGCGAGTTGAGGTCGCCGATCACGTCGCCCACGTATTCCTCCGGCACCGTGACCGTGACCTTCATGATCGGCTCCATGAGCGCCGGCTGAGCCTTCTCCATCGCGTCCTTGAACGCCATCGAGCCTGCGATCTTGAACGCCATCTCAGAGGAGTCCACGGAGTGGTGCTGGCCGTCGAAGAGCGTGACCTTCACGTCCTGGACCGGGTAGCCCGCGACCGTCCCCTGGCGCATGGCCTCGCGAACGCCCTTTTCGACAGCGGGGATGAAGCCGCCGGGGATCACGCCGCCCTTGATCGCGTTCACGAACTCGAGGCCCTCGCCGTCCGGACCGGGCGCGATCTCGATGTGGCAGTCCGCGAACTGCCCGCGGCCGCCCGTCTGCTTCTTGTAGCGCGCGTGGGCCTTCGCCGAGCCCTTGATCGCCTCGCGGTACGGCACGTGCGGGGCGTGCAGCTCCACCTCGGCGCCGAAGCGCTCCTTCATGCGGTCGACGATCACCTCCACGTGGATCTGCGTGATCCCGGCGAGGATCTGCTCGCCGGTCTCCGTGTCGCGGTGGAAGTCGATGGTCGGGTCCTCCTCCTGGAGGCGGCGCAGCGCCTGGCCCATCTTTTCCTCGTCGCCCTTCGCCTTCGCCTCGATCGCGAACGCCATCACCGGGCGCGGCATGCGAGGCAGCTTGAGCGGGCACTCCATGTCCTTCGACGCGAGCACATCGCCGGCGTGCGTCTCCTTCAGCTTCGCGACCGCGCCGATGTCGCCAGGCCCGAACTCGTCGGCGTGCTCGGAGTCCTTCCCCTGCGGCACGAGCAGCTGCCCGATCCGCTCCTTCACGTGGGCACGGCAGTTGTGCACCTGCGAGTCGTGCTTCAGCACGCCCTGATAGACGCGGAAGAGGTTCACTCGGCCGGCATAGGGATCGGCCAGCGTCTTGAACACGAACGCCACCGTGTCCTTCGACTCGTCCGGCTCCAGCGCGACCTCGTCGAGCTCGACCGCGCCGCGCCTCGCGGGCGACGGGAGGTCCTCAACGAACGCGTCGAGCAGCCGGTTGATGCCGAGGTTGCGCGTGGCGGCGCCGCAGGTGACCGGAAACACGTGCCCCTCCGTGACGCCCTGCTTGAGCGCCGAGACGGTCTCCTCGTGTGAGATCTCCTCGCCCTCGAGGTAGCGCTCCATGAGCGCCTCGGAGACCTCGGCCACCTCGTCCATCAGCTTCTCGCGGTACTCCTCGGCCTGCGCGCGCAGGTCCTCGGGGATCTCGATCTCCTGGCAGTTGTCGCGCGCCGCGCCGTCGTAGCGGTAGGCCTTCATGTCGATCAGGTCGATCACGCCCTGGAGCTCGTGCTCGCGGCCGATCGGGATCTCCGTGGCCACCACGTGCTGGCCGAAGGCCTGCTTCAGCGACTCAAGCGCCCGGAAGAAGTCCGCGCGCTCGCGGTCGAGCATGTTCACGAACAGGATGCGCGCGAGCCCGAGCTCGGAGGCGCGCTCCCACAGCCGGCTGGTGGTCACCTCGATGCCCATCACGCCGTTCACGACGAACACCGCGCCCTCCACCACGCGCAGCGCCGCGAGCGCGTCCGCGATGAAGCTGGGCTCGCCGGGCGTGTCGACGAGGTTGATCTTGCGGTCGTCCCAGCGGAACGAGGAGAGGCTCGCCGAGATCGACATCTCGCGCGCCTTCTCGTCGGAGGCCGAGTCCGACACCGTGGTTCCGTCTGCCACCGAGCCAAGCCGGTTGATGGCGCCCGCTTCGAACAGCAGTGCCTCGTTCACCGACGTCTTGCCGCTGCCTCGGTGGCCGACCAACGCCACGTTGCGGATCCTCTTCGGCGATTCGTGCGCCATCCGACTCCTTCCCTCGAGGTGCGAGGAGCCAGACTACTCCGTAAGCGCCTCCTCCAACGACTCATGAACCGGAGCGGCGGTATGCACCTCGGTCAGCTCGATCACGCGCTTGAGCGGCGAGCCCGGCGGCATCACGAGCCGCAGCTCCTGGCGGCGGCGGCCGAGCCGCCTCGAGAGATCGAACAGGACCTCGATCGCGGCGGAGTCGAGGTAGCGCTCCATGAGCGCCTCGGAGACCTCGGCCACCTCGTCCATCAGCTTCTCGCGGTACTCCTCGGCCTGCGCGCGCAGGTCCTCGGGGA
>DASSVP010000229.1:0-32546 GCA_035705985.1 Thermoleophilaceae bacterium
TGATGACTTCGCCTGACACCGGCCATGTCCAGGAGGCGGCTGCCGGGGTCGTGAGTAGGAGGAAGGCCGTGAGGGTGGCGAGGAATGGGCGCATGCGCGTGACCGTAAGTGGATACGTCGCGTCCCTGGGGAGCGACGGGCGGAGGTGTGCGCGTTCGTTACTCGGAAGTGAGTGCCCGGTACAGCGCGTTTGCGCTTGTGCCGGTCAGGGAGGCGACCACCGTGGCCGCCTTGCGAGGGTGCGCGCCGGCGTCGACCAGGTCCCTGAGGGCGTCGATGGCCGCAGGATCGGGTGTGTCGCGATCCGCGGGGTGACCGGCGGGCGGCGCAATCACCAGCACGATCTCGCCCTTCGGCGGGCCGCCCGCGTAGCGCTCGGCCAGCTCGGCGGCGCTGCCGCGCACCACCTCCTCGTGCGCCTTCGTCAACTCGCGGCAGACGGCCGCTTCGCGACCCGGATCGACCTCGGCCAGCAGGGCCAGGGTGGCCGGCAGGCGGCGGGGCGACTCGAAGGCGATGAGGGTGGAGGAGGCGCGCGCCAGCAGCTCGCGCAGCTCCCCCCTCTTGCGCGGAAGGAAGCCGTGGAAGTGCCACTCGTCCGCCGGTAGCCCCGACGCGACGAGCGCCGTGATCGCCGCCGAGGGACCCGGCAGCACCTCGACCGGCAGCCCCGCGGCGACGCACGCCTGCACCAGGACGTAGCCCGGGTCGGACACCAGCGGCATCCCGGCGTCCGAGACCAGCCCCACCACGGCGCCGTCGCGCATCCGCCCGACGAGCTCCGCCGACCGCGCCCGCTCGTTGTGCTCGTGGTACGACACGAGCTTCGCCTTCACGCCGTAGCGGTCCAGCAACACGCGCGTCCGGCGCGTGTCCTCGCACGCCACAACATCGGCCTCGCGCAGCGCCGACAGCACCCGAAGCGTCACGTCCTCGAGGTTCCCGATCGGCGTCGGGCAGACGACGAGCCGGCCGCTCACGGCCGCGCGTCCAGGAGCTCGAACGCCATGAGCGCCGCGCCCATCATCCCCGCCTCGT
Source organism: Thermoleophilaceae bacterium (assembly GCA_035705985.1). GTDB lineage: Bacteria > Actinomycetota > Thermoleophilia > Solirubrobacterales > Thermoleophilaceae > JACVRW01. The sequence goes on from DASSVP010000229.1 coordinate 1,039, forward strand.
CGCCGTAGTGGGCGGGCACGATGCGAACGCCCTCACGCGCGGGCGGCAGCGCATGCTTGGCCACCACGGCGCGCGCCGGCTCGAGCAGCAGGTCGCCTCCCCGCACCGCCCCGCCGCCGATCACGACGACCTCCGGGTTGAACGTGTTCACCAGCCCCACGATCCCGAACCCGAGCCGGGCGCCGATCTCCGCGAGCACCTCGCGTGCCGGCGCGTCGCCGCCGTGCGCCAGCTCGGTGACGATCCCGCCGTCGATCTCCTTGTCCGAGGCGAGCCGCCGCCCGAGCGCCGAGTCGGGCTGCTCCGCCGCCACCCGGCGCCCCTCGCGCCCGATCGCGTTTCCCGACACGAGCGCCTCGAAGCAGCCGATCCCGGGGCAGTCGCCGGGGCAGTCCGGACCGTGCAGCGCCAGAACCGAGTGCCCCATCTCCGCCCCGACCCCGGAGGCGCCCCGGTACAGCTCGCCGTTCAGCCACAGCCCGCCGCCGATCCCTGTCCCCAGCGAGATCATCACCGCGTGCCGCGCGCCGGCGGCCGCGCCGCCGCGGGCCTCGGCGAGCATCGACGCGTTCCCGTCGTTGTCCACCACCACCGGCAGCCCGAGCCGCTCGCTCATCAGGTCGCGGAAGGGCACGCCGTCGAGCGGCAGATGATTGGACCAGCGCGACACGCCCGCTGCGCGGTCCACCAGCGCCGGAATGCCGAAGCCGATCGCCTCGACATCCGGAGCGGCCGCGCGGACCTCCTCGACTGCGTCCGTGAATATGCCGAGCGCCTCGGTGCGATCCGCTCCGCGCCACGTCCGGCGGACCCTGTGGTGGACCACCATCTGCTCGTCGACGACTCCCCCGAGCAGCTTGGTGCCTCCGGCGTCGATGCCGATCACGCGCCGCGGTGGCATGGCGGTAGATATACAGAGGGGGGTGAATGACCCGACGCCCGGCCCTCCGGAGTACAAGGTCTATCGCGCGCGGCGCAGGCCGCGGGCGGGTGGCGGCGACCTCGACGCGCTGCGCAACAGGCTGTCCCGCTTCCGGCGCGACGACGATGGCGACCATCCCCGGGCGCCCCGCGAAAAGCGGCCCATCACGCCCGGGCGCGTTCTCAAGTGGGCCGCGCTCGCGATCGGAGCCTGGCTGCTGCTCTCGCTCGTCATCTTCGTCATCAGCGCGCAGACCCAGGACGGCGTCTCGCCCGAGACCGAGCGCGCCCTCTCGAGCAGCGGCAGCCTCTTCAGCGGGAGCAACATCCTCGTGCTCGGCTCCGACGTCCGCAAGGGCGACTCGATCGACGAGTCCCAGTCCGGGCCCGGGCGCTCCGACACCATCATGCTCGTGCACGCCGCGTTCGGCAGCGTGCGGAAGCTCTCGATCCCGCGCGACGTGGAGGTGGAGGTGCCCGGGCACGGGATCAACAAGATCAACGCGGCCTACGCGCTCGGCGGGCCGGCGCTAACCATCGAGACGGTCGAGTCCTTCCTGGGGAACGGCCTCGAGGTGAACCACCTCGTGGAGGTCGATTTTGCGAACTTCCCCGACTTCATCGACTCGCTCGGCGGCGTCACGGTCGACAACAAGACCCGCATCTGCTCGCCGCCGTTCGATAACTTCTGGAAGGGCCTCCGCTTCAAGAAGGGCGAGATCGAGCTGAACGGGAGGCGCGCCCTCGGCTACTCGCGCGTGCGAAAGAATCCCTGCGCCCCCACGGAGGACGACCGCGCCCGCGCGGCCCGCCAGCAGCAGGTGCTCTCCGCGATCGCCTCGCAGGCCAAGTCACCGAGCACGTTCGTGCGCCTCCCGTGGGTGAGCTGGAACGCACCGCGCACGCTCAGGAGCGACATGAACGGCCTGCAGCTCATGATGCTGTTCGGCGACATGGCGACCGCCGGCGCAAGCGATCCCCAGGTGCTCGAGGCCACCTGCTGCCGGGGCAGCAACCTGTTCGTCTCCGAGGGCGCCAAGCAGGACGCCGTGCGGAAGCTGGTCGAGGGCGACTGACCCGAAGCGTCCTGCCTAGGGCGTGCTCAGCAAGCCCTATCCAGGATTCTTCGAGCTCGAGCCGGACTCAGTCTTCTTGGGCGTGGAGTCCGAGCCGGAGGATGCCTTCGAGTCCGAGTCAGACGGTTTCTCCGACTTGCCCTCGCCCGCCGCGCCGGCCTTCTTCTTGCCGTAGTCGGTGTTGTAGAAGCCGGAGCCCTTGAAGTGCACGGCGACCGGGTGGAAGACCCGCTGAACCGGTGTCCCGTGCTCCTCGCAGGTCGTGAGCGGATCGTCCGTCATGCGCTGCATCACCTCGAACGTGTGGCCGCGCTCGCAGCGATACTCGTAAATCGGCATGGCACTCTCAGTATACGAGTGCCAAAAGAGGTCTCCTCAGGCGTTCTTCGGCGGCCTTGGCGAGTCGAGGTCGTCCACCAGCGACACGCGCATTGCGTGCCAGACGAGCCAGGCGGTGAGGTGAGAGAGGGGCCTCAGGGCCGTTCCGACCATCGCCGCGAAGGTACCCAATAACTGAACGAATAGTCACATTGTGTTCACATGAAGGTGCGGAAAGTGCGGCGTAGATAGCCTGCCCGCCGTGGCCGGCCCGGTGACCATGGAGAAGATCGTCGCGCTCTGCAAGCGGCGCGGGCTGATCTTCCCGGCCTCCGAGATCTACGGCGGGATCGCGAACACGTACGACTACGGGCACTACGGCGTCCTGCTGAAGAACAACGTGACGGGCGCCTGGTGGAGGGCGATGATCCAGGAGCGCGACGACATCGTCGCCCTCGACTCGGCGATCATCCAGCACCCGCGCACTTGGGAGGCGTCGGGCCACCTCGCCGGGTTCAGCGACCCGCTCGTCGAGTGCCGGACCTGCAAGCTGCGCTTCCGCGCGGACCACCTCCAGGAGGTCCGCGACGGCGAGGCCGAGCACGAGGGGATCCGCTGTGGGCGGGCGCCGTCGAAGCTCCCGGGCGACCACGCTGACTGCGACCTCACGGATGCGCGCGAGTTCAACCTCATGTTCGAGACCCAGATCGGGCCGGTGAAGGATGCGGGATCAACCGTCTACCTCCGCCCCGAGACGGCCCAGGGCATCTTCCTCGACTTCAAGACCACGCTCGGCTTCGCCCGCAAGAAGCCGCCCTTCGGAATCGCCCAGATCGGCAAGTCCTTCCGCAACGAGATCACCCCGGGCAACTTCGTGTTCCGCACGCTCGAGTTCGAGCAGATGGAGATGGAGTTCTTCGTGCCGCCCGCCGAGGCGGGGCAGTGGTACGAGCACTGGATGGAGCAGCGGATGGAGTGGTATGTCTCGCTGGGGATCGACCGCGAGTCGCTGCGCTTGCGGCCACACGGCGAGGACGAGCTGTCGCACTACTCGAGCGCGACGAGCGACATCGAGTACCTGTACCCGATCGGCTGGTCCGAGCTCGAAGGCGTCGCGAACCGCGGCGACTTCGACCTCCGGCAACACACCGAGCACTCTGGCCAGAAGCTGGAGTACGTGGACACGGCGACCGGCGAGCGCTACGTGCCGCACGTGATCGAGCCGGCCGCCGGCGTGGGCCGCACCGTGCTCGCCCTGCTCTGCGACGCCTACGACGAGGACGACATCGGCGGCGAGCAGCGCACGGTCCTGCGGCTGAGCCCCCAGATGGCCCCGATCAAGCTGGCGGTCCTCCCGCTCGTGAACAAGGACGGCCAGCCCGAGAAGGCGCGCGCGATCTATGAGGAGCTACGCGGCCGCTGGCCGGTGGAGTACGACACGGGCGGCTCGATCGGCAAGCGCTATCGCCGCCAGGACGAGATCGGGACGCCGTGGGGCGTGACCGTCGACCACCAGACGATGGAGGACGACACCGTCACGCTGCGCGACCGCGACACGCTCGAGCAGGTGCGGGTGCCGGTGCCGGAGCTAGCGGCCGAGATCGACAGCCGGCTGGCTTGACTCGAAGCCCGCGTGCGGCAGCACGCGGTCCATCCGCTTCGGCAGCCACCAGTTCCAGCGGCCCATGATCTCCATCGTGGCCGGCACCAGGATCAGGCGGACCAGCGTGGCGTCGAGAGCGATCGCCGCCGCCATGCCAACCCCGATCTCCTTGATCGACGGCGTGCCCGTGAAGGCGAACGCGCTGAAGACCGCGACCATGATCAGCGCGGCGCTCGAGATCGTGCCCGCGCTCGCTCGCAGCCCCTGGGCGACCGAGCCGCGCGAGTCCCCGGTGGCGTCGTAGCGCTCCCGGATCCGCGACAGCAGGAAGACCTCGTAGTCCATCGACAGCCCGAACACGATCGCGAGCAGGAACGGCAGCGTCATCGCGTTCACGTAGCCGAGCGAGTCGTAGTTCAGGAGCCCGTCGAACCAGCCGTACTGGAAGACCATCACCAGCACGCCGTAAGCGGCGGCCACCGACAGCAGGTTCATGATCACCGCCTTCAACGGCAGCAGCACCGAGCGCAGCAGCAGGAACAGCACGAGGTAGCTGAAGACGAGGACGAACAGCAGGATCCTCCACAGCGAACCTGAGATCAGATCGATGAAGTCCTGGTTGAAGGCCGTCGCGCCGCCGACCTGGATCGACGCCACTCCCGCGAGCGGGCCGAGGTCGTCGCGCAGCCGCTCCATCAGCTCCCTCGCCTCGGGGCTCTCCGGATCCTGGCGCGGTATCACGGTGATGAGCGCGGCGCGGCCGTCGCGCGACGGCTGCGGCGGCGCCACCCGCAGCACGCCCGGGTCGCGCCGCACGTCGCGCACGTATGAGCCGAGCGCGGCGCGGTTCGCACCGTCGGTCGCGCGCCCGCTGCGGAGCTCGGCGATCACCTGCGTCGGCCCGCTGGCCCCCGGCCCGGTGCGCTGCGCGGCCAGCTCCGCGCCCACGCGCGTCTCGTGCCCCTCGGGGAACTGGCGGAGCGCGCCGTTGCCGAACGCGAGCGACAGAGCCGGAACGGCGAGCGCGAGCAGCACCGCGGCAGCGGCGAGGGCGGATACCCACGGACTGCGCGTGACCGCCGCCGTCCAGCGCTCCCAGAACCCTCGCCGCTCTCCGCGCGTGGAGCCCGGGCGGCGGCGCCGGGTCCGGACCATGCGCCACAGGACGCCCGCGAGCACCCCGAGGCGCCCGCGCGCGTAGGCCCGCCTGCCGAGCACGCTCATCAGCACGGGCAGCAGCGTCACCGCCGCGAGGATCGAGATCGCCACGACGATGATCGCCCCCATGGCCATCGAGCGGATCGTCGTGGAGTTCACGAGCCAGAGCCCCGCGAGCGAGAGGATCACGGTGATGCCGGAGAAGGTCACCGCCAGCCCCGACGTGCGCAGCGCGAGCCGTCGCGCGTCCTCGCGCCCGGCGCCGCGGCGAACTTCCTCGCGGTAGCGCGCGAGCACGAACAGCGAATAGTCGACGGCCACGCCGATCCCGATCATCGACGCGATGTTGGTCACGAAGACCGACATGGGCGTGAGCTGTGAGAGGAAGTAGATGACCGCCCCGGTGATCATCACGCTGGCGAAGCCGAGCGCCAGCGGGAGCGTCGCCGCCGCGAGTGACCCGAAGACGGCGAGCAGGATCACGAGCACGATCGGGAAGCCGATCTTCTCCGCGCTCTCGAGGTCCTCCTTCGTGAGGTCCTGCATGCCCGCCCAGAGGGCCTGCTGGCCGACGAGGTAGGGCTCGACCCCTCCGCGCGCCGAGGTCCCGAGCTCGTCCTTGAAGTCGACCGCCATGTCCGCCGTCTCGTCGCGATCGCCGTCGACCTTCAGCGGCACGACGGTGATCGAGGCGGACCCCGCCTCCCGCTTTGCCGCGGCCGCGGCGCGCGGCGCCAGCTCGACGTTCGGCAGCCGCTCCGCGATGCGCCCGGCGCGATCGACCTGGGCGCGCACGGCGGCGGCATCCGCCTCGGGGCGCCGCGCCAGGACGACCGCGAGCTGATCGCGCTGGGCTCCTTCGAAGCGGGTGATGTTCTCCGAGACCACCTGCGACTGCGAGCCGGGCACCTCGAACCCGCCGCTCGTGAGGTGCTCCGTCTGGCGGGCGGCGAACGGGAGCGCCGCGACGATCACCAGCAGCCAGGCGGCCAGAACCAGCCACCTGCGCCGTTCGAGCAATCGCGCCACCCTGTCCATCGCGGGCTGCATCGCTCATTCGATACCCCGCGCGGCGCGCCGCTTATGTGACGTATGTCACGCGGAGCCCAGAAGGCGTTGTGCGGTGGACACGCCCAGATCGAAGGCCGCGCGCTGGTCCCAGTCCGGATCGGAGAGGACCTGGATGCCGAAGCCGTCGCCCAGCGAGAAGAGGATCGACGCGACCGCCTCGGGCTCCGCCTGCAGCCGGATCACGCCCTCGCGCTCCTTCGTCCGCAGCCAGCCGGCGAGCTTCTCTCGCCACTGGCGATAGAGCTCCGCGAGCTCCGCGCGGATCTCCTCCGAGTGCCGCGACGCGCTCAGCATCTCGTAGATCACGGCGGGGCCGCCCGTGTTGTCCTCGAGGAACTCCTCGAGGCCGGCCACGAGCGCCTGCACGATCTCGTCCGCGCTCTGCGCCCTCGCCAGCCGCTCGTCCATGGTTCGGATGCGTGCCTCGCCGTCGTGGCGCACCACCTCCACGAGCAGCCGCTCCTTTGAGCCGAAGTAGTAGTGCAACAGCCCGCGGGAGACGCCGGCCTCGCGCGCGACGTGGTCGAAGGTCGAGGCCGCTGCGCCGCGCGTGCCGACGCTCGCGCGCATCGCTGCGATGATGCGCTGCGCCTTGTCGCCCTCGAGCCGCCGAGAGGCGCCCGTGCCGGTCGCTGCCTCCATCCCGGCGCGCATCTTAGTTGGCTGGCCAGTCAGGCCGCAGCTGCGCAACGAAAAGGGCGCCCCGCGGGCGCCCTTTCCAGAAGCTCGCTGCGGACCCGCTCTACGCGGTGCCGACGGGCTCGCTCTCGCTCGTGCTGCTCGGCTGTGGAGTGGTGCTGCCTGTGTACTCGAACTCCTCCTCAGCGCCGAAGAGCGCGTCGAGCACCTTCTTGCGAAGGCTCTCGCTCGCGGCGAGCGCGACGCCCCCGCCGATGAGTGCCATGAGGAGCAGGCGGCGCTTGCCGCGCTTCTTCCGCTTCGCCCCACGCAGCGAATCCGCCGCGTCCTTGAACGAGGTTGCGGCATCGCGCAGCTCGCGCTGCACCTTCTTGTCCTCCGTCACGGCCTTGACCGGGCCCTTGCCGTTGGAAATCCGCGTATAGGCCTTGCGCGCAGAGTCGAACGCATTGCGGAGGTTGTCGCGCAGCTCCTCGTCCTCGACGAGCCGCTGCACGTATGTGTTCGAGCGGACCGCCTTGCCGGCGGCGTACGCTCCGGCTCCGGCCTTTGCGGCCTTTTTCTTTGCTGCCATTGCTCTCCTCGATCCGCTTGCTAGGGGCGCACTCTACCCGGGTTCGGCGGGCCGCGAACGCCGCGCCCGCTTTTGCAGGGCCGCGTCGAGCACCTCGTCGACCGAATCCACGGGCACGAACTTCATGCGCTTCCGGAGGTGCTCGGGGATGTCGTCGATGTCGCGCTCGTTGCGGCGCGGAATGACAAGGCGGTTGATCCCGGCGCGCTGGGCGGCGAGCGCCTTCTCCTTCAGGCCGCCGATCGGGAGCACCTTGCCGGTGAGCGTGATCTCCCCGGTCATGGCGGTGTCCGAGCGCACCGGCCGGCAGGTCACCCGCGACGCGATCGCCGTGGCCATCGTGATGCCCGCGCTCGGGCCGTCCTTCGGGATGGCACCGGCCGGGACGTGGAGGTGGATGTCGTGGTCGGCGAACCAGCTGCCGTTCACGAACTCGCGGTCGCGCACGTACGACAGCGCCGCCGCGGCGGATTCCTTCATCACGTCGCCGAGCTGACCGGTGATGTGGAGCTTGCCGGCGCCGGGGTAGGCGATCGCCTCCACGAAGAGGACGTCGCCGCCCACGGGCGTCCACGCCAGCCCGGTGGCCACCCCCGGCTCGCTGGTGCGGCGCTTCACCTCGCCCTCGAAGCGCGGCCTGCCGAGCAGCTGCGTCACCGTGTCGGGCCTGATCGTGCGCTTCGAGCGGCGCGATCCCTCGGCGAACTCGCGGGCGACCTTGCGGCAGACCGAGCCGATCTCCCGCTCGAGACTGCGGACGCCGGCCTCGCGCGTGTAGCCGTCGATGATCCGGTCGAGCGCGGGCTTCGTGATCTCGATCTTCGACTTGCCGAGCCCGTTCCGCTCCATCTGGCGCGGCACGAGGTAGCGCTTCGCGATCTCGCGCTTCTCCTCGTGCGTGTAGCCGGACAGCTCGATCGTCTCCATCCGATCGCGCAGGGCCGGCGGGATCGTGTCGAGCTGGTTCGCCGTGCAGATGAAGAAGACGTGCGAGAGGTCGACCGGGACGTCGAGGTAGTGGTCGCGGAAGCTCGAGTTCTGCTCGGGGTCGAGCACCTCGAGCATCGCGCTGGCCGGGTCGCCGCGGAAGTCCGCCCCCATCTTGTCGACCTCGTCGATCATGAGGACCGGGTTGTTCGACCCGGCATCGCGGAGGGCGCGGACGATCGTGCCGGGCATCGCGCCGATGTAGGTTCGCCGGTGGCCGCGGATCTCGGACTCGTCGCGCACGCCGCCCACCGAGATGCGCTCGAAGCTCCGCTCCATCGCCGAGGCGATCGAGCGGCCGAGCGAGGTCTTGCCCCCGCCGGGCGGGCCCACGAACAACACGATCGAGCTACGCGCCTCCGGGTTCAGCTTCCGCACGGCGAGGAACTCGAGGATGCGGTCCTTCACACGCTCGATGTCGTAGTGGTCCTCGTCGAGCACCTTGCGTGCGTGCTCCAGCTCGAGGTTGTCCTCGGTGGACTTGGACCAGGGGAGCGAGGCGATCCACTCCAGGTAGCCGCGGATCACACCGTGCTCGGCGGACTGCGGCGGCAGGCGCTCGAAGCGCGAGAGCTCGCGCTCGGCGACCGTCCAGACGTGCTCCGGCAGCTTCGCCTCCTCGAGCTGCTGCCGAAGCTCCTGCGCCTCCGCCTCCTGCTCGTCGACCTCGCCCAGCTCCTCCTGGATCGCCCGCAGCTGCTGGCGCAGGAAGTACTCGCGCTGGCCCTTCTCCATCTCGGAGTGCACCTGCGTCTGGATGCGGCTGCCGATCTCCACCAGCTCGAGCTCGCGCGCGAGGATCTCGGACAGCCGGCGCAGGCGCTTCGTGACGTTCCGCTCCTCGAGCAGCTCCTGCTTCTCCTCGGTCTTCACCCGCAGCGCCCCGGCGATGACGTGCGCGAGCTCCGCGGGGTCGTCGATGTTCACGACCGCCATCTGGAGCTCCTCCGGGAGGTACGGCAGCTCCTCGATGATGCGCGAGAAGGTCGATTGCACATTCCGCTTGAGCCCCTCGAGCTCGGACGACGGCACCAACTCGTCCGGCGCCTCGGTGATCCGTGCCACGAGGTACGGCTCCGTCGTCACGAGCTCGCCGAGCTCGACCCGCTGGCCGCACTGGACGAGGATCCGCACCGAGCCGTCCGGCACCTTCATCATCCGCGCGACCACACCGATCACGCCGACCCGGTAGAGCTGGTCGGGCGTGGGCTCCTCGGCCTCGGGGTCCTTGGAGGCGGCCATGACCAGCATCCGGTTGCCGCCGAGGACGTCGTCCACGAGCTTGATCGAGCGCTCCTGGCCGATCGCCAGAGGCAGCATCGTCTCGGGGAACGCCACGCTGTCGCGCAGCGGGAGCACGGGAAGCGCCTCGGGAAGCCGCGACTGCACGGCCACCTCGACCGGGTCGCCGTTCACGGCTGGCACGTGGATCGTCATGTGTCCGCGATCGGCACGCGGCGCACCGACTCGTCGGGCCTCGCGAGCGGGATCTCGACCCCGAGAACGCCGTCCACGTACGACGCCGTGGCCTGATCCGCCACCACATCGGCCCCCAGCTCCACGACGCGGCGGAACGGGCCGTGCTCGATCTCGATCTGCTGGTAGAGCCGCCCGGTGGCCTCGCCCGGGCGCCGCTCGCCCGCAATCACGAGCTGCCGGCCGCGGATCTCGAGCGCGACGTCGGCCGGCTCAACGGCCGCGAGGTCCACCTTCACGACGGCGCGCGGCGGGTTGTCCACGTAGAAGACGTCCACGCGGGGCGAGAAGCCGCGCCCGCGGAGACCGCGGCGGCCCTCGAAGACGTCGCCGAACAGCTCGTCCATCTCGCGCCGCATGCGCTCGAAGTTCGCGAACAGGTCGCGCTGTGAGGTCACCGCATCGAGAATAGACCGATCGAAGGAGCGGCCTAGACGTCGAAGGTCGCGCCCTCGCGCGCCACCTCCACGGGCCCGCCGAAGGCCTCGGCGGCCTCGTCGCGAGCCCAGTCGGCGTCGAGCTCGTCGGAGATGTGCACGAGCAGCAGCCGCTTGGCCGCCGCGCCCTTGGCGTGGCCGCCGGCCTCCTCGGGCGTGAGGTGGCCGCGCATGCCGGTGCGCTCGGGGCGCGGCAGCGTGGCCTCGACGAGCATCAGGTCGGCGTCGCGCGCGAAGTCGGCCAGCGCGTCGGTCGGGCTGCAGTCCGCGCCGTAGACGATCCGGCCCGAGCCGTTCGTGGAGCTGATGCGCATGGCGAAGGTCTCGGTGAAGTGCGGCACCGGCTGGAAGCTGATCCGGATCGGCCCGATCTCGATCTCCTCGGCCGGGTCGTACTCGCGGAGCTCGAAGGCCTTCTCGATCAGGTCCTCGTTCCCCCAGGCGCCGACCACGCGGCGGAACAGGTCGCGCGTGCCGGGAGGCGCGTGGAGCATCGGGCGCGCGGGCCAGTCGGTGCCGGGCCAGCGGTCGACCGGCACGGGCTGCTGGCGCGGCGCGTAGGTGAGCGCGTACGCGTACGGCACGAGGTCGAGGAAGTGGTCCGCGTGCAGGTGCGAGAGCACGACGGCGTCCACGTCCACGTAGTCGATGCGCTCCCGCAGCTTCGAGAAGACGCCGTTCCCGCAGTCCACGAGAACCGCGGTGTCGCCCTCCTCGATCAAGTAGCCGGAACACGCGCCGCCGGCGTCCTGCCAGGACGGCGACTTGCCGAGCACCGTGAGCCGCATGATCGGACTCTAGGCGTTCGGCTGCGGAAACGCATAGGCAGCCGTCGTGCGCTCGGTGCGAAACACGAACGCGAGCTGCCGCTCGGGGGCCAGGCCTCGCTCGGCCTGGCGGAAGGTGGTGCACGGCTTGCCGAGGTTGAGCGCGCACAGCATGTTCTGGTGGAAGTAGCAGTCTTCGCAGCGGGCTGGCTTCGACTTCGGCATTGGAGCCATCCAATAACGACTCCCCCGGATTCGCCACTCCCCGTTTTCCGGACTTTGCAGGGTCGCTTGGGGAAGCCCCGCTAGCTCCGCATTTTTCGGGGGGGCGAATTTCGGGGAAGTACTGTCCTCCTCGCCCATGGAGCTCGTCACCGGGGGAACCGGATACGTCGGCAGCCGCCTGCTGCACCGCATCGCCGCGGAGGGCCGGCCCGTGCGCGCGCTCGCGCGCAGGCCGGAGGGGCTGGCCGGCGACGTGCCCGCTGTCCGCGGTGATCTCCTGAGCGGCGAGGGGCTCGTGGAGGCACTGGATGGATGCTCCTCGGCTTATTACCTCGTCCATTCGATGGAGGCCGCGGCGGGTAACGGCGACTTCGCCGGCCGCGACCGCCGGATGGCCGAGACCTTCGCCGATGCGGCCGCGAAGGCCGGCGTCGAGCGCATCGTGTACCTGGGTGGAATCGTCCCCACCCGCCGACCGCTCTCCCCCCACCTCGAATCGAGGCTCGAGGTCGAGGAGATCCTTCTCTCCGCCGTCCCTCGCTCGACCGCCCTGCGCGCCTCGATCGTGATCGGCTCCGGGTCGTCCTCGTTTCGCATTCTCGTGCGCCTCGTGGAGCGGCTTCGTGTGCTTCCGATGCCGCGCTGGCGAAGCAATCGCACACAGCCGATCGACGAGCGGGACGTGATCGAGTTCCTCGCGCGGACGCCCCAGGTGCCGGAGGCGGCCGGGCGCTCACTCGACGTGGTCGGCCCCGACGTGATGACCTACGGCGCCATGATCGAGCGGATCGCCGAGGCGATGGGCGTCGGGCGCATGCCCCTGACGCTGAACGTGTCGCTCACGCCGCCGGCCAGCGCCGTGGTCGCCGCCGTGACCGGCCAGCCGGTCGAGCTCGTCCGCCCGCTGATGGAGAGCCTGGAGAGCGACCTGCTGCCGCGCGACCCCGATGAGGCGCCGGCGCTGTACGGGCTCCGGCCCCACCGCTTCGACCGCGCGGTGGACCACGCCCTGGCCGAGTGGGAGTCGACGGAGCGGCTGGGCGCCCGGTGAAGGTCGAGCGGAACATCCGGATCGACGCGCCGCCGCAGCGCGTCTACGACGTGGTGATGGACCCGGGCCGGCTCGAGGACTGGGTGACGATCCACCATCACCTCGAGGACGCCCCCAACGGCCGGCTCAAGAAGGGCTCGAAGCTCACCCAGTGCCTCAAGCTCGCAGGACGGAAGTTCAAGGTCCGCTGGACGGTGGTGGAGAACGACCCCTGCAAGCGGGTCGTGTGGGAGGGCAAGGGCCCGGTGGGCTCGCACGCGCGTGTGGCGTACGAGTTCGGGGACTCCTCCGGCGGCAACTGCACCGACTTCCACTACACGAACGAGTACGACCTGCCGGGCGGCCCGCTGGGACGGATCGCCGGGCGCGGGGTGGCACGTGTCACCCAAAAAGAATTGGAAGACACGTTGCAGCAACTTAAGGTCATTACCGAGTAACCGTTATCGTTACCGGTTAATGGCTGATTTTCTTGCAGAGAAGCGGCGGGAGATCGAGGCGCGGATGAAGGAGCTGCGCCCGTCTGTCGACGAGTACCAGCGGCTGGAGCAGGCCGCGGCCGCGCTGGCCGGCGTCGGCGGCCGGTCGACCCAGGCTCCATCGCGCCGCCGTGGGCGCCGTGGACGTCCCCGGGGCAGCGGCACACGGGCGAAGCAGGCGCTGGAGCTCGTGCGCGCCCGTCCGGGCATCACGATCCGGGAGCTGTCGGAGGCGATGGGGATTCACGCGAACTACCTGTATCGCGTCATGCCCACCCTCGAATCGGAGGGTCAGGTGGTGAAGCGCGACAAGGGCTGGCATCCCGCTTAGCGCCGCAGCACAAGCTTGGCTTGCGGGGCGGCGTTTTAGATCAGGCCGAGCTCCCGCACGCTGTCCCGCTCTTCCTTCAGCTCGTTGACGGTCGCGTCGATCTTGCCGCGCGCGAAGTCGCCGACCTCGAGCCCTTCGGCGATCTCGTAGCTCCCGCCGCTCAGGCGCACCGGGAAGCTCGACACGAGGCCCTGCTCCACGTCGTAGGCGCCGGGCGACGGCACCGCCATGGATCGGAGGCCGTCCGCGCCCTGCACCCAGTCGCGCACGTGGTCGATCGCGGCGTTGGCCGCGCTGGCCGCCGATGACGCGCCGCGCGCCTCGATGATCTCGGCGCCGCGCTTGCCCACGCGCGGGATGTACTCGTTCTCGTACCAGTCCATGTCGACCTGGTCGACCGCGCGCTCGCCCTTGACCTTCGCGTTGAAGAGGTCGGGGAACATCGTGGGCGAGTGGTTGCCCCAGATCGCGAGATCCTCGACGTCCTCGACGCCCGCTCCCACCTTCTCGGCGAGCTGTGCCACGGCGCGGTTCTCGTCGAGGCGGGTCATCGCGGAGAAGCGCTCGTTCGGGATGTCGGACGCGTTGTTCATGGCGATGAGGGCGTTCGTGTTGGCGGGGTTGCCCACCACGAGGATCCTCACGTCGTCGGCCGCGCCGTCGTTCAGCGCCTCGCCCTGCGGCTTGAAGATCTGGCCGTTCGCCTCGAGCAGGTCGGCCCGCTCCATGCCCTTCGAGCGCGGGCGCGCCCCCACGAGCATCGCGATGTTGACGCCGTCGAATGCCTTCTTGGCGTCGTCGAAGATCTCCGTGGACGCCAGCAGCGGGAAGGCGCAGTCCTGGAGCTCCATGGCGGTGCCCTCGGCGGCCTTGACGGCGTCGGGGATCTCGAGCAGGCGCAGGTTGATCTTCTCGTCCGGCCCGAGCATCTGCCCGCTCGCGACCCGGAACAGCAGCGCGTAGCCGATCTGGCCGGCGGCGCCCGTGACAGTGACCGTGGTTGCCATCTCTACGGATTCATCTCCTCGATAACAGCGTCGGCAAATTCGCTCGTACCCACTGCGGACGGATCGTCACGTGAGGGTTTCAGGTCGTAGGTGACCTTGTCGCCCTTGCGGATCACCTCGGCGATGCCGTTCTCCAGGCGCTCGGAGGCCTCGTCCTCGCCCAGGTGCTTCAGCATCAGCACGCCGGAGAGCATCAGCGCGGTGGGGTTCACCTTGTTCTGGCCCTTGTATTTCGGGGCCGAGCCGTGCGTGGCCTCGAAGATCGCCCCGTCGGTGCCGATGTTCGCGCCGGGCGCGAGGCCCAGGCCGCCGATCATGCCGGCGCCGAGGTCGGACACGATGTCGCCGTAGAGGTTCGGCAGCACGATGACGTCGTACTCCTCCGGCCTCGAGACGAGCTGGTTGCAGAGGTTGTCGATGATGCGGTCCTCGAACTCGATGTCCGGATGGCGCTCGGCCACCTGGCGCGCGACCTCCAGGAAGAGGCCGTCGGAGAACTTCATGATGTTGGCCTTGTGGGCGGCCGTGACCTTCTTGCGGCCGTTCTCCTCGGCGTACTGGAAGGCGGACTCGACGATCCGCTCCGAGCCGAATACGGAGATCGGCTTGATCGAGATGCCTGTCTCTTCGCGGGTCGGCGAGTCGAGCTCGTCGGCGAGGAAGGTGCGGAGCTTCTCCACCTCGTCCGAGCCCTTCTCGAACTCGATCCCGGCGTAGAGGTCCTCGGTGTTCTCGCGGACGATCACGATGTCCGTCTCGGGGAAACGGGTTCGGACGCCCTCGTAGGCCTTGCAGGGCCGGATGCAGGAGTAGAGGTCGAACTCCTTGCGCAGCGCGACGTTGATCGAGCGGTGGCCGGAGCCGACCGGAGTGGTCGTCGGTCCCTTGATCGCGATCCCGCGCTCGCGGATCGAGTCGAGCGTGCGGTCGGGCAGCGGGTTGCCCTCCTCCTCGTAGACGTCGATCCCGGCGTCCTGCCAGTCCCAGTCGAACTCGACGCCGGTGGCCTCGAGCACGCGCTGGGTCGCCTCCGCGAGCTCAGGTCCGGTGCCGTCGCCCGGGATGAAGGTGACTCGATGAGCCAAAACGGTCCTTTCTCGTAAGTCTGGTGCGGCCGGATTACTAGCAAGGTCTGCGACGATCCAACGATGTTCGGTGGTGGCAGCTCCATCCAGCTCGCCCGCATCTTCGGGATCCGCTTCGGGGTCGATGTCAGCTGGTTCATCATCCTGTTCCTGATCATCTGGTCGCTGACGGGCTACTACGAGGACGTCGCGCCCGACTCGAACGCGTTCCTGCTCGCCGTGGTGAGCGCGCTGCTGTTCTTCCTGTCGATCCTGCTCCACGAGCTCGGGCACGCGGTCGTGGCGATTCGGAACAGGATCCCGATCCTGGGCATCGACCTGATGCTGTTCGGCGGGGTGGCGAAGCTCGGCAAGGACGCCGACTCGCCGGGAGTCGAGTTCCGCGTGGCGGCGGCCGGGCCGGCGGTCACGGTCCTGATCGCGGCCGTCTGCCTTGGGCTGGGCGCGCTCGTCTCCGGAATGTCGGACGCGTTCAGCAGCGCGCAGTTCGACGAGGACGTCGAGGGCGCCACGACGGCCGTGCTCGGCTACCTCGCCTCGATCAACATCCTGCTGCTGCTGTTCAACCTCATCCCCGCCTTCCCACTGGACGGCGGGCGCATCGCGCGGGCGATCGCTTGGAAGCTGACCGGCGACCGGAACCGAGCGACCCGCTTCGCGGCCCGGCTCGGGCGCCTCGGCGGGTACGTGATGATCGGCGTGGGCGTGTACCTGTTCGCGCGGGACGACGTGATCTCCGGCGTGTGGCTGGCCTTCATCGGCTTCTTCCTGGCGGGGGCCGCGCGGTCGGCGGAGGTGCAGGCGGACTTCGCGGGACGGATCGAGCACATCCGGGTGGCGGACGTGATGGACGCGGAGCCGGTGGCGATCGCTCAGGATGCGTCGGCCGCGGAGGCCGAGCATTCGTTCTTCCTCCGGTATGGCTGGCCGTGGTTCCCGGTCGTCGACTCGAGCGGCCGGCTCGTGGGGGTCGTGTCGCGGGAGGCGGTCGAGAGCGTCTCCCTGGAGGAGCGGTCCACGCGGCCGGTGTCTTCGGTCATGGCGCGCGACGACGGGGCCAGCGGCCTACGCGTGCAGGTCGAGGAGCCGCTCGAGAACCTGCTGGGCCAGGAGGGCCTGGCGCGGCTCGGAGCGATCATGGCGGTCGACCGCGACGGCGTGCTGCGCGGGATCGTCACTGTCGACGCCGTGCGACGCGCGCTGCAGGGAACCGCGCCTGCGTGAGGAGCTGATTCAGCTCCCGCGCCACCTGCCCCGGTTCGTTCAACAGCCGCATCCAGGTGACACGGACGACTCGCCAACCCGCAAGGAGCAGCCGTGCATCCTTGATCCGGTCCCGCTCGCGAGCCCGAGCCGTCCCATGCGCGGCGCCACCGTCGGTCTCGACGACGAGCGCCTGCTCGCGCCAAACAAAATCGCACTCATAGCCCTCGATGTCGACGTTGACCTCCGGCCGCTCGATCCCATGCTCGTCGCATAGAGCCAGAAAGCGCTCCTCGAGCTCCGACCTGGTCCTGGTGGCCCCGGGCGTGTGAACGGCGAGCACTGAGGAGAGGACGCCCTGGCCCCGCCTTCCTCGCCTGGGCTCGAGCCCGTCGGTGTCGAGCCCCAGGTAATCGGCCTCGTCGATCGCGCGCTCCAGCAGCCGCCGCGGGGCAACGTCGGCCAAGTCGACGAGCGTGCGCGCCGGAGTCGTCACTGTGATTCCCTCGCGCCGCACCCGCTCGCCTTCCAGATCCCCCTTGTGGACCCGGATCCCCGGCCGCCTCCGGTCGGTCGCCGCCGTCACGTGGATCGGCCATCCGCGGTCCCGCAACAGCTCCCACAGAACGGCGGCACTGAAGTGGCTCAGAGCGGCCCCCTCGCCGCAGGCGAGCACCGCCGCCATGTATCGGCCGTTACGCGTAAGCGACAGGTGACCCACGGCGTACACACCCCGGTGCACACGATGGAGCCTCCGCCTCCTCACCCGCCAGTCCACGGCATCTGCGCCCAGGCCGAGCCCGACGAGCTGATCGCGCGACACCACCCCGTGCTGCCCGCGCGCCAGGTCCGCGACCGCCGCGTCCCGGGGGTCCTTCCGATGTTGACCGTGCATTGCGCGGTTAAGTTCGGAAGGTCCGCTGGTTCGCCCCCTTGGGGTGGCGCGGTGGGGCGTCTGAATAGACTGCCCGGCCGATGCCTCAGCACGATGTCCTGGTCATTGGGGCCGGCCTCGCCGGCCAGCGGGCGGCGCTGGCCGCTGCCGAGGCGGGGGCGTCGGTTGGGATCATTTCCAAGGTCCATCCCGTCCGGTCGCATTCGAATGCGGCCCAGGGTGGGATCAACGCGGCGCTCGATCCGCAGGACTCGTGGGAGTCGCACGCGTTCGACACCGTGAAGGGCTCCGATTACCTCGGGGACCAGGACGCCATCGAGATAATGTGCCGCGAGGCGCCGAACGAGCTCCTAGAACTCGAGCACCTCGGTGTGACTTTCCACCGCGACGAACGAGGCCGGCTCGGCAGACGCGCATTCGGCGGGGCAAGCGCGGCGCGCACCTACTACGTCGCCGACATCACGGGCCAGGCGATCCTCCACGTGCTCTACGAGCAGCTCATGAAATTCGAGGAGGTCACCCGCTACGAGGAGTGGTTCTCCACCGCCCTCGTGCAGGACCACGACGGCCGGATCGCGGGAGTCGTGACCCGCAACATACGCGACGGCGCCATGGAGCTGTTCGGCGCGAAGGCCGTCATCCTCGCCACCGGCGGCAACGGCCAGATCTACGACCCCACGACGAATGCCCTGATCTGCACCGGGGACGGGATCGCAATGGCGTACCGGATCGGCGCTCCGCTGATGGACATGGAGATGATCCAGTACCACCCCACGACCCTCGCCGGCCTCGGTCTCCTCATCACCGAGGGCGCACGTGGCGAGGGCGCCCACCTCTACAACGCCGAGGGCGAGCGCTTCATGGAGAGGTACGCGCCCAACAAGATGGAGCTGGCCAGCCGCGACGTTGTCTCGCGCGCCGAGCAGACCGAGATCAACGAAGGCCGCGGCTTCCCCGACGGCACGGTGGCGCTCGACATCACGGTCGTCCCGCGCAAGCGCATCCACGAGGCCCTCCGCGAGATCGTGAACGTGGGCCGCGACTTCGCCGGCGTGGACATCACGAGCGAGCCGATCCACATCAAGCCGGGCAACCACTACGTCATGGGCGGCGTGAAGACGGACATCTACGGCCAGACCGCGATCCCCGGCCTCTACGCGGCGGGCGAGTGCGCCTGCGTGTCCGTGCACGGCGGCAACCGGCTGGGCGCGAACAGCCTCCTGGACACCTTGGTCTTCGGCCGCCGCTCCGGGGAACACGCCGCTGGAGCGGTCAAGGGCCTACCCCTTTCAGAGCCCTCCAAGGCCTCGCTCAACGACGAGGAAGACCGGATCAGCAAGATCGTCGATCGCAGCGGCACCGGCCGGCGCGTCTCCGAGCTGAAGGCCGAGCTCGGCAAGACCATGGACAAGTACGTGGCCGTCTTCCGCGACGAGGCTGGGCTGAACGAGGCGCTCGGGATCGTCCGCCGCCTCAAGGAGGAGGCCGAGACCGTCGCCGTCGACGACAAGGGCACCGTCTTCAACCAGGACGTGCTCGGGGCGCTCGAGCTCCAGTTCATGCTCGACAACGCGGAGGCGATCGTGATCTCCGCGATCGAGCGCAAGGAGAGCCGGGGCGCGCAGTTCCGGACCGACTATCCGGACAGGAACGACGACGAATGGCTCAAGCACATCAACGTCTCGGCGAACGGCGCCGAGCCCGAGCTCTCCTACTCGCCGGTCACCATGACCCAGTGGGAGCCGCAGGAACGGACGTACTAGATGGCTGACTTCACGCTCAAGATCCGCCGCTTTGACCCCGAGTCGGGCGCCCCCGCCTACTGGGCCGACTACGACGTGGACCTCCCGCCCGAGCGTTCGGTGCTCGACGGCATCCTCCAGGTGAAGGACCGCGAGGACGCCTCGATCGCGATCCGCTGCTCATGCAGGGCGGCGATCTGCGGCTCATGCGGCGTGCGCATCAACGGCCACTCCGCGCTCGCCTGCAACACCCGCATCGGCGAGGCCGCGGAGCGCGGCCGCGACGGCGTGATCACCGTCGAGCCGATGGGCAACATGCCGGTCGTCAAGGACCTGGTGACGGACATGGAGGCCGTGCACTGGAAGAAGGTCCGCCGCGTGGTCCCATGGCTCGTGCCCGCCGAGGAGCCGCCCGAGGGGCGGGAGTACATCGTCCCGGCCGAGGCCATGCTCGACGTGACCCAGGCGATGGCATGCATCCACTGCGGCGTCTGCGTCTCGGCCTGCCTGTCGCTCGAGGTGGACCCGGACTTCGTGGGCCCGGCCGCGCTCGCCAAGGCCTACCGCTTCGTGGGCGACCCACGCGACGGCGAGCACGAGGCTCGCCTGAAGGACCTCGCCGAGGACCCGCACGGCATCTACGACTGCACCCACTGCTTCGCCTGCGTGGAGGTGTGCCCGAAGGATGTGGCGCCCATGAACCAGATCATGCGCCTGCGCCGCCGCGCCACCGACGACTACGGCATCAAGGACTCGAACAACGGCTACGGCCACGAGAAGGCGTTCACCACGATCATCGAGCGCTGGGGCACGCTGCACGAGGCCCAGCTGCTGCCGCGCTCCTTCGGCGACGGCTCGCTCGTCAAGGGACAGACGCGCCCGAGCGCCGTCGCCCAGCTCGTGGAGAGCCTGCCGACCGTCATCCGCGGCCTCAGGTCCGGCAAGGTCACCCCGCGCAAGGCGCTGCTGCACAAGAAGCTGCCGGACCAGAAAGAGGTCCAGAGAATCTTCGACGAGGTCGAGTCGCACGACGAGCGAATCGAGCTGAACCTGTACATCATCGGCGAGTTGGGCGAGGACGAGGAAAGCGCATGAAGCTGGCTTACTGGCCCGGGTGTGTCTCCCGGGGATTCACCCCCGAGCTGCACGGATCGGTTGCCAAGGTCGCGCCGCTGCTCGACCTGGAGCTCGTGGAGCTCGACCGCGCCAACTGCTGCGGCGCGGGCGTGATCGCCGAGCACAACCAGGAGCTGGCCGACACCCTGAACGCCCGCACGTTCGCGATGGCGCAGAGCGTCGACGGCGCCGCGGGGATGATGAACATCTGCTCGACCTGCCAGGGCGCGCAGTCGGAGTGCCAGGAGCGCCTCGACATCAGCGGCAGCTACCGCGCCGAGGTGAACAAGCACCTCGAGGCCGAGGGCCTGTCCTACCGGGCCGACGGCGGCTGGTGGAACAAGAACTTCCTCTGGATCCTGGCCGAGGAGATCGGCTTCGAAGCGCTCCGCGAGCGCGTGGTGCGCCCGCTGAGCGGCATGCGGATCGCGCCGTTCTACGGCTGCTACATCGTGCGCCCGACGAAGCGGCTCGGCATCGACGAGCGCCCCGAGCGCGACCAATACCTCGGCCTCCTGATCGAGGCGCTGGGCGGCGAGGCCGTGGAGTACGCGGGCGCGCGCAAGTGCTGCGGCTTCCCGGTCATCACGATGAACCGAACCACGTCGCTCCGGCAGGCCGGGCGGCACCTCGCGGACGCGATCGACGCGGGTGCCGACTGCCTCGTCACGCCGTGCCCGCTCTGCCACCTGAATCTCGACCTTCAGCAGCCGGCCGCACAGCAGTACGTGGAGCGCGACCTGGGGATTCCCGTGCTGCACCTGCCGCAGATGGTCGGACTCGCGCTCGGTCTCGAGCCGAAGGAGCTCGGGATGGGCAAGCACGTCGTGCCGACGGACGACGTGCAGCGTAAGGTCGCGGATCTCGCGGCCGCCTAGCCGGGCCTAAATTCCTCCCCTCCGGGTAACCCGAGGGGAGTCATGCCGACGGTAGTCGCGGGAAAGTTCGAGGACCTGGCCGCGATCGGCCTCGCCGTCATGATCGGCCACGATCCGGATCTCGAGCTGCCGGCGCGCGACGTGCCGATGACGGAGATCGAGGCGGCCGTCGCACGGCACTCGCCCGACGTGGTCCTGCTGAACTTCAGCACGCTCAGCGCGCCCGCGGACGTGCTGCGCCTGCACCAGCAGTTCCCCGACACCCGGATCGTGGTGCTGGCCAACCGGCCCACGACCGCCGAGTGCAACCAGATGCTGTCCTTCGGCGCCACGGGCTGCCTCTCGAAGGAGACGGAGGCGCGCGACATCGTGAGGGCGATCCACCTCGCCGCGAGCGGCAAGCACGTGCTCCCGCGCTCAGCCGCCGCCGGCGGAGGCGTCGAGCGGCTCGGTGAGCGGGGCGCGCACCTGCTGACCGCGCGTGAGACCGAGGTCCTCGAGCTGCTCCAGGACGGCTTCACCAACAGCGAGATCGCGAACGAGCTCGGGATCGGCATCGAGACCGTCCGCACGCACGCGCGCAGCATCTACCGCAAGCTCGGCGTGGCGTCGCGACGCGAGCTGGCCCGGCTGGCGCGTCAGGAGGCCGTCGTGGTGGACGACGAGCGCCGGCTCGTTCCGAGCTAGGCCGCGCGCGCGGTGCGCAGCAGCCCGCGCACGTTCAGGAGCTCGGCCACCTGCACGGCGTTCGTCGCCGCGCCCTTGCGCAGGTTGTTGCCCACGATCCAGAGGTTCAGGCAGTGGTCGTGCGAGGGGTCGCGTCGGATCCGCCCAACGAGCACATCGTCGCGCCCGGCGGCTTCGAGCGCGGTCGGGTAGAGCCCGTTCCCGGGGTCGTCGATCACCGTTAGCCCCGGCGCGGCAGAGAGCAGCTCACGGCACTCCAGCGGCGAGAGCGGCTCGCGCGTCTGCACGTTCGCGGAGACCGAATGGCCCGTGAATACCGGCACGCGCGCGCAGGTTGCGGACACACCGAGGTCGTCGCGACCGAGGATCTTGCTCGTCTCGCGCATGCACTTGCGCTCCTCGGTCGTGTAGTCGTCGCCGTCCTTGAACGTCTCTACCTGCGGCAGCACGTTGAACGCGATCTGGTGCGGATAGACCTCGGGCCGCGGGATCTCCTTGGCGCGGATCTGCGCCTCGACCTGGTCGTGCAGCTCCTCGACCGCGCGCTGGCCGGTGCCCGAAACGGCCTGATAGCTCGACATCACGACTCGCTCGATCCCCGCCTGCCTCAGGATCGGCCCGAGCGCGACGACCGTCTGCATCGTCGTGCAGTTCGGGTTCGCGACGATGCCCTTGTGGCCGTCGAGCGCCTCGGGGTTCACCTCCGAGACGACGAGCGGCACGTCCTCGTGCATCCGCCACTGCGACGAGTTGTCCACCACCACGGCGCCGGCGTCGACGAAGCGCGGAGCCCACTCGGCGCTCACCGACGATCCGGCAGAGAAGAGGGCGATGTCGAAGCCCTGGATCGACTCGTCGTTCAGCGGCGCCACGGTCAGGCTTGTGTCGCCGAAGCTGACGCTCCGGCCCGCCGAGCGCTCGGACGCGAACGGGACCACCTCGTCCGCGGGAAACGTGCGCTCCCTGAGCACCTCGAGCATCGTCGAGCCCACCGCGCCGGTGGCGCCCACCACCGCGACCCGCATCGAGCTACGCCACCTTCGGGCGGTGCACGCCCGCCACGTCCTCGGGGAGCACAGCGTCGGCCCCCAGCTCGAAGGCCGTGTGCAGCTCGCGCACCGCGTCGGCAACGTGCTCCTCGCGCACGACGCACGAGATCTTGATCGGCGAGGTGGAGATCATCTCGATGTTCACGCCCGCCTCGCCGAGGACGGTGAAGGTCTTCGCGGCCACGCCCGGATGGCTCTTCATTCCCGCGCCGACGATGGAGACCTTCCCCATGCGGTCGTCGGACTGGACGCCGCCGAAACCCAGCTCGGGCTGGAGCGCCTCGAGCGACTCGCGCGCCAGCTGCACGTCCTCGCGCGGGACCGTGAACGACATGTCCGCGAGATGGCCGTCGGACTGGGGCTCGTTCTGGATGATCATGTCCACGTTGATGTTGGCCTCGGCGAGGGCCGTGAGGACGCGGCCGGCGATGCCGGGCTCGTCCGGGAGCCCGGTGAGGGTGATCCGCGCCTCCGCGGTCGAGTGGGTCACAGCTGTGACGAGCGGTCGTTCCATGGTCTGCTCCTCGTCCTGGACCACCGTACCGGGTCCGTTCTCGAAGCTCGATCGGCAGTGAATCGTGACGTCGTGGTTACGCGCGTACTCGACTGAACGGAGCTGGAGCACCCCCGCGCCGCTCGCGGACATCTCGAGCATCTCCTCGAAGGTCACGACCGGCAGCTTGCGCGCCTCGCGCACGATCCGCGGGTCGGCGCTGAACACACCCGCGACGTCGGTGTAGATCTCGCAGACGTCGGCGCCGAGAGCGGCCGCCACGGCCACGGCCGTCGTGTCGGAGCCGCC
Source organism: Thermoleophilaceae bacterium (assembly GCA_035705985.1). Taxonomy (GTDB): domain Bacteria; phylum Actinomycetota; class Thermoleophilia; order Solirubrobacterales; family Thermoleophilaceae; genus JACVRW01. The sequence goes on from DASSVP010000229.1 coordinate 24,613, forward strand.
GCGGCCCAGGGTGGTCACGTCGAGCGACTCCTGCGAGACGCCCTGGAAGCCCGCCACGAGGACGATCTTGCCGTCGTCGAGCCCGCGCCGGATCCGGTCGGCCTTCACCTCGATGATCCGTGCCTTGGTGTGGCCGCTGTCGGTGACGATGCCGGCCTGCGAGCCGGTGAGCGAGATCGCCTCGTGGCCGAGGTCGTTGATCACCATCGCGGCCAGCGCACACGTGACGCGCTCGCCCGTCGAGAGCAGCATGTCCATCTCGCGGGGGTCCGGCCGGTCGGAGACCTCGTACGCGAGCGACACGAGCTCGTCCGTGTGCTTGCCGCGCGCGGAGAGCACGGCCACGACGTTCGTGCCCGCCTCCTTGGCGGCCACGATACGTCCCGCCGCGCGCTTGATGCGCTCGGCATCGGCGACGGACGTGCCGCCAAACTTCATCACGACCGTGTCGGCGCCGCTGGTCGGCATCGGCCGAACGATAGCCGTGGTCGTGCAGCCGCCAGTCCGCCGGGTAGCGTTCCGGTCGTGCGACCCGACTTCGCCCGGCGCCGGCTCGTGATCGCGGTCCTCGCCGCGCTCGCGCTCGCGGCGGGCGCCGCGGGAGCGGTCATCGGCGCCGGATGGGATGACGACGACGGCGATGCGGGCTCGCGCGTGCCGTCGCCCGGGCGCGGCGCGCCCCAGGAGCGCATCTCTTTCCTGGCGAAGATCGTGCCGCCGCCGGCGGAGCGCGCGCGCCGCGGGCGCTCGCCGGTGCCGCGCAGCGTGGCGGATCTGGCGAGGCGGCTGCCGGTCGAGCGGAAGGTGGCCCAGCTGTTCGTGCTCGGCTTCCGCGGCACCGACGTGACAGCCGACATCTTCGGCCGGCTACGCCGGCAGGACCTCGGCGGGATAGTGCTCGCCGCGAACAACTACGTGGACTCGACGCAGCTCGGAATGCTCGCGGCCGAGGCCGCCGCCGTCGCCCGCGAGGCGCGGCGCGTGCCGCCGTGGCTGCTCACCGTCCAGGAGGGCGCAGAGCTCAACTCCTTTGGAGACCTTCCGCCGTTCGCGCTGCCGGCGGACATGGGCTCCACGCAGGAGGCGGGTGGCGAGGCCGACGCGTCGGCCGCCGCGCTGCGCCAGCTCGGCGTGAGGGGCGTCCTCGGACCGGTCGTCGACGTGGGCCTCGAGCCGGGCAACTCCCTGGGCGCGCGCGTGTACTCGGACGACCCGGCGGAGGTGGCGGCTTACGCCAAGGCCACGGTGAGCGCCTACCGCAAGCAGCACGTGTTCAGCGCGGTGAAGCACTTCCCCGGGCTCGGCGCCGCCGACCAATCGACGGAGGAGGGACCGGCGAGCGTGGGGCTCAGCATCGAAGAGCTGGGCGAGCGCGACCTCATCCCCTTCCGCGCGGCCGTCCGGGCGGGCGTGCCCGGCGTGGTGATCGGCCACGCGCTCTACGCGTTCAACGATTTCACGGTCCCCGCCTCCCTGTCGAAGAAGGTGGCGACCGACCTCCTGCGCGGGCGGCTCCGCTTCAAGGGCGTGGCGCTCACGGACGATCTTTCCGATCCGGCGGTCACGACCCTCCACACGGTCCCCGACGCCGCCGTGCGTGCGATAAGGGCCGGCGTGGACATGCTCTACATCTCCGGGACGGCGGGCGACCAGCAGGCGGCGTACGTCGCGGTGCTGCGGGCCGTCCGCCGCGGCCGTATCCCGAGGCGACGGCTCGACCAGGCCGTGGGCCGCATCCTGCTCGCCAAGCAGGACTACGACCTGATCCGCTAGACGGCCTCGAGCTCCACGCGGTTGTCGTTGAAGGTGGGCGCCGCTCCCTCGTCGGTGAGCAGCTGCGGGGTCGTAGCCTGCGCGCTGCGGCCGCCGGGGTAGTCGGAGTTCCACCAGCCCATCGGCGCCACGAGCACTCCCGGCCGCGCGTCGTCCGAGACGCGCGCGCTGCACGAGAACGCGCCGCGGTCGTTGAAGACCCGCACCACCGCGCCGTCCGCTATGCCGCGGCGTTCGGCGTCCTCCGGGTTCACCACGACCTCCGGGTGCGGCTGGGCGGAGTGCTGGCGCTCCTGGTTCGCGAACGTCGAATTCAGGAAGAGATGGGTCTTGGGCGTGACGAGCGCCAGCGGGAAGCGCTCGGCGAGCGCGTCGTCGGCCACCTCGGCCGGAGGCTCGTAGCGTGCGTGGAGCTTCACGCGGCCGGTGTCGGTCCCGAAGCCGCCGTCGGCGTGCGGCGTGTCCCCCTGGCCGAGGTCGATCTTCGTCCAGCCGCGCTCGCGCAGGCCGTTCTCCGGGAAGCCCTCCAGCAGCGCGTCGACGAGCTGAGCGTCGGTGTCCTCGAAGCACGGGTCTTCGAGGCCGAGGTGCCCGGCGAGGAGGCGGAAGATCTCCGTGTTCGGCTTCGCCTGGCCGAGCGGCTCGATGGCCGGCTCGTTCCAGGTCAGATGGTGGTGGCCCCACGAGAACAGGACGTCCGCGTGCTCGAGCTGGGTGGTGGCGGGAAGGATCACGTCCGCGTGCGCGGCGGTGTCCGTCATGAACTGCTCGAGCACGACCGTGAACAGGTCCTCGCGCCGCAGTCCTTCGAGCACGCGCTCCTGGTCCGGCGCGATCGCCGCGGGGTTCGAGTTCCAGCACACGAGCGCCTTCACCGGGGGGTCGAGCTCCGGGTCGGTGAGCGCCTCGCCCAGGCGGGACATGTTGATCGTCCGGACCGGGCGGGGCCGCAGGTCTTCCCGCTGGAGCGGCACGGCGCTCACCGCTCCGGCGGTCGCCAGCGGGATGTACGAGCAGCCGCCGCCGCGGTGGCGCCAGGCGCCGGTCAGAGCCGGCAGCGAGGCGACCGTGGCGTACGCGGCAGGCGCCCCGGCGTGGCGCTGGGCGCCCACGCCGAGCCGCAGCAGCGCCGGATCGGTGGAGCCGAACTCGCGGCCGATGCGGGCGATCGTCTCGGCCTCGACGCCGCAACGGGCGGCGCACTCCTCGACGGTCGTGCCCGCGAGCTCCGCGAGCAGCTCGTCGTAGCCATCGGCGTGCGCGCGACACCACTCCTCGTCATGGAGACCGGCGTCGACGACCGCCTTCATCATCCCGATCGCCAGCGCGGCATCGGTGCCGGGCAGCGGGCGCAGGTGCTCGTCGGCGACGCGCGCGGTGCGGCTGCGGAACGGGTCGACCACCACGAGCCGGGCGCCCTGCTTGCGCGCGTCAAGCAGCTTGCGCCAGAGGTGCGGCGCGGTCGAGAGCGGGTTCCATCCCCACACGAGCAGGTAGCGGGCGTGCGGCCAGAGCTCCGGGTCCACCTCGGGCGAGCGGCCGTGCGTCATCCGGGTGCCCGTGTGGCCGGCGGTGGCGCAGATCGTGCGCTCGAGGTCCGACGCGCCCAGCCTGTTCATCACGCGCGCGGACATCACGTTGCCCTGGATGAGCCCCTGCGTGCCCATGTAGCTGTACGGCAGGATCGCCTCGCCGCCGAACTCCTCGCCGACGCGGAGGAGCCGGTCCGCCACGAGCCCGAGCGCCTCGTCCCAGGAGGCGCGCCGCAACTCGCCGTCCTCCCTGATCAGCGGGTGGAGGATCCGCTCATCGGAATAGACGCGGTCGAGGTAGTTCGAGACCTTGCCGCAGAGGAAGCCGACGGTGATCGGGTGATCGGGGTCGCCGGCGACCTTCGTGGCGCGCCCTTCCTCCACGGTGACGTGCATCGCGCAGGTGTCGGGACAGTCGTGCGGGCAGGCGCCTCGCACCAGGGCCATGTGGCGATCCTACGCCGCTCTAGATGGCCTGGCGACCCCGCAGCGCGCGGCCGAGCGTGATCTCGTCCGCGTACTCGAGGTCCGATCCGACCGGTAGGCCGCTGGCCAGCCGCGTGACCGCCACGGCGGGCGCGCGCTCACGCAGGGCGTCGGCGAGGTAGAGGGCGGTGGCCTCGCCGGTGGTGGTGGCGTTCGTGGCGATCACGATCTCGCGGACCCCCGCACCGTTGTCCACGCGTCCGAGCAGCTCGGCGATGTGGAGGTCCTCGGGGTCGACGCCGTCGATGGGCGACAGCGCGCCGCCGAGCACGTGGTAGCGGCCGTGGAACTCGCCCGACCGCTCGATCGGGATCACGTCGCTGGGCTGCTCGACCACGCAGATGGTGGCCGTCTCTCGGCGCTCGTCCTGGCAGATCCGGCAGGTGCTCTCCGTGGCGAGGTTGAAGCAGACCTCGCAGTGGCCGACGGTGGCCTTCACCTCCCGGATCGCGTCGGCGAGGCCGAGCGCCTCCTCCTCCGAGACGCTCAGGATGTGGAACGCGAGGCGCTGAGCGGTGCGCTGCCCGATGCCGGGCAGGCGAGCGAGCTCGGTGATGAGCCGGTTGACGGGTGCCGCGAACAACGCCTACATACCCGGCAGGCCCAGGCCTCCCAGGCCTCCCAGGCCTCCCAGGTCGCCGAGGCCGCCGGCGGCTGCGTTCATCTTGTTTGCGGCCAGCTCCTGGGCGGAGCGAATCCCCTCGTTCACCGCCGCCTGGACCATGTCCTGCAGCATCTCGACGTCGTCGGGGTCGACCGCATCCGGGTCGATCGTCAGCTCCTTCAGCTCCAGCTCACCGCTGATCTTCACGGTCACCATCCCGCCGCCGGCGCTCGCCTCCACGACCTCGTGCTTCAGCTCCTCCTGAGCCTTGGCCATGTCGGCCTGCATCTTCTGGACCTGCTTCATCATCTGGTTCAGGTTCGGCTGACCCATCAGTCCTTCTCCTCGTCGAAGACTTCTTCCGCGTCGAACTCCGCCCGCAGCCGCTCGATGAGCTGCTCGTGGTCGAGCGTGGCAGGTCCGGCCGCCGGGGCGATCGCCTCGCTCAGCTCGAAATCGAGCGCGAGCGGCTGGCCGGTGATGCCGCGCACGGCGGTCGCCACCAGGTCGCGGCCCTGCTCCGCCTTCTTCTTGACGAACGCGGCGTCCGCCGGGAAGGCGATCGTGAGGCGGTCGCCCTCGAGGGCGGTGGGAGTGGCGGCCGACAGGGCGGCGCTCAGCATCCCGTTCTCCTCGGCGACCGCCTCGGCCACGGCCGGCCACAGCGCGACGACCTGCTCGAGCTCGACCGCGCCGACAGGCTGGGGAGACTCGTCGACCTTGGGAGCAACGGCGGCGGAGACCGCGCCCTTCGGCGCGGGACGTTGCTGCGGGACCGGTTGAGCCGTGGGCTGCGCCGGCGGAGCAGCCGCCGTTCCGACGGCCTTCTCGAGCTGGTCGAGCCGGAACATCAGCGCCTGGAGCGAGAGGTCGGCCTGGGGCTGGGTGGCCTTCAGGAGCGCCATCTCCAGCTGGATGCGCGGCTCGCTGCCGTCCTTCACCGCGGCGATCGCCGCGGCGAGGAAGTCGATCGCGCGCAGGATCTCGCCCTGGGAGATCCGCTCGGCCTGCGACGCCAGGCGGTCGGTCTGGTCGGCTGTCACCGAGAAGGAGTCCGGCACGTGGCCGAGTGTCTGCACAACGAACAGGTGCCGCAGGTGCGCGGACAGGTCGCGCATGAATTGCGTGAAGTCGCGCCCGGACTCGGACAGCCGCTGCACCGTCAGGAGCGCCTCACGCGGGTCCCGGCCGGCGAGTGCCTCGCCCGCCGACAGCACGAGCTCGGCGTCGGCCACGCCGAGGATCTCGAGCACGTCGTCGAGCTTCACCGCGTTCCCGCCATAGGTCACGAGCTGCTCGAGCGTCCCGAGCGCGTCGCGGAAGGAGCCCGTGGCCGCGCGCGCGAGCATTCCCACGGCCGGGTCGGGCACCGAGATGCCCTCCTCGGCGGCGACCCGCTTCAGCACGCCCGCGATCTGCTCGAGCGAGGGCCGCTGGAAGTCGAAGCGGTGACAGCGGTCGATGATCGTGGCCGGCACCTTGTGCGCCTCGGTCGTGGCGAGCACGAACACCACGTGCGGCGGCGGCTCCTCGAGCGTCTTGAGGAACGCGTTCCACGCGGCGGTCGTGAGCATGTGCGCCTCGTCGAGGATGTACACGCGCTTTCCGCCCTGCATGGGCGCCAGCGCGACGTTCTCGCGCAGCTCGCGGATGTCGTCCACCGAGTTGTTCGACGCCGCGTCCATCTCCACCACGTCGAGCGACGTGCCGGCCAGGATGGCCTGCGCGGACGGCGACTCGGGGTCGATGTCGGCCCGGGCGCCGCCCTCGGCGTTCAGGGCGCATGCGAGGAGCTTCGCCATCGACGTCTTTCCGGTTCCGCGCGAGCCCACGAACAGGTAGGCGTGGTGGACCTTGTCAAGCTCGATCGCGTTGCGGAGCGTCTTGACGATGTGCTCCTGCCCCACCACGGCGTCGAACGTCCTCGGGCGGTGGCGGCGGTAGAGCGAAAGCATCGGTCGGCCGAGCATAACCACCCCTTGGGCCGGAGTCCCGGATGCCGATAAAACCCCTGTGGAGGCTCAGATTTCGCATCTCCTGACGGGCAGGACGCGCGACGACGCGCGCGCCGCGCTGGCACGCGCGTTCGAGGAAGCGGCGGTGATGCCTGGAACGCTCCTCCCCCACGAGCTCCTCGACGAGCTGGGCGAGGCCGCGGGGCGTATCGTGGCCGAGGTCGCGGCGAGCGACGCCGACGCCGTCCCGGAGAACGGCTGCGAACCCTGGTCCTACATCGTGGAGCACACGATCGGCACGACCGTCGCCGGCCTCCTGATCGGTCGCCGCCTCCTGCCCTCCGACTCGCTCGAGGACCTCGGCACCGGGCTGTTCCTCCAGAACATCGGCATGCTCGCCCTGCCGCTCAGCCTGGTCCAGAAGCCGGGGCCGCTCGAGGCCGACGAGCGCGCGCTGATGATGAAGCACCCGCTGCTGGGGCTCGAGTTCCTGCGCGACGACGCCCTCGGCCCCGCCGCGAGGTCGGTCGTGCGCTCGCACCACGAGCGGTGGGACGGTTCCGGCTATCCGAGCGGCCTGGTCGGCGACGAGGCATCGTTGTTCGCCCGCATAGCGGCCGTCGCAGAGGCGTTCGACGCGATGACGAGCGAGCGCTACCACGCGCGCGCCGTGCGGCGGGATGTCGCCGTCGAGATCATCCGCTCCGGCTCGGGCAGCGACTTCGACCCGGCCGTGGTCGACGCGTTCCTCGCGGTGACCTAGTCCAGCAGGTCGAGCGCGGCGCCGACGATCGTCTCGGCGTCGATCTCGTGATGGCGGTAGACCTCGTCGAGGTCGCCCGACTGCCCGAAGCGCGTGACGCCGAGCGGCGTGAGCGGCACGGCGTTCACGGCACCGAGAAAGGCGAGCGCGTTCGGATCACCGTCCAGCACGGTGACCATCGGCGCGGCGCGGTCGGCCGGCAGCAGCTCGTCGAGGATCTCTGTCGGATGCTCGCCGAAGCCGGCGCGGGCGCGCAGCGCGCGATGGAGAAGGTCCGCGCTCGTCACGCAGATCACGTCGACCTCGTCGCCGAGCGTGTCCGCGGCGGCGAGCAGCTCCGGCATCACGGCCCCCATGCCGGCGAGCGTGAGCTTCGGCGCCCGCTTCGCGCGGCGTAGCGGATAGCCGCCGGCGAGCACGAGCTCGCGGCGGGCGTCCGAGGCGCCCTTGTCACCCGCCAGCTCCTGCTCGATCGGGCGCGTCGAGAGGCGGAAGTACGCCGACTCGCCGTCTGGCCGGCCCAGCCGGGAAAGAGCGTTCAGGAGCGTCCACTCCAGGTCCTGCCCGAAGGCCGGCTCCCAGAAGGTGCAGCCCGGCTGCCCGATCCCGATCGAAGGCGTGACGATCGACTGGTGCGCCCCGCCCTCGGGCGCGAGCGAGACCCCGGACGGCGTGCCGACCAGGATCGACTGCCCGCCCGCGTAGATCCCGAACGACCACGGCTCGAGCGCCCGCCCGACGAACGGGTCGTAGATCGTCCCGATCGGGAACAGCGGCTGGCCGTGGCGGCTCCAGGTGGCTCCGAGCTCGCCGAGCAGGCC
>DASSVP010000230.1:0-15963 GCA_035705985.1 Thermoleophilaceae bacterium
GACCCCATTCTTTCGTCTATGGGGTCTGCACCCCATTGGACGTTTGGCCTATTCAGCCGAAACTTTGGACATGGCCCACTACCTCTGCCCACACTGTGAAGACGTGGTCGACGTCGACGGCCTCGCTCGCGTTACCTGGTGCAACGCCTGCGGGCAGCCGCTGAGCATGTGCGACCTCCTCCCCATCCGGCCCGCGATCACGCGTGAGCCGGCCGACACACAGGAGCAGGCGCGGCCCGCGCTTGCCTAGAGCTGCTCTCCGAGGTCGCGGCGACGGGTTGCCGGGGCCGGGCGTCATGGGTCTCGCGCAAGCGCCGGGCGGTGCACGGTGCACAGCGATGGTTTCCGGCAGCGCCCGGGCGGCAGGGTCGCCGGAGCCTCACCTCCTCGCGCCGCTCAGGCGTCGCGGGGCGGCACGCGCGCGTGCCTGGCGGCCCCCGCGCTCGCCGCGACGACGAGCGCGATGGCGACCACCTCGTAGGCGGCCAGGCCCTCGTCCAAGACGATGAATCCGGCGAGCGCCGCCATCGCCGGCTCGAGGCTCATCAGCACGCCGAATACCCCCGTCGGGAGCCTCCGGAGCGCCTCCATCTCGAGCGTGTACGGGATCGCCGACGACAGGAGCGCGACCGCGAAGCCGATGGCGAGCACGGCCGGGCTCAGGAGCTCTGCGCCGCCGTCTGCGATTCCCACGGGCGCCGTCACCAGCGTCCCGGCCACCATCGCCAGCGCGAGCCCCTGCCCGCCCTCGAACGCCTGGCCGACGCGGGCGGCCAGCAGGATGTACGCCGCCCACAGACAGCCGGCCAGCAGGGCGAGCAGGACCCCGAGCAGGTCGAGGTCCGCGGTCCCGAAGTCCGAGAGCAGGAGGATCCCCGCCGCGGCGAGCGCAACCCAGAGCAGGTCGAGCGCACGCCGCGAGCCGGCCACGGCGACCCCGAGGGGGCCGACGAACTCGATCGTGACCGCGATGCCGAGCGGGATGCGGTCGATCGCCGCGTAGATCGACAGGTTCATGGTCGCGAGGACCACCCCGAAGACGGCGACGAGGCGCCAGTCCGCCGCCGAGCGCCCGCGAATCCGCGGCCGCCAGGCGAGCACCAGGACGAGCGCGGCGAACGCCTGGCGGAGCAGCACCGTGCCCGCGGGGCCGACGTCGTCGAACAGCGTCTTCCCGAAGGCCGCGCCGAGCTGGACTGACGCCACGCCCGCCAACACGAGAAGTGCGGGCGGTATACGGTCGGCGCGGACCATGGCGGTGCACCGTACAGAGGCGCGTGAGCGCACCCACGAGGAGCTGGAGCGGATCTTCGAGGAGGTCGACGCGCCGTTCGCGCTGGTGGACCTCGACGCCATGTGGGCGAACGGCGAGGCCATGCTCGAGCGCGCCGCCGGCACGCCGATCCGCGTGGCCAGCAAGTCGGTCCGCTGCCGCGCGCTGCTGGCCGCGATCCTGGAGCGCGACCCCGGCTTCCGCGGCCTGATGACGTTCACGCTGCCGGAGTCGCTGTGGCTGTACGAGCACGGCTTCGACGACCTGCTGCTCGCGTATCCGACCGTGCACCGCGAGGCGGTTGCTGAGCTGGGCCGGGTGGACGGCGACTCGCCGCCGATCGTGATGGTCGACTCCGTGGAACAGCTCGAGCTGATCGAGGCGGCGGCCGGGCCGGGCGCGCGGCCGATCCGGGTCTGCATCGAGCTCGACGTGGGCTGGTGGCCGCTCGGAGGGCGCGTGAAGATAGGCGCCAAGCGCTCGCCGATCCGCACTCCGCGGCAGGCCCAGGCGCTCGCCCGCGAGATCGCCCGGCGGCCGGGCCTGGAGCTGGCCGCCCTGATGGGCTACGAGGCCCACATCGCCGGCCTCGGCGACGAGCCCCTCGGCCAGCGGGCGCGGAAGCCGGCGATCCGCTTTATCAAGCGGCGCTCCGCGGCCGAGATCGCCGAGCGGCGCGCGGCGGTGGTGGCCGCCGTGCGCGAGGTGGCGCCGGTCCCGATCGTCAACGGGGGCGGCACCGGCAGCATCCACACGACGCGTGCGGAGGACGTGGTCACCGAGGTCACCGCAGGCTCCGGCTTCTACGCGCCGACGCTGTTCGACCGCTACTCCTCCTTCACGCTGAGGCCGGCCGCCATGTTCGCGATGCCGGTGGTTCGCAGGCCGAGCCGCTCGGTGGCGACTCTGCTGGGCGGCGGCTATCCCGCCTCGGGCGCGGCCGGGCCGGACCGACTTCCCGCACCGCACCTCCCGACCGGCCTCCGTGTTGACCCCCTCGAAGGCGCAGGCGAGGTGCAGACCCCCGTTACGGGGCCCGCCGCCGCTAGCCTGCGAGTGGGCGCGAACGTGTATCTGCGCCATGCCAAGGCTGGGGAGCTGTGCGAGCGTTTCAACACCCTGTATCTGATCAGCGGCGGCGCGATCGTCGACGAGGTGCCGACGTATCGCGGCGAGGGGCGCTGCGAGCTCTAGCGACGGCGGGCGCCGCGGTCGCGGCCATGCTCGTCCTCGCCGGCCCTGCGCTGGCGCGCCAGAACGTCGTCGTGATCATGACCGACGACCAGACCGCGGCCTCGCTCTCCACGATGCAGCACACGAATACGCTGCTCGGCGGGGAGGGCACCCGCTTCGACAACGCGATCGCGAGCTTCCCGCTCTGCTGCCCCTCGCGCGCCACGCACCTCACCGGCCAGTACGCCCACAACCACGGCGTGCTCCACAACGGCGGGCCGTTCGGCGGCTTCGTGCGGCTCGACAGCTCGAACACGCTGCCCGTGTGGCTCCAGCAGGCCGGCTACCGGACGATGCACGTGGGCCGCTACCTCAACGGCTACGAGGCGGAGCACGGGATCCCGCGCGGGTGGACCGAGTGGTACGGCAGCCCCCACTCCGGGGCGTTCAACTACGTGGCCTGGAAGGCATTCGAGGACGGCGTGGTGAAGTCGTACCCGGACGCCGATCATCCGGGCGAGCACCAGACCGACTTCACGACGCGGCGGGCCGTCGAGCTGATCGACCGCGCCGCGCCCGGCGAGCGGCCGTTCTTCCTGTCGCTCTGGTACGTGGCCCCGCACCGAGCGGGGCCACGCGACCCGGACGACCCGATGCGTCCCGGCACGCCCTCGCCCGCGCCGCGGCACCGCGACGCATACGCCGGCGTGCGGATGCCGCGCAAGCCGAACTTCAACGAGCGGAACATGTACGACAAGCCGCAGGTCGTGGCCGACCGCCGCCGCCTGTCGCCTGAGTTCGCCGCCGGCGTCGAGGAGAACTGGCGCCAGGAGATCGAGACGCTGATGGGCGTGGACGAGGGCGTCGCCCAGATCGTGGAGGCGCTGCGCCGCACCGGCGAGCTGGAGAACACGCTGATCGTCTACATGTCGGACAACGGCTACATGCACGGCGAGCACCGCGCCCTGGCCGAGAAGGTGCTGCCCTACGAGGAGTCGATCCGCATCCCGCTGATGATGCGCGGGCCCGGCGTTCCACACGGGCGGGCCGACAGGCGGCTCGTCGGGAACGTCGACGTGACGGCGACTATCCTCGACGCCGCGGACGTGGCGCCCGGCCGGATCCTCGACGGGCGCTCGCTGCTCGAACTGCTCAGCGACCCGGGCGCCGAGTGGGGCCGCGACATCCTCATCGAGAACGGCAGGGGGGCGAACGCCGTGCCGTCGTATCGCGGCATTCGCACCTACCGCTTCCTCTACGTGGAGCACCGGACCACCGGCGAGTACGAGCTCTACGACCTGGAGAACGACCCGTTCCAGCTCCAGAGCGTCGACGGCCGTGATGAGTACGCGAAGGTCCAGCGCGACCTGGCCTCGCGGCTGCGCGAGCTGACCCACTGCGTGGGCCTCGACTGCCTCGCGCGACCGCACCTCACGCTGTCGATCCGCTCGGACGGCCGCCCGGTGCGCGGCTGTTTCCGCCAGGACCTGCGCGTGCAGCTGCGCGGCTCGAAGCGCGCGCGCCTGGCGCACGCCGACGTCCTGATCGGCCGCCGGCGCGTGGAGCGCCTGCTCAGCATCCCGACCGCTCGCGGCAGGCGCGCCGGCCCCACGACGCTCACCGGCGAGGTGCGGCGGCGGCAGATCCACCGGCGAGGCCGGTTCCGTCTGCGCGTGCTGGCGGAGACGGAGGACGGGCGCAAGCTCACGCTCGACCGCGTGCTGCGGCGCTGCCGCTGAACACCCGCTCGAGGAGCGGCCCCGAGCGGGAAGGGATCGCTACAGCGTGGCGGTCAGCCGAGCACGCGCCGCAGGTAGTCGTTCTCGAACCGCCGCTCCGGGTCGAGGCGCTCCCGGACCTCCAGGAAGGTGTCCCACTCGGGGTAGCGGGGCCGCAGCGTGGCAGCGGTCTGGTAGTGGCGCTTGCCCCAGTGCGGGCGGCCGTCGTAGTCGTCCATGATCGCCTCCACGGCCCGGAAGTAGGTCTCGAACTCCATTCCGACGTACTGGTGCACCGCGATGTATGCCGTGGCGCGCTCGTGGGCGGTCGACAACAGGGCGTCGTCCGGCGCCACCACACGCAGCTCGATCGGGAAGCCCACCGGCAGGCGCCGGCGCTCGATCATCGCCAGCACCCGCTCGAGCGCCTCCGCGGCGCGCTCGCGCGGGATGGCGTACTCCATCTCCGTGAAGCGCACCAGGCGCTTGTTCGCGTACACGCGGTTGCTCGCGTCGAGGTGCTCGGCGCGACCCATGAGGCTCGCGAGCCGCCGGTTGAGCGCCGGGATCGCGCTCGGAAAGCGGCGGCCCGTGCGGCAGAAGAGGCCGAGCACCGCGTTCTCCAGGATCACGTCGTGGACGAACGCCGCCGCCCGGCCGGGCGGCTCGGGCTCGCGGTCGGTGCGCTCGGACGTGAGCGTGAAGGCGCGACGCGTGTACGGCATCACGAACGCCTCCCAGTGGTCGTTCGCGTCCACGAGCTCGTCGAGGCGCGGGAGCACGTCGTCGAGCGGGCGCGGCTCGTCGATCCGGTGGATCGTGAAGGCCCGGACGCACCTCAATGTCACGGCCGAGATCGCGCCAAGCGCGCCCAGGCTCACGCGCGCCGCGCGGAGCTCCCGTCCAGTCGCCTCCACGACCTCCCCGGCTCCGCTGACGAGCCGCATTCCGACGACCTGCGACGAGAGGTTCCCGAACCGGCCTCCCGTGCCGTGCGTGGCGGTGGAGATGGCGCCCGCGAGGGTCTGAGGGTCCACGTCGCCCTGGTTCTCCATCGCGAGCCCGCGCGAGCGCAGCTCCTCGCCGAGGTCGTGCAGCGTGATCCCGGCTTCGACCGTCACCTCGTCGCCATCCACGGCAAGGACCCGGTTCATCGACGACATGTCGACCATCACGCCGTCCGTGCACGCGATGTCGGTGAAGGAGTGGCCGGAGCCCACGAGCTTTACTCGGTCGGCGCGGGCCACCGCCTCGCCCAGCTCAGCCTCGGACCTCGGCCTCTCGATGCGCTCGGGCGCGCAGCGCTGTTCGCGCGCCCAGTTGGCCCAGGTGGGCAACTACTCGGCCGCCGCCTCGACCTTCTCGCCCGCGGCCGCGACCCTGTCCGGGTCGGGGGCCCAGTGGACCTCCGGGTCGATCGGCGTGTCGCGTAGGTACGCCTCCGCATCGAGCGCGGCCATGCAGCCTGTGCCGGCGGCCGTCACCGCCTGGCGGTAGACGCGGTCCGTGAGGTCGCCGGCCGCGAACACGCCCGGCAGCTTCGTGCGCGTGGAGCGGCTCTCCACGAGGACGTAGCCCTCCTCGTCGAGCTCGATCTGCCCCTCCACCAGGTGGGAGTTCGGCTGGTGTCCGATCGCGACGAACGCGCCGGTCACGGGGAGCTCCTTCGTCGAGCCGTCCTCGGTGTTCTCGAGCACGGCGGTGCCGAGCGCGCCGGCCTCGCCGGGCTGGAAGCTCTGGATCACATACGGCGTCACGAGCTCGATGTTGTCCGTCTGGCGGGCGCGGTCGAGCATGATCGCCGAGGCCCGGAACTCCGGCCGGCGGTGGACGATCGAGACCTTCTCGGCGAACTTCGACAGGAACGTGGCGTCCTCCATCGCGGTGTCGCCGCCGCCGACCACGATCGTCTGGGCGCCGCGGAAGAACGCCGCGTCACAGGTCGCGCAGTAGGACACGCCGCGGGCCGACAGCTCCTCCTCGCCGGGCACGCCGAGCTTCTTCGGCTCCGCGCCCATCGCGAGGATCACCGAACGCGTGCGTATCTCCTGGCCGCCCACGTGCACGATGTGGGTTCCGCCATCGTCCCGCGCGAGGTCGATCTTCGTGGCGTCGTCCGTGATGTAGCGCGTGCCGAAGCGCTCGGCCTGGTCGCGCAGGTCCTGCATCATCTGCGGGCCCATCACGCCCTCGGGGTAGCCCGGGAAGTTCTCGACGTCGGTCGTCTGCTGGAGCAGCCCGCCCCACGCGAAGCCCTCGATCACGAGCGGCTCGAGGTCCGCGCGCGACGTGTAGAGCGCGGCGGTGTAGCCGGCGGGACCGCTGCCGACGATGACGACATTCTCGATGTCTCTTATCTCCACACCCATCACTTTACTTTCTGAAGTGTAGTCACCCTCGCGGCGTCCGCCCCGCTCCGCTCACGGTCCCACTCCGCCACCGTACCCCTCAGCTGGAGGAACGCGACGATTCCGGGCGGGATCGGGAGCCAGAAGGCGATCACCCGGTAGGTGAGCACCGCGGGGAACACGACCGACTCGTCGATCCCGAACAGGGCGAACGCCCCGATCATGCCAGCGTCGACGGCGCCCACGCCTCCGGCCGGCGACGGGATCAGGTTGGCGGCCATGCCGAGGAAGAAGCCCTGGACGAGCACGCCGAACGGAACGTCGCCGCCAAACGCCTCGAAGCTCGCCCACAGGATGCCGATGTTCGCCGCCCAGAACCCAACCGCGCCGCCGATGGCGGGCAGGCCGCGGTTCGGATGCCGGATGTAGGCGATGGCGGTGCGTACCCCCGTCGCGAGGGTGGCCGGCCCCTTGGCGACCCGCTGGAGATGGCGGGCGCGGCGGTAGCCCCCCGCGTAGTGGCGGATGCGCCGCTCGAAGTCGTCGGGGATCAGGGCGATCATGAGGAACAGCGCGATCACCCCGCCGGATACGGCCGCCGGCACGATGGTGCCCGCCAGCGGGTCCTCGCCCGGCAGCACGCCGGTACGAAGCAGCACGCCGAAGACCACGAGCGCGGCCGTGTAGACGAAGTAGGTCATCACGAGGAACGCGACCATCCGGCAGGCGGCGCGGCGGCGCGGCATCCCGGCCTTGCGAAGCGCCCAGTAGGTGAGCACGAGGCCGCCGGCGCCGGCCGCGGAGAAGATCCGGGTGGCGGCCAGCCCCGCCATCGTGATCAGGTACGAGGCGCGCAGGTCGAGCCGCCGGTGCACCTCGTCGTCGCGTGTCCCGCCCAGCACGCCGCGGAACAGCGCCACGTACGCCGCGAACGCGAGGACGTTGAAGCCGATCGCGACCAGGATCCAGTACCACTTGGCCTCGTCGAGCTTGTCCACCGCCTCGTCGGCGCCGACGATCTTCGGGAACAGCACGTAGATCGCCACCACGAGCAGCAGCACCAGCAGGATCCCCGAGACAATCTTGCGTCGGTCCTGGAGGAGCGCCTGGAACCGGCCTACCTCGAGTTCCTCGAGGTCTTCCTCCTCGAGCAGGCGGCGGTCCTCCGCCGCCATCAGCCGGCCTGTGGCTCCAGTCGATGCACGGCAGCGGCGATCATCCGGATCGCCGGTTCCGCACGCGGCGCCACACGCCAGATCGCCTCGGCCAGCGCCAGGCCGGCGATGAGGTCGATCAGGTAGTGCTCGCCGAGGTACACGAGGCCGAAGCCGAGCGCCAGCGCATAGGCCCAGCCCACCGTCGCGTGGCCGCGCCCGACCTGCGAGAGGATGCGCGCTGCCATCACTGATGTGCCGAAGTGGAGGGAGGGCATGGCTGCGAAGGGATTTCCCTGGAGCGAATGGTAAAGCGGGCGCCAGAGGCGTTTCCAGAAGCGCTCGCCCGCCTCGGCCATGATTCGCCGGACCGCCGGCAGCTGGCCGTTCGCGCCGGCGTACCACGGCGGCGCGGTCGGCACGAGCCAGTAGACCACACAGCCCAGGTCGAAGCAGGCCGCCATGAGCACGGCTGAGCGCGGGAACTTGTCGCGGTGGCGGAGCAGCATGTAGCCGAGCGTTCCGTGCGGCACGAGGAACCAGCTCCAGTGCACGGCCGAGAGCGCGTACTCGAGCGCGCCGACATGGCCCTCGCGACCGAGGCCGCGCTGCAGGCGAGTGGTCGGGCAGGTGCCGAGGCCGAGCACGCGGTCGACGCGGATCGGATAGGTCACCTTCAGGCGACCGAGCAGCGCGTCCGGGTCGTCGTCGGGCATGTCGAAGTGCGCGAAGTAGACCCACATCTGAAGGCTCCAGATCGCGGCGTCGCGCAGCGGCGTGCGCGGGGTGGCGAGCGCGAGCGCGGCGGGGGCGGGCCATGACAGCGCGGACACCACCGGAGGCCGGAGCCGCAGCCGGTGCCGGACCAGAGGTGTGGCGACGCCCACCGCCACCGCGCCCCACGCGAGCATTCGTAGGACGCGCGTACTTCGCAAAGCCGGGCCAGCATAACTGCAAGGCGGCGTGCAGAGACCAGGACGGCCCGGGCGGGCGCCGAACTACGCGCGAGCATGACCCTCAAGCGCCCGCTGACGTTCTCCGCCCTGCTCGCATGCCTGCTTCTGGCGGCTCCGGCAGCGGCCACGGACTCCGGCGGCGTGGCCGTCGAGAGCTACTACGGGGTCGGCGGCGGGATCCTCGCTCCCCTCGCTCCCGCGCCGCCGCCCACCTCGCCCACGCCCACGTCCACGCCCGCGCCCGCGGCGCCCGTGGCCCAGTCCGCCCAGGACGACGAGACGCCGACCACTCCGGAAGGCCAGGAGCAGCCCGAGGGCGAGGAGAACGGTGTGCAGACCCCCAGCGGGGAGAACGGCGGGCCGGACGGCGAGGAGACGGCCGGCGGCGGTGGCGCCGGCCCCGGCGGCGAGACGGCAGGCGGCTTTCTCCCCCACACCGGCCTCGAGCTCGCCGCGCTCAGCGCGATCGGGCTCGGACTACTGCTGGCCGGTGGTGCGCTCTGGCCTACGACCTCGTGGCCGCAGCCTCGCGATCGCCTGAGCCGTTCGACGCAGCGCCGTTAGACGACGCCGGCGCCTGGTCCGCGCGCACCGCCTGGAGCTCCGCGGTCCCGTCGATCGGGCCTGGCATCAGCTCGTCCGCGGCCGGGATCTCGATCCCGAGCACCTTCATCCGGCGCCTGAGCGTCCGGTAGGCGAAGCCGTAGATCTGGCGTGACGTGTAGCCGTAGGAGACGTACTCGGTCGCGTCCGCGACGTACGGCGGAGCGAACACGTAGGCAGCCTTTGGCACGAGGTCGAGCACCACGCGCTCGACCGTCTCGCGGTGGCGCGGGTCCTCCCTGATCGCGTCGCGCAGGAAGCGCACGCCGAACGCCACGTGCCGGTGCTCGTCGCGCTCCACGAGGCCGAAGCCCTCGCAGAAGCCGGGATACATGGAGTGCTCGACCATGTAGTCGCGGATCAGCGTCTGGCCGGTGACGGCCAGGAAGCCCTCGACGACCATGTGGTAGGTGGCAATGCCCTCCACGAACAGGCCGAGGTCGTCCGGCTTCGCCTGGATGCGCTTCGCCACGTCCCGCAGGCCGTCGTCGAAGACCTCGCGCCACGGCGAGAGCAGGATCCTCTCCACCTCGCGCATGCGGCCGCGGAAGTCCTCAGCCGAGAGGCACATGACCTCGGCGCCGAAGCGATCGAAGAACGCGGCGTGGCGCGCCTCGTCCACGAGCTGTGTGGCGAGGAAGAGCTCGATCTCGCCGGTCGGCGCGGCCTGGAGGAACGGCGCGAGGTCGGCGGTCACACGCTGCTCGCCCACGTAGAAGGAGCCGAGGCTCCAGAGCGTGGACTCCTGCGCCTCGCGCGGCGTGATCACCCACTGCTCGCGGTCGACCGTGAAGTCGAGCTCGCTGGCCCTCCAGTTCTGGCGCTCCCAGAGCGCGTAGAGCTGGCGGTAGTCGAGCAGGCCGTCGCCGTCGTGATCGCCTCCCGAGGCGTACAGGCTCCCGCGCTCCGCCTGTAGCTCGCGCTGCCGGCGCTCGCGCGCGAGCTCCTCGTCGTCGGCGCCCTGGGCGCGGGCGATCCAGCGGCCGAGCAGCGTGATCGGGTGGATCTCGCCGTCGATCTTCGTGAGCTGGCTCTGCATGGCCTGCGAGGGGGTCACCCTCCCCGCCGCCATCTGCTGGTAGGCCTCCTCCGTGACGGTGGCGGTCCCTATCGCGTCGCCCTCGTCCTTCACCTCCAGCCGCTCACCGTCACGGGCACTGACATACCAGGACCCGCTCCCGACCACGTACCGGACGGTGAAGTTGTGACCCTCGGTCCACCGGGGGTCGATCAGGTACGGC
This sequence comes from Thermoleophilaceae bacterium, assembly GCA_035705985.1. GTDB lineage: Bacteria > Actinomycetota > Thermoleophilia > Solirubrobacterales > Thermoleophilaceae > JACVRW01. The sequence goes on from DASSVP010000230.1 coordinate 10,467, forward strand.
AGGGAGCGGTAAAGGACGTCGGGATCCAGCTTCCCGCCGGCGTCGACCACGTCAGCGAGGCTCGGCTGCCCCGCCCTTCGGAGCTTCAGTGCCCTGCGGCGCCTGCCGCGGATGCGCATGCGGCCGCGGACCAGGAGGCCGAGGGGGCTCGATGATCCCGTCGCGAGCTCCGCGAGCGAGCGGGGGTCGGTGGTCAGCCGGAACTCGGGCTCCCCGCTGCCCGCCCGGTGCGTTCCCATGCCGTCCAGCTCGAGCTCGTACGGGACCGGTGAGGCCGGCAGCGTCATCAGGATCAGGCGCGCGGCCAGCTCCGGGTCCTCGGCTGCCATCCTGCGAAGTGCGGCCCGCTGGCGCTCGGCTGCCTCGGTCACTGGGTCCTCTCCATGATGCGTACCTCCACGGGAGCTTCGTCGGCGAACGTGCGCGCGTCGTGCTCGGTTCCGAGATGCGACCCCCAGTGCATGGGAACTGCCACTCGCGGTTGGATGCGCCGGGCCGCCTCGGCGGCCTCCTGCGCGGTCATGACGTAGACGCCGCTCACGGGCAGCAGGGCCACGTCGACCCCGGTGACGCTGTCCATCTCCGGAATCACGTCGGTGTCGCCGGAATGGTAAAGCCGCTCACCGCGGACATTGAGCTCGTATCCCACCCATCCCGCATCACGCGGATGAAACGGCTTGCCGTCGGCGTCGCGCTTCGAGGTGTTGTAGGCCGCGACCGCGCTCACGTACACGCCTCGGACCATCTCCTCGTCGAGCGTCTCCCCCGGCTCGATGCGGTGGACCTGCCCACTGACCCGCTCCGCCACCGCCGCCGGCCCGACGAGCCAGGTGTCCCGATGCGACAGCCGCTCGACGTCCTGCGGCGAGAAGTGGTCGTAGTGCCCATGCGTCACGAGGATGAGATCCGCCCGCGGCGCCCCCTCCGGCACGCGGTACGGATCGATGTAGACGACCGAACGGCCAACGGTGAGCCGAAACCCGGAATGACCGAGCCATTCGAGCGAGTCGAGAAGCATGGCGGCGAAGGGTAGGCGGCAGGCGGCGGGGGCCCCAGCGCTTCCGCCGAACCGGCGAACGACGGGCATCGAGGGGAGACCTTCCGAAGTTGTCGGTGTATATGACGGTTAACTTCGAAAGGTCCCGAGAAACACCCCTTCACCGCCCCCAGGGCGCGGGGGCTACGCCCCGGCCGGCACTCGGTCGCCTGCCAGGCGACGGGCCATTCGCACCTCGGTGCCCGAGCCGTTCGAGTGGCTCAGCTCCACCGAGTCCATAAGTGCCTCCATCAGCGGCAGCCCGTTTCCGCGGTAGTCGAGCGGGCCGTCCGGGCGCTCCACCCACCCGCCGCTGTCGCGGACGGTCAGGACGATCCGCCCCTCGTCCAGCTCGGCGTCCACGAAGAGCACGCCGTCGCCGAACGAGTAGCCGTGCTCGATCGCGTTCGAGCACGCCTCGTGGCACGCCATCTGCACGACCTCGATCACGTCGCCTTCGGCCCCCGCGTCGCGCAGCCAGCGGCCGAGGTCGCGGCGCATCGTCGCCAGCTCGGTCGGATCGGACGGCAGCTCGAGGTGCAGGGGCTCGGGCGCCGTCGGGAGCGTGCGCAGGGCGAGCACGGCGATGTCGTCATTCGCCGGATGGATGGCCAGCATGGCGTCGACCAGCCGCTCACACAGCTCGTTCGGGTGGCAGGCGTCCTGCGCGGCGGCGAGCCGGAGCGACTCGAGGCCCCGGTCGATCGACACGCCGCGCTCCTCCACGAGCCCATCGGTGTAGAGCACGATCGTCGATCCCGGGGCCAGCTCGGCGGAGAGCTCGCCGTGGCTCGGGCTCTCGAACACGCCGAGCGGCGGGTTCGGCGCCCCCTCCAGGTACTCGGCCTCGCCGTCCGGCGTGATCACGAGCGGCGGCACGTGCCCGGCGTTCGCGAAGCGCACGCTCGTGTGGTCCGCCTCCATCACGAGGTAGAGCAGGGTGGCCATCTGGCCGCCGTCCAGGGTGCGGACCATGCGGTCGAGCCGGTCGAGCACGCCGCTCGGCGAGTGTCCTTCGAGCGCGTAAGCGCGCATCGCGTGCCGCAGCTGCCCCATCAGGGCGGCGGCGCCGATCCCGTGCCCCACGACGTCGCCCATCGCCACGCCCACGCGGCCGCCCTCGAGCGGGATTGCGTCGTACCAGTCACCGCCCACGTCCGCGCCACCGGGCCTGTACCGGGCAGCCACCTGGATGCCCTCGAGCGCCGGCAGCCGGTCCGGGAGGAGGCTGCGCTGCAGCATCTCGACGTTCGACAGCTCACGCTCGTACGCGCGGGCGTGCTCGATCGCGAGCCCGGCGCGGTCGGCCATCAGCACCAGCAGGCTCTCGTCCTCGAGCGAGAAGTGGCGCGACCCGCTCACGCCCACCTCCACCACGCCCGCCAACCGGCCCTTCACCACAAGCGGGCAGGCCATCGCCGAGCTCACGCCCGCGGCGTGCATCTGCTCGTCGAGCCCGCTGCTCCCGCGCAGCTCGTGGAGCGTCAGCGGGCGGCCGCTCTCGATCACCTGCTCCAGGACGCTGCCGAGCACGACCCGCGCGCCCGGCTCGGCCTCGATCCCGGCCGCGGCGCCCACGCTGAAGAGCTGATGGTCGTGGTGGTCACGCAGCACGATCCGTACGACGTCGGCCGAGAACACCTCGCAGAGCCGGTCCACGAGCACCTGCAGGAGCTCGTCCAGCTCGAGGTGCGCGAGCGCCGCCTCCGTGACCTGCTGGAGCTTTCCGATCGTCTGCACCACGGCCTCTGCCTCGGTGCGCGCGGCGCGCTCGGCCTCGGCGCGCCGCTGCTCGGTCACGTCCACCACCTGCCAGATGTAGCCCTGCGGCCGCTCGTGGCTGTCCGCCGTCAGCGAGACGCTCACGATCGCGTGCACGGTCTCGCCGTCGAGGCGCATGAAGCGCTTCTCGGACTGGTCGAACAGCGGCCGGTCGCGCAGCAGCCGCCTCACCGAGTCGCGCTCGGCCTCGCGGTCGGCCGGGTGCACGAGCTCCCACAGCGGCTGGCGCACGAGCTGCGCCGGCGTCCGGCCGAGCAGGTCGCACAGCGCGTCGTTCACCTCGAGCCAGCGGCCGTCCACGGTGCTCAGCCCCATCCCGATCGGCGCCCCCTCGAAAGCGGTCCGGAAGCGCTCCTCGGAGGCCCGCAGCTCGGCGCTCTTCTGCTGGAGCTCGAGCAGCATCGCGACCTTCGAGCGGAGCATGTCCGGGTCGACCGGCTTGAGCATGTAGTCCACGGCTCCGGCCGAGTAGCCGCGCGTGACCTGCTCGGCGTCAGCGTCGCCCGCCGTGAGGAACACCACCGCCGTGTCCTCGTGCCGCTCGCGCCTCTTGATCAACTCGACGGTCTCGAAGCCGCTCAGCCCCGGCATCCGCACGTCCATCACGATCACCGAGAAGTCGCCGTGCAGCAGGGCCTTCAACGCCTCCTCGCCGGACGGCGCCGTGATCACCTCGCGTCCCAGCGGTTCGAGCACCGTACGGAGGGCCACGAGGCTCTCCGGCTGGTCGTCGACGACCAGGATGGCGCCTGTTACCGGTATAGCCACACCCGCATCAGGGAGAGCAGCTGATCGACGTCGACGGGCTTCGTGATGTAGTCCGAGGCCCCGGACGCGATGCTCTTCTCCCGGTCGCCCTTCATCGCCTTGGCGGTGAGCGCAACGATCGGCAGCCGCTGGAACTCGGGCATCTCGCGCACCGCGCGGGTGGCCTCGTACCCGTCCATCTCCGGCATCATGATGTCCATCAGGACGAGCGACACGTCGGGGTTCGCCTTGAGCGCCTCGATGCCCTCGCGGCCGTTCTCCGCGAACACCACCTCCATGCCGCGTCGCTCGAAGACGCTCGTGAGCGCGAATACGTTCCGCACGTCGTCGTCCACGATCAACACCTTCTTGCCCTCGAAGACCGCGTCCGCCATGTGCAGGCGCTCGAGCATCTGGCGCTTGTCCGCCGGCAGCCGCGCCTCCAGGCGGTGGAGGTACAGCGACGTCTCGTCCAGGAGCCGCTCAGGCGAGCGCACGTCCTTGACGACGATCGACTCGGCATAGCGCCGCAGCCGCTCCTCGTCACGCGGCGACAGCTCCCTCCGCGTGTGGACGATCACGGGCATGTTCCTGAAACGCTTGGCGCGCCGGAATCTGTCGAGGAGGCCGAACCCGCTGCCGTCCTCCAGCTCCAGATCGAGCACGACGCAGTCGTAGTCGCGGCCCTCGAGCTCCGCGAGCGCCTGCTCACGCGAGCCCACGCCCACGATCTCGACGTCGGCGCCGCCGATCAGGTCACCGAGGGCGTCGCGCTCGCGCTCGTCGGCCTCGACCACGAGCACCGAGCGGGTGCGCCGCTCGAGAAACGCGGCCAGCTGCTCGAAGACTCCGCCGAGCAGATCGGGCGTCGCGGGCTTCGACAGGCACCCGAGCGCCCCGGCGTGCCGCAGGTCGCGCTCCCCGTCGCCGTCCGCCAGCACGTACACGGGCAGGTGACGCGTCTCCGGGTGGCGCTTCAGGTGGTCCAGCACGGCCACGCCGTTGAGCTGCGGGAGATCGCGGCTCACGATCACGGCGTCGGGCATGAACTCGTGCACCAGCGCGAGCCCGGCGTCGCCCCGCAGCGCGAGCAGGCAGCGGAACCCGCGCGCATGCGCCACGGCCAGGGCCTCGCTCGCCAGCGCGCGGTCGCCCGTCATCAGCAGGGCCACGCGCTCGCCCGCGGGTAGGTCGGCGCGGTCGTCGGTGAGCGTGTCGGGCAGACCTGCGCTCTCTGCCCTGCGCCGCGACCTCGTCGCGGCGAGCTGGAGCGGGCTCGGCCCGTCCGCCACCACCGACACCGCCGCGGGCACCGGCGCCGTGCTCGGCAGGTAGAGCGTGAACGTCGAGCCCTCGCCCTCCGTGCTCTCCACGTGGATCTCGCCGCCCAGCAGGCGGGCGATCTCCCGGCTGATCGAGAGGCCGAGCCCGGTGCCGCCGAAGCGGCGGCTGATCGAGCCCTCGGCCTGCTGGAACGCCTCGAAGATGAGGCGCAGCTTGTCCGGCGGGATGCCGATCCCGGTGTCGATCACGGAGAAGGCCACCACGCCCTCCGAGCGCGCGAGCGTGTCCGCCTGGAAGTGCGCGTCGGCCGGCGCGCGGTCGATGCTGAGCCGCACCGAGCCGCTCTCCGTGAACTTGAACGCATTCGAGAGCAGGTTCTTCAGCACCTGCTGGAGGCGCTGCTCGTCGGTGGTGATCTGCTCAGGTGCGTCGGGCGCGAGCTCGACGGCGAACTCGATCCCCTTCTCGCCCGCGACGGGCGCGAACGACCGCTCCACGAACTCGCGCACCGAGCGCAGCTCCGTGCGTCCGGCGTGCACGTCCATCTTCCCCGCCTCGACCTTCGAGAGGTCGAGGATGTCGTTGATCAGCGCCAGCAGGTCGGAGCCGGCGTTGTGGATCGTCGCGGCAGCGTCCACCTGCTTCGTC